>JBLIEO010000048.1:0-14659 GCA_047633095.1 Maribacter sp.
CATTAAATAAACTTTTAGAAGATGTAAAAGGTAAAAAAGAGCAAAATTTGGTAGATACCCTTGCTATACGTACTATGAGTAAAGCGGTATACACTGTGGATAATATAGGACATTATGGCTTAGCATTCGATTATTATAGTCATTTTACTTCACCTATACGTAGGTATCCAGATGTTATGGTACATCGTCTATTGCAACATTATTTAGATGGAGGTAGTAGTGTGAAGGCAGAACCACTGGAGCAGAAGTGCAAACACTCTTCAGATATGGAAGGGCTGGCTGCAAGTGCTGAACGTGATTCTGTGAAATATATGCAAATTAAGTTCATGCAAGACCATGAGGATAAGGAATTTGTTGGAGTTATTAGCGGCGTTACTGAGTGGGGTATATATGTTGAAATTGTAGAGAACAAGTGTGAAGGAATGGTACGTATTAGTGATATCAAAGGAGATTATTATATCTTCGATGCAAAGGAATATTCGATTGTTGGAGAACGTACTAAAAAAACGTATCAATTAGGAGACGAGGTAATTGTTATGGTAAAGAATAGTGATTTGATAAAACGACATTTAGATTTTACCTTAATAGGTAAGAACGAAAAATAGGTTTTGGAACAGAATTTGATTTAAGGGCTTGTAGTAAAGAATTAGGGTTGTTAAACTAGCGATATTGCCAGTATGCCGTACTTCATGAAAACAGACAAAATGAAACATTTTTTAATTCTGTGGTTGCTTTTAGGATTTCAAGTGGTTGTTGCACAAGATAATAAGGTAACAATGGCGTTGGATGATTTTAGGGAATTAAAGGGCTTTGATGGTTTATCGATTAAGCTGATTAAATCTACAGAAAATAAGGCGGTAATTACAGGAGAAAGTACTGATAAGGTGGCCATTGTTAATAATGATGGAGTGCTTAAAGTTCGTATGCAGATAGGAAAGATTTTTAGCGGATATAAAACTTTCGTGGCTATTTATTATAAAAGTAAATTAGTAGTTATAGATGTAAATGAAGATGCTCTGATACGAAGTAAAGATGAAATTAGGCAAGATATTTTGGAGCTAAAAGCACAAGAGGGGGGTGAAATTAGAATAACTGCGGTCGTGGAACAAATGCTCGTTAAGTCAGTATCTGGCGGTGTAATAAATGCAATCGGAAGTGCGGAAGTTCAAGATGTACAAATTAATACGGGGGGTGTCTATGAAGGTAAAACGTTTCAGACAAAATTTTCTACCATTAATGTGAATGCGGGAAGTAAGGCAGAAGTATATGCTAGTGATTATGTAAAGGTAAGTGTAAAGGCAGGTGGCGAAGTACTCTTATATGGAAATCCTGCCAAGGTAGATGAAAAAACAGTGTTTGGAGGGAATATAAAAAGAATGTGATAATTTATGTTTGAAGATGTACAGGCAGCAATACCCTTAGGCTTTTTATTAAGTTTTATGATTGGCCCTGTATTTTTTGTTTTATTAGAAACGAGTGCAATTAAAGGCTTTAGGGCAGCATTAAGTTTTAATATTGGAGTAATTATTGCTGACATTTTATTCATTATAGCCGCATATTTTAGTAGTTACCAACTACTAGAAAATCTGAGTAATCAACCAGGATTATATGTGTTTGGTGGTGCAATTTTACTTGTATATGGGGTTACTACATTTTTTAAGCAGGGTGTTAAAGTAGATTCAAACGCACCCATTAAAATTACGAAAGGAGATTATCTAGAACTTTTTGTAAAAGGGTTTTTATTAAACTTTATAAATATTGGTGTTCTTGTGTTTTGGTTAGGCGTTATAATTATCGTGGGCCCTAGTTTAGATAATGAACCGGTAAGAATTAGAGTGTTCTTTGGAACTATGTTAGCCGCATATTTTACCACAGATTTGTTTAAAATTCTATTAGCAAAGCAGTTAAAGAAAAAGCTTACCTATTATCGGATACGTTTGGTTAAAAAAGGGGTGGGTGTTATTTTAGTTATATGTGGTATAGTATTGATTGTTAAAGGATTTCTTCCTAAGAATCAGTTTACTATAGAAAAAGGTATCGAGAAGATTGAAGGTATCAGAGACTAAAAAACCCAGCAAATTTGCTGGGTTTGAAAATATTAAAATACAGTTGTTTATTTTTTATATTTGTCGTTTAGCATCTTAACAACTGCGTCGGTTAAGTTGTTAGCTTCTTTTCCATAGAGAACGCTTCCTCCGTCACCACCACCAAGGATATAACTATAACCGTTAGCTTTGCCATAGGCTTTAACTTCTTTTTTAACGTTACTAATAACGCTATCCATTTGTACTTGACCTTCTGCTTGTAGTTGTTGGTCTTCTTGTTGTAGTTGTTGACCAATAAATTGACCTTTTTGTTGAAAGGTGGCATATTCGTCTTGAGCTTTTTGTTGCGGCATGCTTTGTGCCTTTGCTTGGAAAGCTTGGGCTTCAATTTGGAAAGCTTGTGAAATACTGTCCCTTTTTTTTGATAGCGCATCAGCTTTTACTTTAAACTTGGCTTCAACATCTATTTTTTCTTGATAGTCGTTCATTAACTTTACGTTATCAACGTATCCAATCTTTTCTTGTTGGCAGGCTACGATGGTTAGTACTGCTAATCCAAGGATTACTTTTTTCATTGTTTTTATTTTAATGTTGCGCAAAAGTAATAAAGGTTTTTAAATGCATTCGCTATTTTTTAATTTTATATAGCGAACAGGTGTGTTGGTACTAATATAAATTATAAAGTATTTGTTTTATTGATGGGAATGTAATTTGATATAAGTTATAATTATCGCTAGTAAGCTTGTTAGGCTTGTTTTAACGAACCTTTAAAATAATTAAGTGTAATTGTGTATGGTTATGCATAAAAGCATAAGAAAAGGGCTAAAATTAAGAGTTAGTTCTTTTTTAGAATATAAATATGGGAGGAATACTCTTTAGAGGCCATTCCTTTTAGGTTTGACACTAATCCTCGGAAGAAAGCAGGTAAATACCGGTTTTTTCCTGTTTTGTATTTTTCAGAGAGGAGAGATACATAAAAGGAATCAAACAGCATGGGTTTGGTTTTATATAGTACTAAACCATGCGGCTTTAATAGTTTTACTATCGATTTTTTAGAAAAGTGCCAGAGATGTCTTGGTACGTCAAAAGCTGCCCAGTGTTGTTTGTAGTGCTTCGCATCATAGGACTTAAAGTTAGGAACCGCTAAAATTAAGTAACCATCTTTTTTTAGAAGTTTTGTGATATGTCTCAACTGATAATCAAGGTCAGGTAAATGTTCAAGTACATGCCAAAGGGTTATAATGTTATAGGTATAGTCCGGCAGGGAACTAATGTTTTCGAATAGAGCTATCCCTTTTACGTTTGCGTTTGTTCTAGCATAGGGGTTAGGTTCTACTCCAGAAACATTCCATTTATCTTTCTTGGCGGTTAAAAGAAAATCACCTGTTCCTGCACCAATATCTAAAATACTTCCTTTACTGGGTAAAAGTGAATTAAGCAATTGCACTTTTTTAGTAAGGCTAAAGGATTTTATTAGAAGATATAGTTTATCTATAAGCGTTTTTGATTGATCTGAATGAGAAATATAGGTTTCGCTTTGATAGTAGTTCTCTAAGTTATCCGGTACGGGTGAGGTGATCAGCATTTCATTTTTATCATCAAATAGAAGATCGAATTCCTGTCTGGAATAGAAATAATCCTTTGTCTTTAAATACGGTTTCATGCTAGTTTCAGAGGTATAGATTATTTAGGTGTGAAGATAATGCATTATAAGGCAGAGCTATATTGTTTCACGTGGAACAATTTTGGTTACCTACCCAAGAAAACTAATAGTACGCTTATATCGCTTGGAGTGACACCACTAATTCTAGATGCTTGAGAAATGGTTACAGGTCTGATTGCGGCGAATTTTTCTCTAGCTTCATAGGATAAGGACTGTAGTTTGGAGTAGTCGAAACCAGTAGGAATTTTAACGTTTTCTAAGCGAAGAAGTTTGTCTGCATTTACTCTTTCTTTTGCGATATAACCGGAATATTTTACCTGAACTTCAGTTTGTTCAAGCACTTCACTATCTATATTGTTGTCAGACACAAATGATGCTACTGGTTTTAAACCTAGCATATGTTGCATGGTTACTTTCGGTCTTGAAAAAGCTTTGAACATCTTATCGGATTGCTTAACAGTTGCGGAGCCAACACTTTCTAGTATAGGATTAATGTCCTTAGGAAGAACACTTGTCTCTTTAAAAAATGTTACAAAGGCGTCAGATTTCTTTAACTTTTCTTCCATACGCCTTAGTCGTTCGGCGGAAGCTAAACCAATTGCGTGTCCCATAGGTGTTAATCTTAGGTCTGCATTATCTTGGCGCAACAAAGTTCTATATTCTGCTCTGGAGGTAAACATTCTATACGGCTCATCCGTACCTTTAGTAATAAGGTCATCAATTAAAACACCAATATAAGCTTCATCGCGTTTGAGTATAAAGGGTTCTTTTTCGTTTACTTTAAGATGCGCATTAATACCCGCCATAAGACCTTGGGAAGCCGCTTCCTCATAGCCAGTCGTTCCATTTATTTGTCCAGCAAAGTATAGGTTGTCGATTAACTTTGTTTCCAAGGTGTGTTTTAATTGCGTGGGCGGAAAATAATCGTACTCTATTGCATACCCTGGTCTAAAGAACTTTACGCTTTCAAATCCAACAACAGAACGCAGGGCCTTAAATTGCACATCTTCAGGTAAGGAGGTGGAAAAACCATTTACATAAACCTCAACGGTGTTCCAACCTTCGGGTTCAATAAACATTTGATGACTGTCTTTATCTGCAAATCGGTGTATTTTATCTTCAATAGAGGGGCAATAACGAGGGCCAATACTTTGAATTCTTCCATTGAACATTGGGGATCGGTCAAAACCTTCCCGCAATAAATCATGAACTAGAGCACTGGTATGCGTCATGTGACAATCACGCTGTATTTTTAAAACTGACGTATCTGTATATGAAAATTTTTCAGGATTGACATCACCTGGTTGCAATATCATTTTGGAATAGTCTAAGGACCTTCCGTCTACTCTAGGCGGAGTCCCTGTCTTCATTCTACCACTCTCAAAACCAAAGCTAGATAATTGTTCTGTAATTCCGGTTGCTGCCTTCTCTCCTGCTCTGCCGCCACCAAATTGTTTTTCGCCAATATGGATTAATCCGTTTAAAAAGGTTCCGTTTGTCAATACTACGGCTTTACTTTTAATATCGATTCCTAATGAAGTCCTAACACCAATAATAGCACCCTTTTCAACTAGTAAACCCGAAACCATCTCCTGATAAAAATCTACGTTAGGTGTTCGCTCCAGCATTAATCGCCATTCCTCAGCAAAACGCATCCGGTCACTCTGTGCTCTTGGGCTCCACATCGCAGGCCCTTTTGATTTGTTCAGCATTTTAAATTGAATAGCGGATTTATCCGTGACGATTCCACTGTAACCACCTAGAGCATCAATTTCCCTTATTATCTGTCCTTTCGCAATGCCTCCCATAGCAGGGTTGCAGGACATCTGCCCGATGGTTTGTAGGTTCATGGTGACCAACAAGGTTTTGGAACCCATGTTGGCTGCTGCCGCTGCGGCTTCTGCTCCAGCATGGCCACCCCCTACTACTATAACGTCGTAATTTTCTCCAAACATAAGCTCTACTGTTCCACGTGGAACATTTTTATTTTTTCATCTTCTTTTGCGCGCATCTCAATAATGTGCTTCTGCTCTTTGTCTTTATACGCCATTAAATGAAGCAACCCGTGCGCCATAACTCGAAGTAATTCGTTTTGCAAGGAAACCTCGAAACTAACGCTGTTCTCGGAAACCCGTTCAATCGAAATATAAATGTCTCCCGAAAGCACTTTGCCAACCGTATAATCAAAGGTGATGATGTCGGTATAATCATCATGTTGTAAATAGCTTTGGTTGATATTAAGCAAGTAGGCGTCGTTACAAAAAATGTAATTTAAATCACCTAAAGTAAATCCTTCAGACATACACACATTGCTTATCCAAGCAAAGAATTTGCTTTCGTCCTCTAGGTTAAAATCAGTTTCATAATGGAAATCAGTCATTGCCTTTAAAATAAGCTTTTACCTTGGTCTTAAAATTTTGGCGCAAAGGTAAGGCTTGTCTATTTAAAATCTCAACCTCATTCCGATAATTATCTAATAATGAGGGTTTAGAAGTAATAGGGTTTGTGAAGTCTTTTTGGTTGGCACTACTCTCCCGTTCCAGTTTCTTTCCTTGTTTTAAGGCTGCATTTTCCAGTTTTAAAAGTTCGTACTGTATGGTATTAGCTTTATTAATAGTACGTTGCGTAATGCCATTTTCTAAGAGGTCATTTTCAAAATCCTCCATCTGTCGGACTAGTTTTTCTCCTAGTTTACGATCACTATTGTTAATCATGTTTTCGAGTTGCTTTTCTAGTTCTTGGCGTATGCGTTGTTGCTCTTGATAAATCTCATAAATTTCCTGTAGTTCTGCTTCAGACATCTCTTGTCCAGAACCACCCTTATCTCCCTCACCAGTTCCTTGTCCCTTTCCTTTGCCGTTCTGTCCACCTTCACCGCCCTGCCCTTGGCCTTCTCCTTGTTGACCGTTTTCTCCCTGTCCTTCTTTGCCTCCCTCTCCTTCTTTGCCTCCCTCTCCTTCTTTCCCCTCTTGTCCAGATTCGCCTTCCTTTCCTTGATTTCCCTGTTTTCCTTTCTCTCCTTCTTTCCCCATTTTTTCACTAAGAGACTGTTGTCCTTTTATAATATCAGGTAGTTGAAATCCTTCTTGCCCTTCGCCCTCTCCTTGACCTGGTTGCATGCTTTGGTTCATGTTTTCTAATACCTTTGCCAAAAAATCTGCCAAACTATTGGATGCCGTAAGCACATATTTTTGGTAAGATACTCCTTGGTACATTTGTCCATCTGCCATACTTACTAGGGATTTATCGATATTATAATAGACCTCCGTAATCTGTTCGTTTACGAACTCTGAAAGTTCTGCTTGTCGAAGAGAAAGGCTAAAAAGACTGTCGTCTACATGTTCAAATAAACCTCTGAGTTCTTTCTGGTCGCGAACGGTTACCCCATATTGAGAAACATCTTCTGGATCTTGAACGCTTAATTTATCAAATAGGTTTTCTTGTTTAAACGAGAAAACAACTAGGTTGTCCAATATCTGACGGAGCATTTCCGCGTCTTCAGCAACTGAGGATCCACCACCACCCCCAGAAGAAGAATCGCCAAGCGCTTCGCTTATTTCCTTCATTTTTTGAGCTGCGGATTTTTGATTTTTCTTGGCACTTGAGGCATTTTGCTTCATCTTTTCCATATCGGAAGCCTGCTCGTTTCCTTGATGTTTCTTTATTTCCTCCAGTGCTTGCTCTTGATTGTCTTTTACCCCTTGTTTGGTATCTTCGCTAACGTTAAGGTCAATTGGTTTTTTAAGGTCTTTGTTATCTTTTTGTAATTCGTCAAGCTCTTTTGCTAGTTCTTCAAATTGCTGGTTCAGTTTTTCCTGTTCTTTGTTAGTTGTATCAGAGTTAATTTTATCTTCAGCAAGGTCATCTTGTACTTTAGCTAATTTTTCTAGGTCTTTCGCTAGTTGTCCAGCCTTTTCAGTAACATAATACCGTTTGGTCAATTCTACCAATTGTTCTAGACTGCGTTGGGATGTCTTTTGCTTTTTGCCTATTTCTTCTAGTTTTTTCGTAAGCTCTTCCTTGTTTATTTTATCCGCAATCTTGTTCAGTTCCTCTAAAAGTTTTTCGTTCTTACGTGCTTCTATTTCTTGCCGCTCCAAACGTTCTTGTAAAAGCTGATTAAGCTTGTCATCTGGATTACTTTTGCTTAGATTTTCTTTAAGTTGCTTACTGAATTTTTGCATTAGCTCTTCTTGTCGCTTCTGCTTTTTAAGAAAATCCTTTACTTGGTTCTTATCATTGAAATTCAAGTTGTTCTTTTCTTTCTGTTGGGCGTTCAATTCCTCTAGGGCATCCTTTTGTTCCCTAGCCTTTTCTAAGGATTTATCTAAGTTGTCAATTAAGTTCTGCTGAGACTCTAACTCTTTGTTTTTCAGTTGGTTATAGTCCAATAAGACTTGTCTAAACACCTGGCTCTTAGTAGTTTTACCCTTACGGATGCCATCATTATCAGTTACTAAAAAGTAAAATTCATAGTCTTTTTCTGCATCAAGCGCTAAACCGGAGGGGAACGTGTAGTAGAACTGGTTAATAGTCCCTAGACCCTTACTAATACCAAGACTTGCTTTGCTTTCCTCTTTCCCTATTTCGTAGTATTCCAAATCAATAGACGAAACCCCATAATCATCAACTGCTTCGCCAGAATAATAAGAAATATTAGGGTTAAGGGAATCCATAACTTGAATTACGGTAACCGTTGGGTATTCGTCTTTTATGACCTTAAAGGCATAATCCAATTTTTCATAGTCCGTTACATTTGTATTTGAGGTTGTTAATTGATACCCCATATCTGAATATACTCGTTTAGAAAGAGCAAATGTGTTCTTCTCTTTCTCGAAGGGGAGTACGGTATCTTTTGTAATCAATCTAATCTGTTCGGTATCCTGTCCTGTAATTTCCCAAGTAACCTTTGTGCCCTCAGGTATTAGGGCATTGCCTGTGCTTTTTAAGGTTTCGTAGGGCTTGTTCAAATAGGAAGGATACTGTAGATTGATGTTGAAATCAACGATGGCCGGAGCTTTTAAGGCCGTTAATTGAAATTCTTTGGAGCTTACGCCATTCCCTTTAAAGCTAAAGTTTGATGTGTATATCGGCGGAGAGAGTGTGTATTGATACCTGCCGTTGTTTTCTTGCAATAGTATGTCCTTTCCGTCCAGGACAACATATACATTTTCGGGTTTTATAGGCCCCATCGTACTTACCAAAAACGTAAAAGGCTCACTTTCTATAACGTTAAGGTCTTTTGACAATAGCTCAAACCGGAAAGGAGCCGGGGGCTCGTAGGCCATATCATAGTTGACAACCCGCTCATAAGAACCAAAAAAGGAATTCCAAGTTCCTGAAAGCCATAGTAGGCCAACAATGAGCAGGGGAATTAGGATGTATTTGCTATAATGCAATGCATCTTTATAGGTAATGGCGTTGGAAAATGGTATAGGATTTAATTGTTCCGAACGCTGCGCTATACTGGCAAGTAATAGCTCGGACTTTTCTGTGTTGTCCGCAAGATCTAATAAATTGTATAGCTTGTCCCCTACTTTTGGAAAATGTTTTCCAATGAGTAACGCTGCATCCTTTGGTGTGATGCCCTTTCTAAGTTTAAACAGATAAAACAACGGGGTAAGAATGTAGGTAAAGAGCAAGAACAGTTCAGTAGTCACAAAAAGCAAAAACAGAATTAATCGCCCTGTAGTGTTTAACCAAAGCGCATATTCTATACCCATGATTGCTAAAAAGAAAAGCAGCCCAAAAGCTAAAAACAACAGAACACCCTTAATGAGTTTTTGAGTGTAATGCTTGCGGATGAACTCGTTAAGCTTATCCAGTATATTGTTATAAATGCGCAATTTGAAGTATATTTAATACCAAGATACTTCTTATTGAATTTTTCGATTAGAAAAAATTGTTAAAAGCGACCAGATGAAGGATTTAAAATACCTTGCCGCGTTGACATTGCCCATCTCGGCAATTGTTAGTTTCTATTTTAAAGAACATTGGAGTTTCTTTACCCCATTCTATGCGTTTGTGATTATTCCAATTCTAGAACTACTGTTGCCTCAAGACACCAGCAATCTGGAGGGGGAAGAACGTCAGAAAAAAAAGAAAAGTAAACTTTTCGATTGGATGCTTTATTTTAATCTTCCTATAGTATTTGGTCTTTTGGGCTATTTACTTTATGATGTTTCCACCCATAATTATCAACCATACGAATTGCTCGGTATGGTGCTTTCTATGGGAATTGTTCTGGGCACCAACGGCATTAATGTAGCTCATGAATTGGGTCACCGAGACAACAAATTACAGCGAACCCTGGCAAAAGCACTACTATTACCTTCTCATTATATGCATTTTTATATCGAGCATAACTTTGGACATCATGCGCATGCTGCAACTGCTGAAGACCCGGCTACTGCAAAATTTAATCAGTCGGTTTATTCTTTTTGGGTAACCTCTACACTCAGGCAATATGGGAGTGCTTGGAAGCTTCAGAATCAATTATTAAAGCGAGACGCGGCACCTTTTTTATCTTTTAAAAACGATATGCTTTGGTACATGCTTATACAAATGGGGTATCTGGCAGCGGTATTTTTCGTTTTTGGCCCCTTAGGATTGCTCATTGCATTTTGCTCTGGTGTTGTTGGGTTTTTAATGTTGGAAACCGTCAACTATATTGAGCATTATGGACTCATGCGTAAAAAATTACCCTCCGGCAGGTATGAACGAGTGCGCGAAGTACATTCTTGGAATAGCAACCACGTGATTGGACGCATCGTATTGTACGAGCTAACACGTCATAGCGACCATCATTTCAAATCCTCCAAAAAATATCAGGTGCTGGACTATCACGACATCTCTCCACAAATGCCCTACGGTTACCCAACATCTATGGTACTGTCTTTTATTCCCCCTTTGTGGTTTAAATTAATGAATCCACGCATTCCAATGGACATGGTGCTGACTTCCTTGTACCGTTGTTAATGCTCTTTATCCTTTTCTCGCTGTCTCATACTTTTCTACTCCTAGTGCATACACTATCTTTGCATTTCAATTTTTAGCTATGAGTAAGAAAGTTCGTGTTCGTTTTGCACCGAGTCCAACGGGACCCCTGCATATTGGTGGGGTTCGTACGGCATTGTTTAATTATTTGTTTGCAAAAAAACATGGCGGCGATTTTATTTTACGGATAGAAGATACCGATCAGAACCGATATGTTGAAGGCGCTGAAAAGTATATCATTGATGCCTTGGAATGGTGTGGGCTTACTTTTGACGAAAGCCCTGAAAAACCTAAAGATAATTTTGGTCCGTATCGTCAAAGTGAGCGCAAACATTTATACAAAGCGTATGCTGATGAGTTGATTGAAAAAGGAAAAGCATATTACGCATTTGATACCTCAGAAAAGTTAGACTTTCACAGAAAAAGTCATGAAGCAAAAGGTAAAACATTTATCTATAATTGGCATAACCGCTTAAAACTGGACAATTCTTTGTCTTTAATGCCCGAGGAAGTTAAAAAACGCTTAGCCTCTGGGGAAGATTACGTTATCCGGTTCCTCACACCACCAGATGAGAAAGTATACTTGAGCGATATCATTAGAGGTAAGATGGAAATTGACTCCAATGTTTTGGATGATAAAGTATTGTGTAAGAGCGATGGCATGCCAACGTACCATTTAGCGAACATTGTAGATGATCATTTAATGGAAATTTCCCATGTAATCCGAGGAGAAGAATGGCTACCATCTTTGGCGCTTCACCAGCAATTGTATGACGCATTTGAATGGCAAGCACCTGAATTTGCCCATTTACCCTTAATAATGAAACCCGTAGGGAAAGGAAAACTGAGTAAGCGCGATGGGGAAAAAGGAGGATTTCCCGTATTTCCGCTATCTTGGAATGAGTCCTTAGGGTATAAAGAAGCAGGTTTCTTTCCAGAGGCCGTAATTAACTTTCTAGCACTGCTGGGATGGAACCCTGGAACAGAGCAGGAATTATTTAGTTTAACAGAACTAGTAGAAACGTTCTCCTTAGAGCGCGTAAATAAGTCTGGGGCGCGCTTTGACCCAGACAAGACCAAATGGTACAATCAACAATACATGCAGTCTAAAAATGACGCGGAGTTGGCTGGTTTGTTTTTAATAGAATTAGAGAAGCATTCTAGAATAGATGAGAACAAGAGGAGCGCTGATTATGTAGAGCAAGTAGTTGGTTTGATAAAAGAAAGAGCCACGTTCGTTTCTGATTTTTGGGAGCTGAGCGATTATTTCTTTGTCTCGCCATTGAATTACAATGAAAAGGCTGCAAAGAAGCAATGGAAAGAGGGAACAACGGATATCATGAATCAGTTGTTAGAAGCCATAAAAGCACAGACTGATTTTTCTTCTGAAACACTGGAATCCAATGTAAAATCTTGGATAACGGATATGGCGCTATCTTTTGGAAAAGTGATGCCTCCATTGCGTTTAGTGGTTGTGGGCGATATGAAGGGCCCACATATTTTTGATATTATGGCGATGATTGGCAAAGAAGAAACCTTGAGTCGAATAGAAAAAGCAATAGCTGTTTTAGGGGAATAGCATAAGAAATCATTACTCTTCTCCCACGTACTTTTTATAAAAGCCCCAAACTTCGTGCGCCACATCCCTACCTAATTTGAGTCCGGCTACATTATCGGCCTGAATATGATATCCGCCTAAAACCCTAGAAACACCAGCCATTTCGGCAGTTTCGGTAAAGGTTGGAAACTTCAAGGTATATGATAGAATAAGCCTTGTTCGAGGTTTGTTTTTCGGTAGATTTTAAGGCTTATTAAACAACTTAAAACGTAAGGTTTAATCATTCCCCAAAAAGCATCTTAAAACATGCCGCATCATCTAGCTTTCCTTTTTCAATAGGAGCATAAAACCGATCAAGAAATGAGGCCGCAGAACTCCAAGAGGTATGCATCATGCCTTTAATATGCTCGGCAGTTTCTTTGTTGGAATTTTTTCTAAGGATTTCAAGAAGTGCTAATTGTTCTTTTGCCACAGCCCCATTGCGCCAGGAAGAAGTGGCGACATCAAAACCTTTTAGCGCAAAATAAGCCGCCGTGGGCTCTGCACGCTCATAATGCCAGTCGCATATCATAATATCTTTTGGAATCATATCAATAGCGCGGTATGTATTGTTCATGCTAGCTTCCCAAACACCAAGCCCAGTAGTTTTGCCGTCTAGTAAACGATCACCCCAAATCCATAGTTTTTTATCTGTTTTTGCGAGATGGTTTCTGATTTTCGTGAGTTCTCCGGCGAAGAGTTCAGCTTTATCCCTGCCACTGCATCGAGGACATTCATTTTCACCAATGTAAAAAACCTCATCCATTCCGGCATGGAAGTCGTTTGCCTTAAAGGCTAGCACTATTTCGTCTACCAAATCAAAAACAACGTCATGTACCTTTGGGTGCAAGGGACAATAACTTTTGCAATAAAGACCGTCCTCGTTTGGCCACTCATAGTTTTCTGGTAGTTGTACACTAGGGGTTTCATCAAATTCCGGATAGACTTGAAGCAACATTTCTAAATCAGAGTGCCATGATTGATGTCCAAGTAGATTAATTTGTGGTACGATACGAATATTGTGTTTTTGGCAAGCGGCTACTAGCTTGTCTACCTCATCTTGAGAAAGTCCATTTTCTCGAGCCAATTCAGGATGAGAGGTATATTGGTAGTTATAATCTACCCGCAAAATTAAAGTGTTTATGGCTCTTGGTGCTAGTTCTTCATCTATAAATTTTACAAACCGGTCTACGTTTTCCTTATCTGGCGCGGATATTGCTAGACCCCTTAATGGTAGAATAGTATCCTGAGCAATGGTGAAAAAACAGATAGAGAAGAGTGCGGTGCAAAGTAGTATATTTTTCATTTCAGTTTAAAGTTTAAGTCGAACATGTGCTTTAGATAATAATGCGGCGAAACCTATCATTGCAAAAGCCCAAAGCAAAGACCCAGAAACGGCCAGCCAAGGCATTTCGCTTTGCTTGTAAAACAGGATGTTCAGATTAAGCCCCCAAATAATGTAATACAAAATATCTGGGGCCAAATAGGTGGTTAAGGAATTTTTCCCTGCGGGAAGAAACGGACTACTCCAACGATGCCATTTTTTAACATCGAGCATATAAAACATTAGGGCAAACACTAATATACTTATGCCGTTGCACAGCATTACCCAGGATGGCGTGCCCATAAGCTTAGAAATTATGAACCAGTTACGTAAAATGAAACCCAGTGCAATAGCGCCCAAACCAATCAGGATAACAAAACTTAAAAACCGCTTATAATCTGCTTTATTTTTCTTTAATAGTACCCCAATGAGCAGGCCAGAGAGGACAATAGAAGGCACATTTCCACTTATTACGACACCAAGAATGGGCTTCAGGGGATTTAGAAAAGCAGTATACGATGTTTGTGCTAGAATATTCAAGACAATGAACACAAACCAAACACCCACAATTGCCCATATACGATCTTTGAGCCAGAAATAGGTAAGTGCTGACACCAAATATCCCCATCCAATTAATCCAAGTATGCCCCACCAGGCAATACGCATCCAACCTGGGTTTTCTGTCGTTCCAGAACGGTATACCGTGGCCAATACAACGAGGCCTAAAACACCAAGGACTTTGAATATTTTAAAAGTTATATTATAAGTTGACTCTTTTGGGTATTTATTCCAAATTAGAAAGACGGATACGTAGACTAGAATAAGCCACAGGTTTTTATTTATTCCTGTTAGCGCTGCATTATAGCCGACGCTGTTTACGATAAAAACGCCAATAAGTATCAAACTTAAGGTTCTTATAAGAATGTGGGTAAGCAGCTGCATATTTGACTGACCTAGTTTTTCTCTAGCCATAAAGGCGAAAGGAATAGAAAGCCCCACCATAAATAAGAACCCGGGAAAAACCCAATCTGCTA
>JBLIEO010000049.1:0-14640 GCA_047633095.1 Maribacter sp.
TACATGAGCCTTTCGGAGTACTATTGGTTTAAAAACGATACGGTAGCTTCGATATCAGCAGCATCAAAATCAAGAGCGATATCGCTTGAAAGCAGTAACAATGAACAGCTTTTGGAAACACTTGAATTTTTGACAAAAATAGATGTTAAAAATGCATCAAAACATGCCTTAGCATATTATACCTTAAACCATCGCTTACAGAAAGAAGAGCGACAGACACGAAATAAGTTTGCCAGAATCCGTTTTGAGACCGATGAATTTATTGCCGAGAACGAGGTATTATCGGAAGAAAAAGAGGTGTTATCTAGGCAAAACCAAATCTGGGCAGCAGTTGCAGTAGGATTTTTTATATTAGGAATTGCCTTGTATGTTATAGTAAATCAAAGGTCTAAAAATCAAAAATTAGTTTTTCAACAACAACAGCAAGTAAATAACCAGGAAATATTTAACCTGATGTTAGCGCAAAAGCAAAAGGTAGATGAGGTAAAGCGAATGGAGCAAAAAAGAATTTCTGAAGAACTGCATGACGGGATTCTTGGAAAGATGCTGGGGGCTAGAATGGTACTTACTGGCCTAAATAAAAAAACAGATACAGAAGCCATACAAGAGAGGTCAGGAGCTATAGTTGCTTTGAAAAACATAGAATCTGAACTCCGATCTATTTCACATGAGTTAAGCTATGCTGCATATCAAAAAATAAATAACTTTGGAAATTCAATAGAGTCGCTTTTGGAATCTGTTAAGGACAAACCAATGAATACGATATTCAACTACAACGAAGACGTAGATTGGGACCGCTTGCTAGGAGATATAAAGATAAGTGTGTATCGTATTATTCAAGAAAATTTACAAAACGCCATAAAACATTCAAGTTGCTCTAATTTCTTTGTTAACTTTGAGATTGATTCCGATATATTTTTGGTAACCATTGGAGATGACGGAAAAGGTTTTGTTTTTGACAAGCAGAGAAGGGGAATTGGTATTCGAAATATTAAATCTAGGGTAAAAAAAATGGACGGAACCTGGACAATAGATACTGCCCAAAATAAAGGAACCGTTATGAAATTAAGTATTCCGGCGCAATTTAGTGCGACGCCGAATAGTGATGTCTTGGAAAATAATGAGCTAGGCATTAATTAAAAAATATACGAATGGAAAATATGCAAACCATAAGGATTTTGGCAGTAGATGATCATGAAATGACCACCTTAGGCTATAAATATATCCTTGAGGATTCCGAGTTCGAAAATTTTAACGTTAAGGTTGAAATTGCAAAAAGCTACGATATAGGTAAGGAAAAAATAGAGTTTTCTTCGCGTTCGTTACGATATGATATTATTTTATTGGACATACAGTTATTCCCACCGCAATCCAAAGATCCCAGAACTGGTGTGGATTTGGGAGTTTTGGCAAGACAGCTCGTACCGGGTTCGAAACTTGTGTTCATGTCCTCCTTCAGTGATAACTACAGAATCAACAATATTTTTAAAACGGTAGACCCCGAAGGATATATGGTGAAATCTGAAATAGATGAGCTCTCGTTAAAAGCTATGGTAGAGACTGTCATCGATAGACCACCGTATTATACAGCAGGAGCATTAGCTGCTATGAGGCGCAAAATGTCCAACGATATTGTATTGGACGACCAAGACCTTAAAATTTTATATCACTTATCGCTAGGTGTAAACACACGCGATATCGCACCATTAATAGCCTCTACTAACACCACGGTAGAAGCTAGGAAGCGTCAATTAAAATCTATTTTTGGTGTTAAGAACGGAAATGATTTGGCACTCATGGAGGAAGCGAGAAAAAGAGGTTTTCTTTAATCTCACAAATATCTTTTAATTCTCCAATTCTTGTATCAAAATAGAAATTAAGCTTTGACCCATTGCTCAGTTGCTTTTTCTGTAGTTCTTAGTAAATCGGTAGAACACACGTTTTTATTGCATTATTAGAATCAAACAGGTACTATTCTATAGAAAAATAGAATGTACTCCATATTTCTAAGGTTTTCCTTGTGTCTAAAATTAACGATTAACAATATCTTTATGTCAAAATAGATTATTTATTTCCGATAGTTGAAAACATATGGAGAACTTTGAGTTGACCCCCCCAACAAAACTAGATGAAAATTCTGGTGTTCTAGGCCTAGACCTTTACTTGAAATCTTTAGAGAAATATTATTTTTCCGAAATTTCATTAAGGTGCTATACGTCTAATGACGGAACTCTAGAAATGACTATTGATATGAATTGTCATATGAAATTGTTGGAAGTATTCGAATTTCATAACAAAAGAGGTTGGGGATTTAACAGCGCTGGTATATCGACATTGAAAGAGAGTTTTGACACCCTAACAGAACAGAACACCATAAAATTAGATATTGAGGAACTTAATTTATTCCTAAACGATACCAGTATCATTATTAAGAAAATTCACTATCGCAGTATTCCTGAATTATTAGATGAAATTATTTCTGAAATTTCCAATCAGTATGTGCATGTAACCAATGGTCTTAGAGAAAAGCCCTATGAGATTTTCATACCTGTTTTTGAGGATAATATTAGTGACAACATAACCGATAGCGTTGCACTAATCGAAAATAAACAAAAAACACCCAAGAGCTACTTCGAATTCTGGGGTGTTTACTTGGAATCACAAGAAGATGCATTGATATACGATGTTGGTATTAATACATATATTCCTGCCAACCTAGATTTTATATGTTAGAGGATTAGTTAAAATAGTATAGTCATACTTTCTCAGGAGCACCAGTGAATATAGGTCTCGTATTCATCATTGTGTTTACTTCCTTTTTAACCTGAGATATGATAGTAGTGTCTTCGGGATTGTTTATGACCCTATCTATTAACCCAACAATCGTTTTCATATCTTTTTCTAGTAGACCTCTAGTAGTAATCGCAGGTGTGCCAAACCGAATTCCTGAGGTAACAAATGGTGATTTATCATCGAAAGGAACCATATTTTTATTCGCAGTAATATCAGCAAGCACTAATGCCTTTTCCGCATCTTTACCAGAAATATTTTTGTTACGTAAGTCTATAAGCATCATATGGTTATCCGTACCTCCAGAAATTATATGGTAGTCTAAATCTACAAATGCTTTCGCCATGGCACCGGCATTTTTCTTTACCTGCCACATATATTTAGAAAACTCCTCCGTTAACGCTTCGCCAAAAGCAATCGCCTTAGCTGCAATAATATGCTCTAAAGGTCCTCCTTGGTTTCCAGGAAATACCGCAAGATCTAGCAGAGTAGACATTTTACGGAGTTTTCCGTTTTTAAGCGTAATACCAAACGGGTTATCGAAGTCGTTACCCATTAATATGAGGCCACCACGTGGACCACGTAATGTTTTATGTGTTGTTGTTGTAACGATATGGCAATGTGGGATAGGATCATTTAATATTCCTTTTGCAATCAACCCAGATGGATGCGAAATATCAGCCAACAACAAGGCATCAACACTATCTGCAATTTTACGAAAACGTTCAAAATCCATATCTCTAGAATACGCCGATGCTCCAGCTATTATAAGTTTTGGACGCTCTTTTAATGCTATTTCCTGGATTTTATCATAATTTAATAGCCCTGTTGTTTTATCAACTCCATAAAAAACAGGGTTATACAACCTTCCCGAAAAGTTAACAGGAGACCCATGGGTAAGATGCCCACCATGCGAAAGGTCAAAACCTAATATCGTATCTCCTGGTTTCAAACAGGCATGATAAACCGATGCATTTGCTTGGGAACCTGAATGCGGTTGAACGTTGGCATAAGCAGCTCCAAAAAGCTCCTTAGCTCTGTCAATAGCTAATTGTTCTACTTTATCAACAACTTCACAACCACCATAATAACGTTTGCCAGGGTATCCTTCAGCATATTTATTAGTTAAAACCGAACCCGAAGCTTCCATTACCTGTGGACTGGTGAAATTTTCCGAAGCAATAAGTTCTAAGCCATTAATCTGGCGTTGTCTTTCTTCTTCGATTAATTCAAAAATGCGATTGTCCCTTTGCATAACTTTTTATTATTGTATTAAGCCACAAAAATACGAATAGCTTGTGATTCTATTAGAATTATTTCGATCATATATCCTATTATTTATCAATAAATAATTAACAATCGCAAAGAAATATAAATAAAAATGATTTAGTTAAAACATCCCAAGACCATATATAAAAACAGTGCTTACACTAATTCGATTTCTTTTACGTTAGCGCCTTGTGTTTTTGTGGCACAGAGATTGAAATACCAAACCAAACATTAAAATATAACATCATGAAAAAAATTCTACTTTACGGTACCTTGGTTATTTTTTTTTCCTGTAGTGGAGTTAAAAGGACTCAGGAAGCTTTAAATTCTGGTAATTACTGGACAGCTATAAATAAGGCTATTTCCAATATTGCAGATAATAAAGAGAAAAAAGGCAATCAACCTTTCATTGTAATGCTAGAGGATGCGTTTAAAAAGAATACAGAACGCGAATTACAGCATATCAATTTTCTAAAGAAAGAAGGCAATCCAGCAAATTATGAATCAATATTTAAAGCCTACGAGCAATTAAAGTCCGTGCAACAACAAATACGCCCTTTACTACCCTTGCGAATAGTGGAAATAAATAGAAAGGCGCGGTTTAGTTTTGAAAATTATGACACACAAATAATAGCAGCTAAGGAAAAATTATCTAATCATCTGTATAACAATGCTTTAAATATTATTGCGTCTGGTAAAACTAAAATAGATTTTAGACAAGCATATAATGATTTGACCTATTTGCAAGAAATAAGTCCAAATTATAGAGATGTAAGACAGAAGACAGATGAAGCATATCTGAAAGGTTTAGATTACGTAATTGTACAAATATTTAATAATACGGATAAGATAATACCAGTTAGATTAGAAGAAGAATTATTAAATTTTAATACCTATGGATTAAATAACCTATGGACGGAATACCATACAAATAAATTAGCCGACTTGGATTATGATTATCAAATGGAAGTTTCTTTTCAAGATATCAATATTTCACCAGAGCAAATCAATGAGAAACAAATCATAAAAGAAAGACAGGTCAAAGATGGCTTTACCTATGTTAAAGATCAACGAGGTAATGTTATCAAAGACAGTCTTGGGAACAAGATTAAAACAGATAAGTTTAAAACAGTTCGTGCAGATTTTTATCAGTTTACACAATTAAAAAGTGCTCAAGTAACTGGAATTGTGAACTTTGTGGATCTAAGAAAACAACAACAGTTAAACCAATATCCATTGGCTAGTAATTTTATATTCGAACATAGTTACGCCAACTATGACGGGGATAAGCGTGCTTTGGATAACGACTTGCTTTCATTATTACCATTGGCAAGGGTTCCGTTTCCAAGTAATGAACAAATGGTTTATGATGCCGGGGAAGATTTAAAAAATAATTTAAAAAATATACTAAATAGACAACGATTTAATTAACTACTATTAGTTCACAATACTAAAGTCCGTATACTTTTAACCCAAAAGTATACGGACTTCATTTTTTATAGCGATTGAGCCTACTGCAATGCTCTAAAAATAAGGCTTCTAATTACGAGATAGCTCTGGGCTAATTAAACAAGCTGTTTGCACCGGGGAAGTCTTATAGCCCTGGGTTTGTCAGCTGGGCTATATATAGTTCTCCAATTCCAGCTCATTTATAGCGCCATGGGAATCATGGGCCACCACTACCCCATTTTTAATGATTAACATTTGCGGTGATTGATGCATTACTTGAAACTTCTCTGCTATAGCATTGGACACATTCCTATTCGCAAGTAAATCCAAAAAATACATATCTATGCTTTCAGCTTCTAGTGAATAAGAACCGGTAAACATATTTAGTACCATACGGCTAATGCCACACGTAGTAGAATGTTTAAAGATAACTTGCGGTCTACCCGCAGATTTGGCCGTAATATCTTCCAATTGTTCTACGGACGCTAAAGGAATCCATTCTATTTTTTTACTTTCTTTAGGAGTTTCCTCATTCTTGCTCCCGAACATGCTATTAAATAATCCCATATTTTTTTATCTATTTGTCAACAAATCTAAAAATCCTTACAATACTGACGTAATGTATTGTTAATTAGACGCTTTGCCGACATTTTGTCGCATGCACCCTATTGGTAAGATTTTTGTTTATTCTAAACAAAAATAACACTACAAATTAAACATATAAAGATGAATAGCAATAATTTCACAATAAAATCACAGGAGGCCATAGAACAAGCTCAACTGATAGCCCAAACCATGGGAAATCAGCAAATAGAGAATGAGCATCTGTTTAAAGCGATTACAGAGGTAGATGAAAATGCCATTCCGTTTATCCTAAAAAAATTAGGTCTAAATCCTAACCTAATCAATCAGATTTTGGAGAAGGAGATGAATACTTTTCCAAAAGTTGAGGGAGGAGATTTACAATTTTCCAGAGAAGCAAGTAAGACCTTGAATGAAGCTAGTATTGTAGCAAAAGGGATGGGAGACGAATATGTTTCCATAGAGCATCTCTTTTTATCTATTTTTAAATCTAAAAGTAAGATTGCACACATTTTAAAGGACCAAGGAATTTCGGAAAAAAATGTACTTGCTGCAATAACAGAATTACGTAACGGCGCCAAGGTAACGTCTCAAAGTGCAGAGGAAACCTATAATTCCTTAAATAAGTATGCAAAAAACCTAAACGAGTTAGCGGATAGCGGAAAATTAGACCCGGTAATAGGCAGAGACGAGGAAATTAGGCGGGTACTTCAAATCCTGTCCAGAAGAACCAAGAACAATCCTATGTTGGTTGGTGAGCCTGGTGTTGGTAAAACAGCCATTGCAGAAGGTTTAGCGCATCGTATCGTACAAGGCGACATTCCAGAAAATTTAAAGGATAAGACCATTTATTCATTAGATATGGGCGCTCTAATTGCAGGAGCCAAATACAAAGGGGAATTCGAAGAGCGTTTAAAGGCAGTTATCAAGGAGGTTACCAGTGCTGATGGCGATATCATCTTGTTCATAGATGAAATACATACGCTCGTAGGTGCAGGTGGTGGCCAAGGGGCCATGGATGCGGCAAACATACTCAAGCCAGCTCTAGCCAGAGGAGAACTTAGGGCTATAGGCGCAACAACCTTAGATGAATATCAAAAATACTTTGAAAAGGATAAGGCCTTGGAAAGAAGGTTTCAAAAAATTATTGTGGATGAGCCAGATACGGAGAGTGCTATTTCTATCCTTAGGGGAATTAAGGAAAAATATGAGGCACACCATAAAGTCCGTATAAAGGATGAAGCGGTAATAGCCGCTGTAGAACTTTCTCAACGCTACATTACAAATAGATTCTTGCCAGATAAGGCTATTGACCTTATGGACGAAGCTGCTTCCAAGTTACGTATGGAAATCAACTCTAAACCAGAGGAGCTAGATGTTTTGGATAGGAAGATAATGCAATTGGAGATTGAGATAGAGGCCATAAAGAGAGAGAACGATAAATCTAAACTCAAGGTACTTAATTTGGATCTTGCGAATATAAAGGATGAACGAAATGAAATGTTCGCAAAATGGGAAAGCGAAAAAACTGTGGTGGACAATATCCAAAAAACAAAATTAGATATTGAAAATTTCAAGGCAGATGCAGAGCGAGCGGAGCGCAATGGAGACTACGGAAAAGTAGCAGAAATACGATATGGTAAAATTAAGGAGGCGCAGGAAAACCTTCTGAAACTTCAGGAAGAATTAGCAAAACAGCAAAAGGCAGGAACCCTAATTAAGGAAGAAGTGACCAGCGAGGATATTGCCGAGGTAGTTGCCAAATGGACAGGTATTCCGGTAACCAAAATGCTTCAAAGCGAGCGGGAAAAACTATTAAACCTAGAGAATGTTTTGCACAAACGTGTTGTGGGTCAAGATGAAGCCATACAAGCTGTATCTGATGCGATTAGAAGAAGTAGGGCCGGTTTACAGGACATGAAAAAACCTATTGGTTCCTTCTTGTTCTTGGGTACTACAGGTGTTGGAAAAACCGAATTAGCAAAGACCTTGGCAGCGTACCTCTTTGATGATGAAAATGCTATGACCAGAATAGATATGAGCGAGTATCAAGAACGGCACTCGGTGAGTAGATTAATAGGTGCACCTCCGGGATATGTTGGGTATGATGAAGGCGGACAGTTAACAGAAGCGGTGCGAAGACGCCCCTACTCTGTTGTACTTTTGGATGAGATTGAAAAGGCACACCCAGATACTTTTAATATCCTACTGCAAGTATTGGATGAAGGAAGGCTAACGGACAATAAAGGTCGTTTGGCTGATTTTAAGAATACTATTATTATCATGACCAGTAATATGGGCAGCCAAATTATTTTAGAAAAATTTGAGAACTCCAGTGATAGTATTAGTGCTGCGGAGGATGCAAGAGTTGAAGTCATGGGGCTATTGAATAAAACGATACGCCCAGAATTCCTGAACAGGATAGATGACATCATCATGTTTACACCGTTAAACAGAGAGAATATCTATGAGATTGTAAAGTTGCAATTAGAAGGGTTAAAGAAGATGTTAAACAAACAGAACATTACTTTGGAGGCAACCGAAGAAGCCATCAGTTTTTTGGCAGAGAAGGGTTATGAACCCCAATTTGGCGCTAGACCGGTAAAGCGAACCATACAAAAGGAAGTGCTCAACAATATGTCGAAATCCCTTTTAAGTGGAGAGATTAAGGAGGATAGTATTATTTTATTGGATGCTTTTGATAATAAATTGGTATTTAGAAACCAGAAGGATTTGGTACGGTAATATGGAGGTATGATAGTTTAATCTTCTGTGATATAGAGCGGATTTGATATATTAAACCTAAATAGTTTAGTTTTTTCGACTCCGTTCTTGTATTTTAATGAATGATATTTTTAAGCGCTTTTTTTACTAATAATTTATACCGTACAGTATAGATTTTTTTATCTTCGTATAAAATCCAGATTAATGAGCACAAAAGCCAAAAGAACCACCAATTTTATCATCGAAACGGTGGCACCTATATTTAACAAACATGGTTACATCGGAACCAGTATGAGTGATTTGACGGAGGCTACGGGTTTGACCAAAGGTGCGATTTACGGTAATTTTAAAAACAAAGAGGCCCTAGCCTTGGGGGCTTTTGAGCATAATCGAAAGCTATTATTAGATGCAATAGATATAGTTTTTGAAACACCAGGCACTGTTATTGAGAAGGTTTTTAAGCTTATTGATTTTTATAAAAAGTATGACATGTTCACTTTAAAAATAGGTGGTTGTCCTATTTTGAATACCGGAATAGATGCAAAACACAACAACAACTTGTTGGCTGCCGCATCAAAGGAAACGATAAAAGAAATTGAAGGTAAAATCGCCTTGGTTTTAGAAAATGGAATAAATAAAGGAGAATTTAAGCTTCCGGTATCTCCCTTGCAATTTGCAAAACAGTTGTATACGATTATTCAAGGTTCCGTGGTGATGGCAACATTAACCAGTGATCGTAAATATTTGGTGAATACGATGACCTATTTAGAGGTACTTGTAAAACGGGAGTTGAAAAGCTAGATGTAGATTCGGTGCCAAATACTGACTGTGATTTTATGTCCCCTTTTCACTAAAGTTCAGGCATAACTTCGTCATGTTTTATTCTTTTCCTGAATCCACTTACTCATATACTTGGTACTCGCCATCGTCTGATATTGTAACAAACTTCCTATGAAATTTTGACTTCTATGGTTTTCAAGATGGCTATGCAGTTGACTTAATTTGAAATCGAACTCCTTCTCAAGCGAGGCTTTATGATACCGAGAATCCAGCAAGGCATAGCCATTTTGCTGCGCTTTTTCCCATTGGGTTCTATTTAAATACAAAGCAATAGCGGCAGCTACAAAGTCAGTTTCCTTGTTCGTAATTACTCCGTTCCAATCCAAGTTTCCATGCATTCCTTCGGAACCAATGCTCGTTGTTACGCTTGGCGTACCAAACTGCATGGCATGTAATAACTTTCCTTTAATCCCTGCACCAAAACGCAATGGCGCCAAACAAACCTTCGCATTCTGTAAAACCTCGGATATATTGTTTGCCTTTCCTAGAACATTAAATCCGTTTACCGTATCCTTAAACTCCAGTATTTGTTGGGGTAGATAGGCACCATAAATATTCAAGTTTGCATTCGGTAACTGGGTTCTTATTTTGGGCCAAATATGTTTTTTTAGATATTTTATAGCGTCTAGGTTCGGTAGATGTTTTCCTCCTCCAATGAAAATAAAATCGCTTCGTTCTTCAAAACTGGGTGTTTTCATTGGGATATCGTCCTTACCTAACATAAATGGGAGATGCAAAAGGAGACTTTCGTTTATTCCTAAAGTAGTCCTGAGCAAGTCCATCTCAAAATCAGAAATGATAAGTGACATATCAGATCGATAGATACTTGCGACTTCACGTTTGGTTTTATCGTCTTTCAGCCAAATATCGACAGCAAAAGGGATATTTCTTTTGAAACACAGCTCTCGCACGTAACGCAGGGAGTGTAAATCTTCGGTATCCAAAATACGCAGGGCATTAGGAGCATGTTCGATGACACGCCAACCAAATTGCTCTTCCGTAAGAAATCTATCGAACAAAACGATGTTAGGTTTTAACTTCGCTATAAAGTCATTGAAAGAGTCACTATTCAAGACTACCTTCTTGGTTCGTATACCTAATGTTTCAAGATATAAACTGTATTCATTTTTTGTATTGGTTGCTGCAAAGACTACATCATAACTGCGCTCTAAGAAGTAGTTTGCAAGCTGCAGCATTCGAACTCCCGCAGCTGTAGCTTTTGGCTCCGGCCATCCACAACCAATGATGAGGAGTACTTCACTTCTATTTTTTTTAGTTTGATCGATGGTGAATTTATTTTTTGCCGTTTTCTACTATACGATAGACCTTACATTTTAGCAGCAAACTTTTTAGAAATATTACTTCGCAACTTTCGTTCGTAATCTTCCTCTAACCATTCTTTGTAATTCTTAGTATTATTCATAATACAATAGGAATATTGACGGACACGAAACGTTATTTCTTCTTTTAGTTTTTTTGCAAGAATACGGGCATCAAAAACATCTTCGGCATTTTCAACGCAAATTTGGGCGTGCTGTTCTATGCTTCGTTCTAATACCAGTTTGGACTTTTCACCATTGGCAAAACTCTTTTTATACTCTGCCTTAATATCAAATTCAATCTCATCGGATTTAGTAAATTCGTTCCGCAGTTCTTTCGGCATTTCATAAATGAATTCCCGTTCTATTTCCTCGTCGTTCTTAATATTTTCAAGGTAAAAATCTGGAAAATGAAAAATTTCTTGCCAGTCTACCGCTGCGTTCCACATTCCAAAACGCGCAACATTATTACCCATATCAACCACGGTAAACTCTTCTTTATGAGATAAATAGCGTGAACCACGACCAATCATTTGAAAATATAAAGTAAGGGACCGGGTGGCGCGATTAAGGATTATGGTTTCGACAGAGGGCTCGTCAAACCCAGTAGTGAGAATGCTTACGGAGGTTAAAATAGCATCTGGAGTTTCAGAGAACCATTTTAAGATTTCCTTTCGTTCTACGGAAGTATTCTTATTGTCTAGATGTTGAATGTTATACCCTGCCTTTTTAAAGGTCTCATATACATAACGAGACGTATTTATTCCATTATTAAAAATCAATGTTTTGGTTCCTAAGGCAATTTCAGAATATGCAGATATCAATTTACTCAACATACTATGGTTACCATAGAGCTCATCGGAGGACTTAACTGTGTAATCACCGTTTATTCCCAGTTTTAAACTTTGAAGGCTAACATCGTAATTATACATGTTCGCCTTGGCCAAAAACTTTTTTTCAATCAGTGAACCAATACTCTCCCCAACAATCAACTTTTTGTAGTTGTCCTTCATGGGAAGCTTAATATTAGAGCTTAACGGAGTTGCAGTTACGCCTATAATGGCGGCATTTTCAAAATACTTAAATAGTTTCCGAAAGGAGTTATAGTGCGCTTCATCAATAATGACCAACCCAATATTATTGATCTCTACCTTCTCTTCTTGTAAACGATTGTTAAGGGTTTCTACCATGGCCACAAAACACATAAACTCGTCCTGGTCCCGTAGCTCCTTTACCTCGCTATTAATTATTTTATTGTTTACGCCAAACCCGTGCAGCATTTTGGAAGTCTGGGCACTCAATTCTACCCGATGCGTAAGAACCACTACCTTTTTATTTGTTTTTTCAATATACCGCCTGGCAATCTCTGAAAAAACTACCGTTTTGCCACCACCAGTAGGCAGTTGATACAACAAGTTTGAGCCATATGGGTTGTCCTCTAAATACTTAAAAATAGTATTCAGGTCTTCCTCTTGATAATCGTACAAGGTCTTTTCAGTAGTATCTTTAGATGATTTCAAAAAGTTGGCACAAATTTAAGATTGAATAAATACGCAAAAACCTTACAAAATTAGCAGATTTTTATCGGTAAACGAAATATTGGAGGGCAAAAAAATAGGGAGATAAGTGTTTTGGGATACATATGTAAGGTTCAGCGTTTAATGATTCAAGCTACACGCACGTCTCATATCTAAACTCTCAATACCCCTTTTTCCGATTTACAACATTCATCAGCGCCTTCCCTTCCTGCAGATTCTCATAATTTTTAAGAATTTGTGGAATGACCGAGTTGGTATCGGATACACTAGCATAATGTGGAGTCATGAAAATTTTAGATTCTTTCCAGAAAGGATGCGTAACTGCTAGAGGTTCTTGATGGTATACATCCAAGCAAGCGCCGGAAAGGTGTCCACTATCCAATTGCGCCAGCAGATCGGCATCTACCAAATGACCACCACGGGCCAAATTTATAACATAAGCACCTTTAGGAAGTTGTCCAAACAGTGCGTTATTTAAAATTCCTGTTGTTTCTGTCGTTAATGGTAATAGGCACACTAAAAAGTCTGAATTTCTTAAAAATTTGTTTAATTGTTTGTTTCCATAAAATATAGTGACACCTGCAATGGATTTTTTACTTCTAGACCAACCCTGAACCTTAAAACCCGCCTGTACCAAATCTTTGGAAGTGCACGTACCCAATTCTCCCAATCCCATGATACCTATGGTAACATCTGAAATACGCCTATAGTCTTTTGGTTTCCATATCGCTTTGGTTTGCTGAAGGTTATAGGTATTAAAATTTTTAAGTTCTGCGAATATGGATGCTAGCACATGTTCGCTCATATCACTCGCCAAATAAGGGTCTACCAACCTAGTGATAGGAATGGTATTAGATATCGTTTCATCTTCAAAAATATAGTCTACCCCTGCTCCTGCCGATGCAATACATTTTAAGTTTGGATATATGGCCAAACTTCCTTCTGGGTGTTTCCAAATAAGGGCCATGCTTATATCCTCTTTTGGATGCTCTTCCAAATAGCTGTATACAGGTAATTCTGGATGCGCCTTTAGCAGTGCGTTTTTCCAAAGAGCTATTTTATCATCCTGCCTAATTAGTACTATTGCCATATTAATCCAATATATCTAAGGCTCTTGAAAAATCCTCTTCAAAAGGCCAAGTTTGGTTTTGTGTGTGTTCGTAAATCTTGAGCATGCGTTCCTTAAAATCGACCAGAAGTCCATGTTGTGAAATATAAACCGTCATTTCTGAAAAGGAATTGGACATGCTTTTATAAAAACTATCGGGAACATTACGTGCCATAGCAAAGGTCTGTGCTATTTCTAGATTAAAACACATCACATCCGCTACAAGACTAGGCTCCATTCCCAATTTAAAAAAATGCTTAATATATTTTTGAGCTACGGAACGCCTCGCTTTTGGACGCTTACGTTTTACAGGAAAATACTCATTGGAAATTTTGGTCTTCGCCTCCTGAACCAACTTATCCTCTTTTGGGTTAAATATAAAGTCGTAATAGGTTTTCACATCCGAAAAACGTTCGTACAGATCTAGTAGCTGTAGCTTCAATTCTTCTTTAGGTAATTCTGCTACGTACTTTTTTAAGGCTCTTTTACTCATAATATGCTATAGGCTCAAAAATAAGCTTTGCTCAGAAAAAACAAGAGGTTCCCTCTAAATAATCTTAAAATCTCATAAAATATGTATAATTAAGTACAGTTCCTTTTGGAAAAGAGACAATAATAATGTATTATGTTGTCTTGTAAAATTACTAACATACACACATCTATATATGAGGCAACTTAAGATTATCAAGCAGGTAACGAATCGCGAATCAAAGTCCTTGGACAAATACCTACAAGATATTAGTAAAATAGATTTGATCACCGCAAATGAAGAAGTAGAATTAGCACAACGCATACGAAAGGGAGACCAAATTGCATTGGAAAAATTAACTACTGCTAACTTAAGGTTTGTAGTATCCGTGGCAAAACAGTACCAAAATCAAGGGCTGAAGCTTCCCGATTTAATAAATGAAGGTAACTTAGGACTAGTAAAAGCCGCCAAACGTTTTGATGAAACTAGGGGGTTCAAATTCATTTCCTATGCCGTATGGTGGATACGTCAATCTATTTTACAAGCATTGGC
>JBLIEO010000050.1:0-14344 GCA_047633095.1 Maribacter sp.
TATGAACCATTACGAAACTGTTTTCATTTTGAATCCCGTTCTATCTGATGTACAGATAGAGGAAACAGTTAAGAAATTCGAGGATTTCTTAATTAAGAATGGAGCCAAAATGGTCTCCAAAGAAAATTGGGGCCTAAAGAAATTGGCTTATCCCATCCAAAACAAAAAAAGTGGTTTTTACCACTTGTTTGAATTCACCGACCTTGGTCAGGTAGTATTACCTTACGAGCAAGAGTTTAGGAGAGATGAACGTGTTATGCGATTTTTGACCGTTAAATTGGACAAACATGCAGTATCATGGGCAGAAAGAAGAAGAACAAGAAACAAAACCGCTAAAGCTTAAGTACTATGTCAACATTACAACAACAGGCAAAAGGAAAGAAAGATGGGGAAATTAGGTATTTAACTCCATTAAATATTGAAACCAACACCAAAAAGAAATATTGTAGGTTTAAAAAATCTGGAATCAAATATGTTGATTACAAGGATGCAGATTTTCTTATGAAATTGGTAAACGAGCAAGGCAAATTGTTGCCTAGAAGACTTACGGGAACTTCTTTGAAGTTTCAAAGAAAAGTAGCGCAAGCTGTAAAAAGAGCACGTCACTTGGCTTTAATGCCATACGTTGGTGATTTATTAAAATAAAATAAAAGAATCATGGAGCTTATATTAAAGGAAGACGTACAAAACCTAGGTTTTAAAGACGACGTAGTAAGTGTGAAGAACGGATATGGTAGAAATTATCTTATTCCTAATGGGTTGGCAGCTATGGCTACCTCCTCAGCCAAAAAAGTATTGGCAGAGAACCTAAAGCAAAGAGCACACAAAGAGAAGAAAGTAGTTGACGCTGCTAGTAAAGTAGCCGATGCTCTTAAAGGATTGGAATTAAAGATAGCCGCTAAAACGGGTGCTGGAGATAAACTTTTTGGATCTGTAACCGTTTCTGATTTGGCAGATGCCATTGCAAAACAAGGACACGATATTGACAAGAAGTTCATTAATATATTAGGTGGTTCTGTTAAAAGAACTGGTCCTTACAATGCACAAATCAGACTGCATAGAGAGGTGGTTTTAGACTTCGCTTTTGAGGTGGTAGCTGAGAAGAAGTAATTTTTAATATTTTGAACATATAAGCCTTTCAGTCTTCTGGAGGGCTTATTTTTTTGATATACATATGAAGTACACTCGACTTACAAAAGAGCAATTAGAGGAATTACAGCAAGAATTTATTAATTTTTTGGCTACACAATCCATCACAGGGGAGGAGTGGGCTAAAATCAAACAGGATACACCAGAAGTTGCCGAGGACGAATTGGATGTCTTCAGTGACCTTATTTGGGAAGGTGTGCTAATCAAGGTTGCCTATTTGGAGAATATCTCTGACCAGCAGATGCATCTGTTTCAATTGGCCGATAAGGAAATGAAGCTCATTGCTGTAAAGGTCATGAACCCAAAAATTGACTTAACAACCAAAATAGGCTTCGACTGGTTCAAGAAAAACTGGCAATCGGACTTTGTGGAATATATGACAGCTTCTAAAGCCTACACGGAGGACAAGAATCTGGATAAGTTTCAACTGATTAAACAAGGTGCAGCAATTACCAAAGGGGAATTGTACCAGTGGTTCCAATCTATGATGGAAGCCCCAAAGACTATCTAGGTCTAAAGGGAGCACTATTTTTACGCTTTAAAAAATAGTGCTATTATTTTTTAATTCACCTGTACATTCTACTTAGTAATTAGTGAGCTAGAAACAAAACCGCTCCTCCTTTGGTAGGGACTTAAGGGAAAACTATCTTTGCTAATATCATCTATAAAATCCGCTTCATTGGTAGTTGAGTTTAGTCGAAACTACTTTGGGGTGTTAAAACATATTCATGGCAAAGAAACCATCCATACCCAAAGGAACACGTGATTTTACTCCACAAGAAATAAGTAAGCGTCACTATATTTTTGATGTGGTTAAAAAGCATTTCCAAACTTTCGGTTATCTGCCTATAGAAACGCCTTCGTTCGAAAACTCTGATACCTTATTAGGTAAATATGGGGAAGAAGGTGACCGTCTGATTTTTAAAATATTGAATTCAGGAGATTTTATTAGTAAGGTGGATGACGTAACTTATAGTTCAAAAAATTCAGGTTCTTTAGCTCCTATGATCTCAGAAAAAGCCTTGCGCTACGATTTAACCGTACCCTTTGCCCGCTATGTGGTTATGCACCAGAATGAAATCGATTTTCCTTTTAAACGCTATCAGATTCAACCCGTATGGCGTGCGGATAGGCCACAAAAGGGAAGGTTTAGAGAATTTTTTCAGTGTGATGCGGATGTGGTAGGCTCCAATAGCCTCCTACAAGAAGTAGAGCTGGTACAATTATATGATGCCGTATTCACAGACTTAAAATTGACTGGAGCTACCATAAAATTGAATAACCGTAAGGTTTTAGCAGGAATTGCGGAAGTCATTGGTGCCAAACACTTGTTGGTAGATTTTACCGTTGCTCTGGATAAGTTGGACAAGATAGGTGAGGAAGGCGTAAAAAAGGAAATGCAGGAAAAGGGTATTTCCGATACCGCCATTGAAAAGGCCGCACCGCTTTTTGCCCTAACTGGCAGCAATTCGAAACAATTGGAACAGTTGGAAGCATTGCTCCAAAACTCTGAAGAAGGTAAAAAAGGAGTAGCAGAATTGCGCTACATTATAGAGAGCATTGCCGAAATAGGATTGCAATCTGCCAGTGTAGCTATAGATGTCACCTTGGCTAGAGGTCTAAACTATTACACGGGGGCCATTTTTGAAGTGAGCGCTCCAGAAGGTGTTTCTATGAGTTCCATTGGAGGTGGCGGACGCTATGACGACCTCACCGGTATTTTCGGTTTAAAAGATGTGAGTGGCGTGGGTATATCATTTGGTCTGGACCGAATCTATCTGGTTCTAGAAGCGCTAGACCTCTTTCCGAAATCCTTAGAAAAGTCCTTAGATGTGCTCTTTTTGAATTTTGGAGAACAGGAGGGCTTAGCGTCATTGAAATTAGCCACTAAATTACGAGAAGCCGGAATAAAGAGTGATGTCTATCCATCCAAAGCCAAAATACACAAGCAGTTTAAATACGCTAATAATAAAAATGTACCCTACGTAGTACTTTTGGGAGACCAAGAATTAGAAGACGGTTTTTTTGTGGTTAAGCATATGGAGAGTGGTGAACAGCAAACGTATCCTATTGGTGCCATAGACGATTTTATCGCAAGTTTATAATCTTTCTTTTATTGCTTTGATTACAGCTTGGTAATAGGCTAGGCGGTGTGGCACGAACTTTTGAACTGTTTTGTTGAGGAGCACTGCTTTTTCAAAATAACGAAGTGGTACTAAATCCAAGGCTTCCACTTCGCTTTCCTGTTTAATCAGTTTCTGCAAGGGCACTTTAAGAATACATAGAAAAGTATGATGAAATTCATTGTCCATCAAGTTTTTATTATGTTTCTGTTCCGATTTGAAAATGCCAATTTTTTCGAGATCTTCTGATTGAACAGTCAACCCTATTTCTTCCTCTATTTCACGTATTGCTGATACTTTAATTTCCTCGCCAGCCCCAATATGGCCCGCTACCGAGACATCCCAAAGTAGGGGATAAGTGTCTTTATATTTACCACGTTGCTGGATAAGCAGTTGTCTACTAGTAGTATAGAACCAGATATGTGCCGTAGCATGAAAAAGTCCAAAACGATGTGCTTTGGACTTCATTTCTTTGGTCCCATTGGGATTACCGTCAGTATCCAAAATATCTAGTAGTTCATCCATATTAAAAATAACGGCCTTTCGAAAAGAAAGAGCATTGATTATTTTTAATCAAAATAACTGAAGGTTTCCCCATCTTTTATAGTTAATAGTGTTTCGTATATCAAGCGGATTACATTTTCCACATCATCTTTGTGAACGGTTTCTACGGTGGTGTGCATATAACGTAATGGTAGTGATATTAATGCCGAGGCAACACCGCCATTGCTGTAGGCAAAGGCATCTGTATCTGTCCCGGTAGCTCTTGAAGCTGCCATGCGTTGAAACGGAATTTTGTTGGCCTCCGCTGTTTCAATAATACGCTCCCTAAGATTATTCTGTACTGCAGGTGCATAAGAAATTACCGGTCCTGCGCCCATTTCTGTATGTCCTTGTGTTTTCTTCTCTATCATTGGGGTGGTCGTATCATGACATACATCTGTTATGATAGCTAGGTTGGGTTTTATGGTGTGGGTTATCATCTCCGCTCCACGCAAACCTATCTCTTCTTGCACCGAATTGGTAATGTAAAGGCCAAAAGGTAGTTTTTTCTTGTTTTCATGGAGCAATCTCGCAACCTCTGCTATCATGAATCCGCCGGCTCTATTATCTATCGCCCTGCAGACGAATTTATCTTTGTTAAGTACCTGAAATTCATCTGGATAGGTGATTACACAGCCTACGTGAACACCCATTTTTTCTACCTCTTCTTTGTCTTTTGCTCCAATATCGATAAAAATATTATCCAATTTTGGTGCTTCTTCTTTGTCACTTTTTCTGGTGTGTATTGCGGGCCATCCAAAAACGCCCTTAACAATACCATTTTTAGTATGTATGTTTACCCATTTAGAAGGTGCAATCTGATGATCGCTACCGCCATTACGAATCACATAAAGTAAACCATTGTCCGTGACATAATTCACATACCAAGATATTTCATCGGAATGCCCCTCTATAACCACTTTATATTTGGCGTCCGGGTTTATTACCCCAACAGCTGTGCCATAAGTGTCCGTAATAAAAGTATCTACATAAGGTTTTAAATACTCCATCCATATTTTCTGACCTTCCCACTCGTAACCGGTAGGAGCCGCATTATTCAGGTATTTTTCAAAAAAATCGAGTGATTTCTTAGTGATGATATCTTTTTTAGCCATGTCTCGTTTATTTACATACAAACTTAACAATATTCGCTTGTTTTTGAATGCTATACTTCTCTATTTATCGTTAATTTTGAAAAGACATTTGTATAAGCTATACCATGGTGCAACGATTTATTTTATTGTTTTTATTAACTGTAGGAATTCTAAAAGTAGAGGCTCAAGTACCTGAGCAGGTATTGGATTCAATATCTGAAAAACTCATTATTATTTCTGGGGATTCTGTCTTAAGGAGTGCTATTGCTTTGCAGGAAGCATTCGTATTTGGAAAATTGAAGTTTACTTCCTATGACGATAAATTACGCTATTATATTCTGAGAAGAAAGACGCATAAAGTATACCCTTATGCTAAATTGGCTGCAGAGCGTTTGGTTGAATTGAACGATAGCCTTAAAGGAATTAAAAAATCAAGAAAACGTAAAAAATACACTAAAAAAGTACAGAAGTATATTGAAGGCGAGTTTTCCGAAGAGCTTAAAAAATTAACCCGTACAGAAGGGCAGATATTGGTAAAACTCATCTATAGGCAGACAGGAACTACGTCTTTTGACTTGGTTAAGGAGCTTAGAAATGGTTGGCGTGCATTTTGGTACAATACTACCGCCAAGATGTTTAAAATTAGTATCAAGGAAGAGTTTCATCCAGATATTGTTGAAGAGGACTACCTTATCGAGGACATTTTGCAACGTGCATTTTCTGCTGGAAAACTGGAACGACAAGAAAGTATTTTGGACTATAATTATGCCGACTTATCCAATAAATGGAAAAAGCCTCTAAAAGTAAATTAAAATATTAGCTCTTTTTCTTTTTCCCGAATAGCGATTCCATAATCGTAGCAATCCCTTTAAAGCCCATTCCAACGGCAGTGATAGCCAGTAAAATTCCAACAATAAGTACCGGCCAATAATACGGGTGTCCCTCATTTTTAAACGCTTGCCATATGACTAGAGGGGCCAGAAACATAAGCATTACCGTGTAGGCTAATCTTTTAAGCCCTTTAACTAAAATATCTTTATCTGTTCTCATGTTATGATTAATTTTTAGTAACGCTTAAGTTTTAATTAATGGTAATACTTTCTTTATATTCTTGCACGACCGCGAAATATCCCAGCGCAAAATTATCGGCGCGTTCGACAATATCACTCACTAAATTACTATCTGTGCTTGAACCGTTTATGATATTTCCCCTAACCGTTCCCACGGGAGTTTGAAAGGGCCCTTGATTGCTTCCAGATTGAACAATAAGTTGGTCCATATAGCTGTAAAACGCTTCGTCCGCGCCCAGAATACTAATGTCTAAAGTTGTTCCTGTTTCAATATTATCATAAAAATAAGAGAACTCAAATCGTTGACCCGGATAAAATTCATCCTCAGAAACTAGGTATTCGTTAAAGTCAAAATCGAAAATGTAAAAATCTGCCTGGTTCGGGGTATCCGTAAAGGAAACGATTATTTCTGTTTCCTCGCCGGAGAACAATACACCATCTCCTTCGATAATGCTATCGAAGGGAACTGCTGGTGCAAATCTGGTACTAGCTAAAAATAACTCGTCATTATATACTATTGTCAATATAAGTTCTCCTGAGGTAAAGAAGTCGGTATTCTTGGAGCCCTGATAAACGCCAAGTCCGATTTCGTTGAAAACAATAACATTTTGTTCTAAGGCGTTGGTGCCTTGGTAATCTAAATTTTCAATAGATATTTGATCTACTTGCACCGCTTGGTTTTGTTCAAAAAAGGAACTACTTAGGCCTACCTTAATGGTCGCTGTAGTTATGCTTTTGCTAGTATCCAAGCGAATAACGGCATCCACCGTTAAGCGCGGTGGTTCTGTATCTAGGTCAACCTCAATGACATCCTCGCATCCGATAAAACTAAAAATGAGGGCAAATTGGTATATATATTTTTGCATGTTTCTAAAATTTAAAATTATAGGTAATCGCAGGTACAATACCAAAAATTGCGGTTCTAACAGCTTCATTTGAACCGGTATCTTGATTTCTTCTGAAATTGATAGAGGTGGCATTTTTTCTATTGTACAGGTTATAGATACTAAATATCCATTCCCCTTTCATTTTCCTAGTTTTATTCTTTTTAGGTGTTAAGGTAGCAGATACATCTATTCTATTGTAATCTGGAAGACGCTGTTCGTTTCTGAGACCGTAATAGGGGACTGATAAGCCTTGAAATTCAAATTGTCCAATAGGGAAGTTAGTGGGTTGGCCTGTTTGGTAAACAAAATTACTATTGATACTCCATTCTTCACTCAGTTCGTAGCTCGCAAAAAGCGAAATGTCATGTGGTTTGTCAAACGGTGTATTATACCATTCGCCAAAGTTGATACCCGTTTCTGTAGTTCCTATTCCGTTACCTATATGAAGTTCCCTGCCAGGTGTTCGTTGTTCCGATTTGGATAAGGTATAGGCCAACCAACCCTGTAATCTGCCTTCATTTTTTCGCAACAATATCTCCAAACCATAAGCTCTTGCTTCTCCAGTTAAAATAATTTGCTCAATAGCATCATTAGCAATTAGGTTTGCCCCGTCTATATAATCTATTCTATTTTGGACGTCCTTATAAAAAATTTCGGTCTCAAAAGAATAGGCTCCATTGGCTATATCCTTAAAATAACCTAGGGCGTACTGATCTAACAACTGTGGTTTTATAAAAGGTCCGCTAGGTGTCCATACATCTAAAGGAGTGGGAGAGTTGGTATTGGAAAGCAGGTGCAGATACTGTGCCAAACGCGTATAGCTTGCTTTTACCGAACTATTGGAGTTTAAGGTGTATGACATAGAAAGTCGAGGCTCAAAGTTGTTAAACGTTGCGATACTACCACCTCTTCCAGGGTTTATAACAGCAATGGGGTTTGCTTCTTGGTAAATAGACAAAACGGGATCAAAACGGACAGGATTGTCATTTTCATAGATGTTTAGCTCTTCTTGTCCTAGTCTTATAAAATTACTGAGGCGAAGCCCATATCCTAAACTTAGATTATCGGTAACCCTATGTTCAAAATCAACATACGCTGCAAATTCATTTGCATATTTTTGGGTGAGCTGATCTTCAACAATCCCTGAGGTATCATTGCTAGGCTCAATCTTGCCAGGGTTAAACCGGTAGTAAATGTTATTGACACCGTAATTAATTTGTAGCTTATCGTTTAGGTAATGTTTTAAATCATATTTAACGTTGAAATTCTGAATCCCCGAGTTCCAATTGAATCCTACAAAATCCAGTTTAAGTCCATAATAGTAATCGGAATAGATTAAGGAAAGGTTGGAGAATAATTTATCGGAGAATAAATGATTCCACCTGAAGTTACCTACTGTGTTACCATAGGTATTTACAAAGCTTTCGCTGATGCCGAATACATCCCTTCCAAAATAACCAGAGAGAAAAATACTATTTTTATCGTTGATTTTATAGTTGAGTTTTGTATTCAAATCATAGAAATAGGCGGTGTTGTCCAAATCGAATAGTGGAAGGAACAAATGCGCATAAGAACCTCGACCACCGATAAGAAATGCTGCCTTATCCTTTACAATAGGACCTTCTATTAACAGTCGACTTGCTACGGCACCGATACCGCCGTTAACCTTTAATTCTTTACTGTTTCCTTCTTTTTGAAAAATATCTAATACAGAGGATACCCTTCCTCCGTAGCGTGCAGGAATACCTCCTTTATATAACTTTATATCTTTTATTGCATCCGGATTGAACACGGAAAAGAACCCGAAGAGGTGAGAGGAATTAAAAATGATGGCCTCATCCAAAAGAATTAGGTTTTGGTCAACAGAACCTCCTCTGACATTAAAACCAGATGCTCCTTCACCAGCATTCGAGACTCCGGGCAATAATAGGATTGACTTGATAATGTCCGCTTCACCGAGAATAACGGGAATTTTTTTAATAGTTTCTACGGACATTGTATTCACACTCATTTGAGGCTTTCTAATGTCCATTTTTTCTATATTTTGAGTAACAACGACTTCCTTCAATTGTTCCGCAGCCTCCTTAAGTTTAAAATCTATTTTTGTATTTGTATTTAGATTAATGGTATTAACCACTTCTTCAAAGCCTAAATAACTTACCAGCAGCGCATACTCACCTTCTGGAAGTGTGATGGAATAAAAGCCATATTCATTAGTCACTACACCTGTTCCCAAAGATGGAAAGGCAACGGTTACCCCAATTAATGTTTCGTTGCTACTTTCTTCTATAATTGTGCCGCTAAGGGTATATTTTTTTTGTGAAAAAGAATGTATTGAGAAAAATAAGAATAGTAAGGACGACACGAAAGTGGCCTGCTTCATAAAAACTTTTTTTTAAAAATAACTAGAAATAATCTAGCTCCGGAAACCTTAACATTTTTTAGTCACAAAAAGGCCCTCAAATTTGAAGGCCTTTTATATGATTTTATAAGATGCTATTAAAACGTGTTCAAAATAGAATTGAACGTCACGCTTGGGCGCATAGCCTTAGCTGCTAAGTCGGCGTTTGGTTTGTAATACCCACCAATATCTTGGGGAGAACCTTGAGCTTTTAGTAGTTCGTATACAATCTGTTCTTCTTTATGTTGTATTTCGGAAAACACCTTCATGAAAATAGCTTTTAGTTCTAAATCTTCATTTTGTTCAGCCAAAGCTTCTGCCCAGTACATTGCCAAGTAAAAATGGCTTCCGCGGGTATCCAATTCATTTGTCTTTCTGGAGGGCGATTTGTCGTTTAATAAAAATTTTTCTGTAGCGCTATCTAATGCTACTCCTAAAATTTTTGCTTTTGCATTATCGTTCTTTTCTCCAAAGAACTCTAAGGAAACGCCTAAGGCTAAAAACTCACCTAAAGAATCCCATCGTAAATGCCCTTCCTCTAAAAATTGTTCTACATGTTTAGGTGCCGAGCCTCCAGCTCCTGTTTCAAATAAACCTCCGCCGTTCATAAGGGGAACAATAGAAAGCATTTTGGCACTGGTGCCAACTTCTAGAATTGGGAATAAATCCGTTAAGTAATCTCGTAGTACGTTACCTGAGACAGAAATGGTATCCTTACCTGCCTTGATGCGTTCCAGTGTAAACTTAGTAGCTTCAATAGGAGATAGGATGCGTATATATAATCCTTCGGAGTCATATTTAGGCAGGTATATATTTACCTTTTTAATGATTTCTGCATCATGTGCCCTAGTCTTATCCAGCCAGAAAATAGTTGGGTCTTGAGTCGCCTTTGCTCTTGAAACAGCTAGCTTGACCCAATCTTGAATAGGAGCGTCCTTTACTTGGCACATACGCCAGATATCACCGTTTTCTACAGTATGTTCTAATAGTGTTTTTCCAGTTTTTACATCCTCAACTCTAACTACACCATCATTCTTTATCTCAAAAGTTTTGTCGTGTGAACCATATTCTTCAGCTTTTTGTGCCATAAGACCAACATTGGGGACCGTACCCATTGTAGTAGGGTCAAACGCACCATGCTTTTTGCAAAATTTTATGGTTTCGCTATAAATTCCTGCATAACTACTGTCTGGTATTACTGCCTTTGTGTCTTGGGCTTTTCCTTCCGCGTTCCACATCTGTCCAGAATTACGAATCATAGCAGGCATAGAAGCATCAATGATGGTGTCGCTAGGTACATGTAAGTTTGTGATTCCTTTTTCGGAATTCACCATGGCCAGTACTGGCCTGTTAGCTAAAACACTCGCAATGTCTTGTTCTATAACCGATTTTTCGTTTTGTGGAAGTTTCTCTAACTTATCATACAGGTTTTTAATACCGTGATTGGGGTTGATACCTAATTCAGTAAAAATAGCGGCGTACTTCTCAAATATGGGTGCTAAAAAAGTGACTACCACATGACCAAAAATAATGGGATCTGAAACCTTCATCATTGTGGCTTTCATGTGTACTGAAAAAAGCACTCCTTTCTCTTTTGCATCTGTCACTTGTTCGGAAAGAAAAGCAAGTAAAGCTTTTTTACTTAGTACGGTAGCATCGATAACTTCTCCTGCTTCCAGGGTTATTTTATCCTTTAGAATTGTTACCGTATTGGTGGTGGTGGTAAGTGTGATTTTTACATCTGTTGCACCTCCCAATGTTACCGATTTTTCATTGGACTTAAAATCACCATGGTCCATGGTGGCTACATGTGTCTTTGAATTTGAACTCCAAGCACCCATTTTATGAGGGTTCTTTTTGGCGTAGTTTTTAACAGCACGTGGGGCTCGTCTGTCCGAATTTCCTTCTCGAAGGACAGGGTTTACGGCGCTTCCTTTTATTTTATCGTATTTTACTTTTATTTCCTTTTCAGCGTCAGAGGTAGGCTCGTCTGGGTAATTGGGCAATTTATAACCTTTGCCTTGTAATTCTGTTATAGCTGCTTTTAACTGTGGAACGGATGCACTTATATTCGGGAGTTTAATGATATTTGCCTCTGGCATTTTGGCCATCTGTCCTAGTTCATCCAAATCATTATTGATTTGCTGACTTTTGGTCAAATATTCTGGAAATGTAGTGGCTATTCTGCCTGCTAAAGAAATATCTTTGGTCTCTATTTCAATCCCCGAAGTTTTTGTAAAAGCCTTTACTATTGGTAAAAAAGATTCGGTAGCCAAAGCTGGTGCCTCATCTGTTTTGGTATAAAAAATCTTGGACATGCGTGTTGGTTTTAATTTAAGCGAACCAAAGATACAATATTATCTAGGCTTGTTAAATAGGAATTGGCGGAATATTCTAGCATTTTGTTCAGGGACAATAACAAAAGCCATATCATCGTACAAGTACATTGATATGGCTTTTTAGAAGTAGTTTACGAATTTTGTATGTTTCAATCTTCGATTAAAACGGCAACCATTGATTGCGTCCGCATAACTAATTCAACGTTTGATATGCAATTCATCTATTGGTTAGACAACCAAAAGAATACTTTGCATTACTTCTCATTGTCTTAACATAATACGATAGTTGTAAACATGTCCAAAATATCAAAAAAAAGCGACAGCCTTTTTAGCTAAAATGCATCTAATAGTGTAATTGCTTTTGAGAACAATATATTACACTCATGATGGAACAACAATATGAGAACGTAAACTCTATAGTATTGGATATAAAATCAATTATATATTGATTACTATTCCTTTACGCCTAAAGATACTTAATTATGGACAAGGCAGGCATGTTTTTATCTAATTAAAAATCAACAGGTTATGAACATAGGTTATAAACAAATGTTCATAAAAAAAGCATCAACTATAATGTTGATGCTTTTTGTATTATGCAATATGGTTTTAAGACCTTACTTCCTTTATTCTTGCTTTCTTACCTGTCAACTCTCTAAAGTAGTAGATACGAGCTCTACGTACCTTACCTTTTTTGTTGATTTCTATTTTTTGCAAAGCCGGTAGGTTTACTGGGAATATACGTTCCACGCCTACAGTACCAGATATTTTACGAATAGTAAATGTTTCTGTCGCTCCAGAACCTCTTCTTTGTATTACCACACCCTTAAAGAACTGGGTACGTGTTTTTTCACCTTCCTTAATTTCATAATATACAGTGATAGTATCTCCTGCGGAAAATTTTGGGAATTCTTTTTTGGTTACAAATTCGTCCTGAACAAACTTAATTAATGATTCCATTTTATTTTTTAATATCGGAATTATACTAAAACAACATTCACGATTATCGTCAGAGGTTGATTTAACAGTGTGCAAAAATAATTCTAAAATTAGAAACTGCAAGTATTTTTTGAATATTTTTCTTTATAGGCTTTAAATTAAGGGCTAATCCAAAAGGTCTGGTCGTAATTTTTCTGTTCGTTCCTGTGCCTGATCCTCTCTCCAGGTCTCTATTTTCCCAAAATTACCGCTCAAAAGTATCTCGGGAACTTTCATGCCCTTGTATTCTGCAGGTCTAGTGTAAACGGGTGGCGCCAATAATCCGTCTTGAAAACTATCGGTGAGGGCAGAGGTTTCATTATTAAGTACACCTGGTATCAGCCTAATGATGGTATCGCATAAAACTGCTGCTCCTAATTCTCCACCGGAAAGCACATAATCACCAATGGATATTTCTCTGGTAATAAAGGCATCCCGTACGCGTTGATCTACGCCCTTGTAATGCCCGCAAAGTATAATGATGTTTTTCAGTAAAGAGATACTGTTGGATGCTTGTTGGTTTAATGTCTCACCATCTGGTGTCATGTAGATGATTTCATCATACTCCCGTTCCGATTTCAGTTTGGAGATACACTTGTCTATAGGTTCTATCATCATCACCATTCCAGCTCCACCACCAAATTGATAATCATCTACTTGGTTATAGCTTTTGTCTGTATAGTCTCTAATATTATGAAAATGTACTTCTACTAAGCCTTTCTCTATGGCTCTTTTTAATATTGAGGCGTCAAACGGACTTTTTAATAGTTCTGGGAGTACTGTGATAATGTCTATTCTCATAGTGGTTTTTAGCCATGTTTATTTGGCTGACCAAAAGTAATGAAAACTATGTACATCTTTTTCCCAACCTAGTTTTTCATATAAATGTTGGGCTGGATTGTCGGTTGCTATTTCCAATCTCAAGCCTTTGTAATTGTTATTCTGACAGTATATTTTCACTGTTTCCAACAAACGTTTAGCGATGCCCATGTTGCGGTTAGATTCAATTACGTATAGGTCGTTAAGTATAAGTGAGGCTTTAAGCGAGACCGATGAAAAGGTAGGATATAGTTGAGTAAACCCTACTGGGACTTCTTTTACACAAGCTAAAAAAATGACAGAATCTTTTTTTATAAACGTATCTTCTAGAAAATCGAATGCTGCTGTCTTGTTTGGAGTTTGGCCGTAAAAAACCCGATATGCATTAAAGAGCGGTGCAATATTATCGAGTTCTACTTGAGTCGCCTGCTTTATTTGGTTTTTTTCTGTTTGTTTCTTTCGTCTTGCAACTGCCTACTAATTTTTTGCTCTCGCTCCAAAGCCCTTCGGCGGTGGTCTTCATATTCTAATTCTAACTCAGAGAGGTTTTGTTTCGCTTCTTGTGTAAGAATATTGCTATTCCTAAACTTGTATATGAAAAGGCCTAAAAATAAAAAAAGCACCCCGATAATTGCCCATAAAATCATATTATAGGTGCCTTTTGATACTGAGGCGCCAAGCAGTGACATGTTGTCTTTTTCCTCACTAACGATGGTTAAACTTGTTGTTGTTTCTTTTAATTTTTTATTTAGCGATGTTATAGTGGTCTCATGTTCGGATATGGTAGACTTTAACTCTGACGTATTTTTGGATATCGCTACCAAGGAATCAAGTACATTTTTTCTTAGTTTATTTAGGTTGGTTTCTTTTACCACCTCGTAGCGTACACCATCGGCACGGTAATTCCCTGATTTTTTAGAAATATAGTCAAACTGGTCACT
>JBLIEO010000051.1:0-14089 GCA_047633095.1 Maribacter sp.
GAGATGTTTAGCTTGTGTGCATAATAGATATTTTCCGAAGAAAACCATGTCGGCAGCTTCTTTCTGCTTTTGAGTTTAGCTTCAATCTGACCCGCCAATTCCTTTGTTGAGACGTTTAGGAATGGAGATTTCTGAAACAAGAGTGTTGGGATGTCTTTGGTAAGATTCGCAGAAATGAACGCTTGGACATCAACATGCAAAATGGCATCGTTCATGACCGCTTTATAGATTTTTGGTAAGGGATTTTACAATTTTATTATCTTCAAGGAACTCTTTCAAAATCACCTTTATGGCTGTGTAGCCAGGAACTGCAATAATCATCCCTACAATCCCAAAAAGAAGCCCTGCAATAATGATGACCAAGAAAATTTCTAAGGGATGTGATTTTACGCTGCTGGAAAATATAAATGGTTGTGAGAAAAAATTATCCACCAACTGTCCAATTACTAGCCCAATAATCACATATCCTGTTTTGGGTAATATGACAGTACTAAAATCCATACCAAGCGTACTCGTCATGGTAAGTAAAATCATGAGCACACCACCTATAATTGGACCTATGTAGGGTATAACGTTGAAAAGTGCACATAAAAAAGCGATAACTATAGCGTTTTCTATGCCAACAATCAATAACACGATGGTATAGATTACGAAAAGAATAAATATTTGGAGTAATAGGCCTACAAAATATCGGGATAATAGTCCATTTATTTTATTGATAGAATTTATCGTTCCTGTTTCTTTTGTATTTGGAACGAATACCAATAGTCCGTTCTGAAATAGCTTACTGTCTTTTAAGAAGAAAAAAGAAATAAACAACACCGAGAAAAGACCAATACTGAGCGTGCTAAGTACTGATAAAAACGAATTAAGGAAATTGGGTATAAAACTAAGATTTAAGCCTTCTAGAATATTCTGTTCGATATTACTTTCTTGAATCACATCACCAACAACATTTGTTGATAATCCTAAATATTGGGTAATTTCAAAATAAAGGGAGTTGATACTTTTTTGCAGCCCATCCATATTCAGTAGGGAAAGGTTTTTGCTTTGCTCAGATATCAGCGGGATAAAAAGGGCAAAAATACTGGCTATGACCCCAACCATAACAAGCATTGCAAGTATTACAGCCAAAATATTGGGGAATCTAAGCTTATCTCTGAGAAAGAAAACAATAGGTCGACCTATTAATGCGATTACAGCCGCTATGGATAAATAAGCCAAAACGGAGCGGATGATGTACAGAAAATACAAAATCAGCAGGATTACTGTTATGATTCCTAGGGTCCTCAACAATCCGTTTGCAATGGTTTTAGAGGTCATGGTTTAATTTTTAAAAACATATGAAACGATATTTGCACCCATTTTTAAGGCTTGTTGTCTAACTTCCTCTGGGTCGTTATGCATTGCGGGGTCTTCCCAACCATCGCCAAGATCAGATTCAAAAGTAAATAATAACACAAGGCGCTGCTCGTAAAAGATGCCTAATGCTTGGGGCCGTTGCCCGTCGTGTTCGTGTATCTTGGGAAGCCCTTTTGGAAAGTCGTATTCTTGGGAAAATATAGGATGGTCTGCGCCAATTTCTTCCAACGGTGTATTGGGGAAAAGTGCTTCCAGTTGTTTGGTCACATAGGGTTTCATTCCATAATTGTCATCAATATGTAAGAAACCACCGGAAACCAGATAGGTTCTCAGATTTTCAAGTTCCTCTTGGGAAAATACTACATTCCCGTGTCCTGTCATATGCAGAAATGGGTACTGGAAAATAGCAGTGCTTCCTGCTTCTACGGTATTTGGCTTATCCTTTAAACGAGTGCCTATATTGGTATTGCAAAATCGAATTAGGTTTGGAACTGCGGTTGGGTTGGCATACCAGTCCCCACCACCACTATATTTTAAGATGCCCACCTCTTGCGCGTTTACTTTTGAAATAAGTAGAAAAGCACACAAGGTAATAAGAGCAGAAAACTGATTCATATATCAACGTTTATCTAAAAATCAAATTTACATAATATCACAGTGAAAAAAAGGTTAGCGGCGCTATTGTTTAGATTTGGAATAGGTTTAATTATTCATATTCACTAGAAAATTTCCGGTACTAATTTTAACTAATGTGTTAGACTAGCCATTATTGGTAAGGGCAACTGTGGTGCAGGCAACAATAGCTGCCGTCTCGGTGCGTAATCTAGTTTTGCCCATAGCCACCGCGATATAGCCTTGTGCTTTTGCTTTTTTAATTTCTTCTTTGGTAAAATCCCCTTCGGGGCCTATCAATATAGTTGTTGGTTTGTCTGGCTGAACGAAGCGCTTTAATTCATACCGTTCGGTGTCCTCGCAATGTGCTATGAACAAGAGTCCTTTAGTGTTCTGTTTCAAAAAGTCAGCTAATGTGATCAGCGGATTTAGCTTGGGTAAATAGGCTTGGAAAGATTGCTTCATGGCCGCTTGGATTACTTTTTCGTACCGTTCCAGTTTTATGGTTTTTCTTTCTGATCTGCCACAAAGAATAGGTGTTATTTCATGTACTCCTATTTCAGTAGCTTTTTCCAAGAACCACTCAAACCTATCGTTCATCTTTGTAGGTGCTACCACCATATGTAAGCTGTGTTTTGTGGCGTGTATTCGTTTGTGGCTTTTAATAGCTACAGTGCACCCTTTAGCATTACTATCCGTAATGGTAGCGAATAGAAAAAGTCCGCGGCCATTCGTAATCTGAAGTTCGTCTCCAACTTTTTTGCGTAAAACTTTTATGATATGTTTGCTTTCAAAACTATCGAACGTAAAATGTTTTGATTCCTCTTCTAATTTTGGGTTATAAAATAGCTGCATAATATTGGTTTAAAAACTATATCTGGCTTTGGCGCTAACGTTCTGCTCCGCAAAGAGCCCTTTTTTGAATTTCAAATACCCTACAATTCCAATCATGGCGGCATTATCCGTACAATATTCAAATTTTGGAATGTGCACGGTCCATTTCAAGTCCTTTTCGGCATCTACTAAAGCTTTCCTAATACCCGAATTGGCCGAGACGCCTCCACCTATCGCAATAGTTTTGATTCCTGTTTGCTTTACGGATTTTTTAAGTTTTCGCATTAGAATGGTTACAATGGTATATTGTATGGAGGCACAAATATCAGCAAGGTTTTCAGAGATGAAATCTGGATTTTCCTTCGCTTTTCTTTGAACAAAATAGAGGATGCTTGTTTTTAATCCGCTAAAACTAAAATCTAGGTCTTTTACCTTGGGTACTGGAAATTCAAAAGCACGTGGGTTACCTTCCTGTGCATACCGATCTACCAAAGGGCCACCGGGATAAGGTAATCCTAAAACTTTTGCGCTTTTGTCAAACGCTTCGCCAACGGCATCGTCCAAGGTTTGCCCCAAAACCTCCATCTCAAAGTAATCACTGACTTTAAGAATTTGGGTATGTCCTCCGCTTATGGTCAAGGCCAAAAAAGGAAACTTTGGAGGCGCCATGTTCGTATCTTTGATAAAATGCGCCAAAATATGCGCTTGCATGTGGTTTACTTCAATTAGTGGAAGGTCAAGACCAAGGGCTAGGGACTTCGCAAAAGAGGTGCCTACTAAAAGAGACCCCATAAGACCTGGTCCGCGTGTAAATGCTATGGCTGATAACTGTTTTTTATCGATATTTGCTTTAACCAAAGCTTGATCGACTACGGGAACTATATTTTGTTGGTGTGCACGGGACGCAAGCTCGGGTACAACCCCACCATATTCTTCATGTATTTTTTGACTGGCAACCACATTGCTTAGCACAGTAGTATTTCTAAGAATGGCAGCAGAAGTGTCGTCGCAAGACGATTCTATAGCAAGAATGTAATTAGTTTCGTTTTCCAACGGTTTTGGAATAAAAATTGAATGACAAAGGTAAAAAATAAAGCCCTATCAAAAAATTAAGGAAAATACTCTTCAGGTCAATCTTGGTTCTGGTATTGATATGCATTTTGGGAACCATGGTACTTTCCTTACCGGTTGTCCAGACCAGACTGGCTACGTACGCAACAACTGCCCTTAACAAGCAGTTTGGAACCAACATTAATATAGATAAGTTGCGGTTTTCCCTTATCTCTTGGGACACTTCTTTAAAGGGGATTTATATTGAAGATTACCAAAAAGATACTTTGTTTTATGTAGATGAGCTAAAGACTTCGGTATTGAGCTTAGGGAATTTAGCCCAGGGAAGACTCGAGTTTGGTGATATTACTATTAATAGGCTTCATTTTAAACTAAAAACTTACGCGGCAGAAAGAACGACTAACATAAATGTTTTTGTAGATAAACTGGATGATAAAAAGCCCAGAGAACTCGGAACCCCACCATTTTTCTTTTCTTCTTCTTCTGTAGATATTAACGAAAGTAGGTTTCAATACATAGATGAAAACCTAGAGAATCCCCAGACCCTATTGTTCAATAATCTGAATATAGTCGGTAAAGATTTTCAGATAGTAGGTCCGGAAGTCTTCACGGATATTACAAAAATGTCATTTTTAAGTAGAAGGGATATTCAGGTAGAACAAATGTCTACTGCCTTTAAGTATACTAAGGAGCAAATGCGTTTTGATTGCCTCATGATTAAAACCCCACTATCCAATATCAATGGTAACCTTGTTTTTAATTATAACAGAGAGGATTTTGTAGATTTTCTGAATAAGGTGAATCTGGAGGCTAGTTTTGAGGAATCTACTATAGCTTTTGATGAAATAAATTTGTTATATAACGAATTTGGAAAAGGCAAGCTAGCAACCTTTAGTGCCAACCTTAGCGGAGTACTTAACGATTTGAATACCGATGATTTATTTCTTTTTTCAGATAATACAGGAATACGGGGAGATTTTAATTTTAAGAACCTCTTTAATAAACAAAAGCCTTTTGCCTTAGATGCAAAAATGAAGAACATAACCAGTAACTACTATCAATTAAATGCCCTTTTGCCCAATTTGGTTGGAAACTCCCTGCCCTCTTCGTTTAGCAAATTGGGACAATTTACAATAAGGGGTGATGCCTTTATAACCAATTCTTCCATTGATGCCAAGGTAAACTTGAATACTGCCGTGGGTAGCAGTTATACTGATATCGTGTTAACTGATTTCAACAATATTGATAATGCAACCTACAAAGGCTTTATTTCTTTAATAGACTTTGATTTGGGGGATTTCTTGGGAAGTTCAACTGTTGGAAAAACTACCTTAGATTTTAACGTAGAAGGAAAAGGTTTTGTAAAAGAAAAGCTTAATACCGAGGTTATAGGCAAGGTCTATAGAATTGAATTTAATAGATATACCTATAAAAACCTAAAAGTTGCGGGAGTTCTAAAAGATGAACTATTTGATGGTTCCCTTATTAGTAATGATAGGAACATCAAATTTGATTTTAAAGGATTGGCAGATTTTGGAAAGGACCGAAACAATTTTAATTTTATGGCCAACGTTGCCTACGCCGACCTTAAAATCTTAAATTTTATTAAGGATACTGTTTCCATTTTTAAAGGCAAGGTAACTATGGATATTACGGGGACTACGCTTGATAATTTAGTTGGGGGTATCAATTTTACCAGCACCAATTATGAGAATATAAACGATATCTATTACTTTGACGATTTCACCATTGCCTCTTCCTTTGATAAGGAACGCGTGAGGACTATAAACATTAATTCACCCGACATTATCACTGGTTTTATGAAGGGGAATTTTAAAGTGAAAGAACTGGATAAGCTCGTTCAAAACTCTTTGGGTAGTATCTATACTAATTTTCGCCCTTTTGAGATTTCTGGTGGACAAGACCTTTCTTTTAATTTTAAAATCTATAATAAAATAGTTGATATTTTCTTTCCAGAAGTGCGCTTTGATCCCAACACGTTTATAAAAGGAAAAATAGTAGCGGACGAAGGTGATTTTAAACTCAATTTTGAGTCGCCCAGTATAGAAGCCTTTGGCAATGCGGCAGATAATATCGAATTAAAGATTGATAACAAAAATCCTTTGTTTAATACCTTTGTTTCGGTAGGGGAGCTGCGCACGGCGTATTATAACCTAAAGGATTTTAACCTTATCAATACGACACTAAAGGATACCTTATTCTTTAGGTCTGAATTTAAAGGAGGAAGTGAACTTAATGATAGTTATAATCTTAACTTTTATCACACCTTTAATAAGGAGAATAAATCCGTTATCGGATTAAAGACTTCGGATATTAATTTTAAGGGGAATAAATGGGTTTTGAATAAAGATGGAGATTCTAAGAATAAGGTTATTCTGAACCGTTCTCTTGATAGTATTACCATCCAAGAAATTGTAATGAACAACGAGCAGCGAGAGCAGATTCGTTTGAGAGGACAAATCGCGGATTCTACCTATAAGGACCTGCAGCTCCAGTTCAAAACAGTATCATTGAACAAAATTACTCCAGTAATAGATAGTCTAAAACTTAAGGGAGAAGTAAGCGGAAACCTCAACATCTTCCAGATTGATGGCGTTTATTTACCATCTTCTAGCCTTAATATAGCGGGCTTTGATGTTAACGATACTCGTCTTGGAGATTTGGCAATTAGTATTGTTGGAAATAGGGATTTAACCGAGTTTCAGGTAAACTCGCAGTTAACGGATAGGGACGTCGAAAAGTTTAGTGTTGTAGGAAAGATAGAAAATAAAGAAAAAATTCCTAAGGCTAATTTGATAGCTAATTTTAGCAATTTTAATTTGGAACCCTTTAGTCCTTTGGGAGAAGGTGTAATTGATCGAATTAGGGGAGATTTAGACGGCAGTATAACCATAAAAGGGGACGTGGACAATCCAAATTTTAACGGGCTTCTTACTTTGGACAACGCTGGAATAGCAGTGCCTTATTTGAACGTAGATTATAGCTTTGGTATGCGGTCAAAGGTGCGGCTCTCTAACCAAACATTCAACTTTGAGAACATTACACTTACCGATGTGGCAAAGGGGACTAGAGCAAATTTGGACGGTACGATCAGTCATAGTTACTTTAAAAATTGGGTGTTAAATTTGAATGTAGACACAAAAAATGATCGTTTCTTAATATTGAACACTGATTTTGAGGAAGGAGACTTGTATTATGGCACTGGATATTTGAATGGTAGTGGTCGTATATACGGCCCTACAACAGCACTTAACATTAATGTAAGTGGAAAAACGGCTAAAGGCACGTCCTTAAAAATTCCCCTTAGCGATGTCGCTAGTGCAGGAGATTATTCGTTTATAAATTTCACTAATAAAAATAGTATAAACAGTATCGACCAACAACGTAGTTTAAAAGATTCCCAGGGTGTGGAGCTAGAGTTTGATTTGGATATTACCCCGGAGGCCGAAGTAGAAATAGTGACCGATACGAAAACTGGTAGCTCTTTAAAGGGTACAGGAGTCGGAATTATTCTGTTACAGATAAATACGAATGGTAAGTTTGAAATGTATGGAGATTTTGTTGTGGTTACAGGGGAATTCAATTACAAGTTTGGCGGTATTATAGATAAAAAATTCGCTGTTAAACCTGGCGGTACTATAAATTGGGATCAGGAGCCCTTGGAGGCTGATTTAAATATGGAAGCGGTATATAGTATTGATGCAAATCCTGCTCCTTTGTTGGACAATCAAAGCTTCACCCGAAGAATTCCTACAGATGTCGTTATCAAATTAACAGGAGAACTACAAAGTCCGGATATAGAATTTGGCATAGAGTTCCCCGGAACGAACTCGATTATACAATCAGAATTGGATTATACGTTGCAAGACCCAACCATAGAGGAGAAGAATGCTATTTTTTTATTAGCACAAGGTAATTTTGTAAACGATCAAAGCGGAATAAACCAACAAGCGATAACCGGTAATCTAATACAAAGTGCATCTGGTATGTTGAATTCAATTTTAGGAGGTGGTAATGACAAGCTGAATGTCGGACTTTCTTATGAACAGGGAATTTTGGACCGTAATGCGGATATTGAAACAGATAATCGTATTGGGCTTACGGTTTCTACTCAAATAAGCGATCGTGTTTTGTTCAATGGTAAGGTAGGTGTGCCGGTTGGGGCTTCCAGTGAGAATATTGTTGCTGGCGATTTTGAAATTCAATTATTATTGAACCAAGAGGGTACGCTAAGTGCAAAATTTTTCAGTAGGCAACAAGAGATTGAAGCCTTTTTGCCGGATCAGCAAGGTTCTACTCAAGGTGCGGGACTTTCGTATGAAGTAGATTTCAATACGTTTAGGACGCTTTTTAGGAAAATTATCAGCAAAGCGTCTGATACGGTTAGCGTAAGGCCCCAAACTGTAGACTAGTAGGGTGTAAGTTTTCGTAAGATGACACGTACTGCGCTTTTTTTATTCCTTTTGTTTATTATTGTCTGGTAAATTTTTTAAAGCTGAGCTATACGCTTTAAGAAACTAGTGACTTGGGGTGAACTAAAGCGCGGCACCTTATTCTTTAAATCTCAGAAATTTCCTCAAAAAGCGACATAGCTTTTGTTTTAAAGAGTCATTTTTAATCATTTAAAATGTATTCTTATATTTTATGGCTACTAATTCAAATGCATAGAGAGTCTTGCCTGATTAACCTGATATAATTGAATATAATCCATTATTTATTAACCTTGGCAGTTTGTTTAATGTTAGTAAAACGCAGGTTTATGTCCAGTTTTGGTAAAAATATAACTACGCAAACGTTATTGTTGTGCAAATTAAAATTGCAGTTGGTTTCAATTTCATTATTGCAGTAACTTTTAGTACTTTCGTTGGCTTAAATTTTTCCATGTCCTCAAAAATAAAAAAAATAGGTGTACTTACTTCTGGGGGGGATTCTCCCGGGATGAACGCTGCCATAAGATCTGTTGTACGAACCTGTGCATATCTTAAGTTAGACTGTGTTGGTATCTACAGAGGATACCAAGGGATGATAGAGGGTGATTTTAAGCTTATGGATGCGCGTAGCGTAAACAATATTATCAATAAAGGTGGAACGATGTTAAAATCCGCCAGGTGCATGGAGTTTATGACACCCGAAGGTAGAAAAAGGGCCTACTCCCAATTGGTTACAGAGGGTATTGATGCTTTTGTGGTCATTGGTGGTGATGGTAGTTTCACAGGAGCCATGATTTTTAATCAAGAATATAATTTTCCTGTAATCGGTATTCCTGGTACTATAGACAATGATATTTTCGGAACTACATTTACACTTGGTTTTGATACCGCTTTGAACACGGTAGTGGAGGCTATTGATAAAATTAGGGATACAGCCAGTTCGCACAATAGATTATTCTTTGTAGAGGTCATGGGTAGGGATGTTGGCCATATTGCATTAAATGCAGGAGTTGGTGCCGGTGCCGAAGAAATCTTGATACCTGAGGAGAATTTAGGATTAGATCGTTTATTGGAGTCTTTGAAAAGAAGTAAGCAATCTGGGAAATCTTCTAGTATTGTAATCGTAGCCGAAGGTGATAAATCTGGAAAGAATGTATTTGAGCTTGCGGAATATGTAGAAGAACACCTTCCAATATATGATGTTCGCGTATCTGTACTAGGACACATGCAGCGTGGGGGATCCCCATCTTGTTACGATAGGGTTTTAGCTAGTAGAATGGGAGTGAGAGCAGTAGAAGCGCTTCTGGAAGGAAAGACTAGTTTAATGGTAGGAGTGCAGGATAACAAGCTAATTCTTACCCCTATCAATAAGGCTATAAAAGGCCACACAAAAATAGACAAGGAACTTATTCGGGTTTCGGAAATAATGACAACATAATTTTAATTCATAATAACAGATAAAATGTCAAACTTAAAAATAGGAATTAACGGATTTGGTAGAATTGGTAGACTGGTTTTCAGGACTTCAGTAAAACGTGGAGATATAGATGTGGTAGCCATCAATGATTTGTTGGATGTAGAGCATCTGGCTTATCTTCTAAAATACGATTCGGTACACGGACATTTTGATGGAACTGTTGATATAAAAGACGGTCATTTGGTTGTAAACGGAAAAACGGTACGAATTACGGCAGAAAGAGACCCGAAAAACATTAAATGGGATGCTGTAGGAGCAACAACCGTTGCTGAATGTACAGGTATCTTTACTACATTGGAAACAGCTCAATATCATATAGATGGTGGTACTAAAAAAGTTGTGATTTCTGCACCTTCCAAAGATGCCCCAATGTTTGTAATGGGAGTAAACCATAAAGACGTGAAAGAATCTGATACTATAGTTTCTAACGCTTCTTGTACGACTAATTGTTTAGCGCCAATGGCAAAAGTACTTAACGATGCCTTTGGTATTGAAGAGGCCTTGATGACAACTGTTCATGCTACAACAGCTACGCAAATGACTGTAGATGGTCCTTCTAGAAAAGACTGGAGAGGTGGTAGAAGTGCCATGTTGAATATTATTCCAGCCTCAACTGGTGCAGCCGTTGCAGTGACTAAAGTAATTCCAGAACTTAAAGGTAAACTTACGGGTATGGCTTTTAGAGTGCCAACTGCAGATGTTTCTGTGGTAGATTTAACGGTTCGTTTGGAGAAGGAAACTTCTTATGAAGAAGTAAAGAAGGCTTTTAAAGATGCTTCTGAAGGTGAATTGAATGGCGTTTTAGGATATACGGAAGAGGCCTTGGTTTCTCAAGATTTTATTGGCGATGCAAGAACTAGTATATTCGATGCTGGAGCTGGAATAGAATTGAATTCCAAATTCTTTAAGTTGATTTGCTGGTACGATAACGAAGCAGGTTTCTCCAATAAAATGGTAGACCTTATGCAACATGTAAACAGTCTCTAGTAAAAAACACTGTATTTGCGCTGTGCTTTGATGGCGTTTGTAGAAAGTTTTAGATTTACATAAATTTTCCTGAAAATAAGGGTATTTATCCTTATTTTCAGGATTCTTTTTTAAACATATAGGTATATGATTCTAATTGTTGATAGTGGTGCTACAAAATCAGATTGGATTGCTTTGGATAGTATGGGAAACCAGCTTTTTTTAACTCAGACCTTGGGCCTAAGTCCAGAAGTGCTTACAAAAGAAGTGATAGAAGATCGGTTGGCGAATAATTTTGAGCTGTCTAAGAACAGGGAGATTGTCACTCATCTTCATTTTTATGGCGCAGGCTGTGGAACGAATCGCATGAAGCTATTTTTAAAGGATATTTTTAAGCAGTTCTTCCCAAACGCCAAGGCCGATGTAAAGGAGGATACGTATGCAGCGATCTTTGCAACTACTAAAATTGGAATGCAAGGGATTGTGTGTATCTTGGGAACAGGATCTAACTGCAGTTATTATGACGGGCATCAGCTTTTCCAGAAGGTTACGTCACTTGGTTACATTCCTATGGATGATGGTAGTGGGAATTTCTTTGGGCGTAAACTAATACGGGATTATTATTTTCATAAAATGCCTCAGGATCTTGGAATAAAGTTCGCCAAAGAATACAATTTAGAAGCAGATCATATCAAAGAAAATTTATACAAGCAACCCAATCCAAACACTTATTTGGCTACGTTTGCTCGTTTTCTGGTAGAAAATAAAGAACATCCTTACGCGAAAGGAGTTATTGATAAAGGCTTTCAGCAATTTATCAATAACTATGTTATGCAATTTGAGCTGGCTACGAAAGTTCCAGTTAACTTTGTAGGAAGTATTGCTCATTATCTTAGGGATGAGCTGGTTACGGTTTTGGAGCGGAATGACCTTATTGTGGGCGTCATAAGACAACGTCCTATAGAAGGCTTAGTAAAGTTCCATAAGGCTACTATGTAATATGTAGTACACCGTATTGGTTTTTTGAAGATTCTAGATAATTTTCGCTAATATTTTGGACTACTTAACAGCAAGCATTGAAATCTCCACGTTTACAAACTTAGGTAGGTTTGCTACTTCTACAGTTTCTCTAGCGGGTGCTGTTTTAGCGTTAAAATAGGTTCCGTATACTTCATTTACCTTTGAGAATTGATGCATGTCTTTAAGGAAAATAGTAGATTTTACTACATGGTCAAAATTCATATCAGCTGCAGTTAAGATAGCCTTCAGGTTTTCCATGGATTGCTTAGTTTCCTTTTTGATATCTCCTTCTATTAATGTTCCTGTTTTTGGGTCCATTGGAATTTGACCCGATATATACAAGGTGTTTCCGCTTAAAATAGCTTGGTTGTAAGGACCTATGGGTGCTGGGGCATTATCAGTGTTGATGATTTTTTTCATTTTTCTAAAATTTAATTTCTTACGGGTTGACTTCGATTTTCCCATTTTAAGTCGCTAAGAATGGAAGCGTCTATACCTATAAAGAAAAACCATCTTTTGTATTGCCCAAAAGGAGTCCAATTAAAACGCATATTAAAACTGCCTAAATTACGTTCAAAACGCAATTGGGTCAAAGTGAAACCGGAGTTTTGAAAGTCGTATCCAGAGGATCCCCCAACTTTCCACCTAGGAGATAGTTCAATATCACCAGAAAACATAAGTGCATTATTACCAAAGGTGTTTTGCCTTTTAGTGTTGCTGTAGCCTGCGGAATATGCTAATCTAAAATTCCAAGGAATCTTGGTGCCATATTTGGGGTTTTGAATATCACTATCGTTTTTGTTATTACCCAAAGGGTTGTCAGAAAAACTATCGGCCCTGCCAAACAAGTCGTCCGTTCTTCCGCCACTTTGAGCTACATAGTCAAAAGGGTCTTCTTCCTCCTCTTCTTCATCATTATCTTTACCAAACATATCACTACTAATGGAGTAGGTGATATTGGCATTGGCTCGCGTAAGCCTAAAAAGACTTCCCCCATTGTTAGCATTTAAAGTATTGATACGCGATCCATTGTTATCAATAGCATAAGGGTCTAAATTCGCAGAGAAGTTAATGGACATTTTGTTGTTCAATATGTTCGTTCCACCATTTATGCTCAATGGACGAAGTTTTAGCGAATCAGATTCTAAGTTATATGCACTGGAGATATTTAAATTACTTAGTAAGGGTACTTTTTTAGCCTCTAATTTGGTAGAGTCCTTGTCCTTTACCTTGGCTTCTAAGACGTTTGCTAGGGAAAAGCTAAGGCTGTTGGAACGTCCTAATCTAGGCACTCCATTTAAGGTGCCTTCAAAACGGGTGAATTGTACAACTTCCCCATTTCCATCAATATATTGATCGTAGAATTGGTCAAAAGAAGGTGCGAAACCGTAGCTGATAGAGGGGCGCATAACGTGCCTTATGGCTTGGATTTTTTTATCTTCCCCAAAATCAAACGTACCGTACAGCGTAGTTCCTATGCTTGCGCTAAAATTGTATTGGTTAAAGCGGTCAAAGCCACTAATAGTATCTCGTACCACAGTGTTGGTTTCTGTATCAAAACGTTTGTCATAAGTCTCCAAGGACCATACATCTTCATAATTTGCGCTTGTACTTACACTAAAATACTTAGCTACTTTAAAGTTGGTACTTATGGGTATGCGATGTCTAGCCCCAATCCTTGCGTTATCGAACATTCTACTGGTCAAAAAATCTTCGTCATTGGTAGTAAGTCGGTTCTGGGCGTTTAAATCATATTGAAAATTTATATTTTGTATAAATCCTTTTTTGATACCATCCCTTTTGGCAAAAGGAAAAATACGTTCCATACTTGTTTGTAAGGTAGGAAGGGTCATTGTAATATTATCCGGATTGGTTTCCGTAGCTGTGGGTGAGGTCAACTGAGAGTGGGTGGCTGTTAAGCTCATATTGACAGATGGATAGGCCGGAAACGTTTTGGAGTAGGATATGGATGATGATAAGGTGTTATTCTGGGTATTCGGTAAATTTCGCTGTTGCAACGAATTTCGATAAAATTCACTACTTCCAAGGTTTACCGAAGCAGAAAATCTGGAATTGGGACTCGCTTTGGTATCCTGTGAGTGGGAAATCTGGATATTATAATTTTTTGATAAACTATAATCGCTAAATCCTTTTTGACTACGGACTTGGTTTTCGTATCTAAAATTAATGTTTCCCCGATATTTATAGCGTTTTGTGTAAATAGATGCCGCCCGCATGCCCCAACTACCGTTGGTATAGAAATCACCAGAAAAGGTAACATCCGCATAATCTCCTA
>JBLIEO010000052.1:0-13636 GCA_047633095.1 Maribacter sp.
ATAAGTTCTTCTGGCTCTTTTTTATTTAAAAGATTAAGCATCATAGCCATGCGGTTATTAGATTTAAAATGGTGTTTTTTGTCATCTAAAAAGTTCCAGTATAGCGCATTGAAAGGGCAGGCGTTTTCTCCTAATTTTTCTGTGTGTTTGTAGGAGCAATCACCACAATAATTACTCATTTTATTGATATAGTTACCGCTGCTTACATAAGGCTTTGTGGCTACGATACCTCCATCTGCAAACTGACTCATACCTCGCGTATTGGTAATTTCTACCCATTCTATTGCATCTATATATACACCTAGATACCAGTTGTCCACGTCATCTGGGTTTACTTGGGTCAACAAAGCAAAGTTGCCAATAATCATAAGTCTTTGAATGTGATGAGCGTAGGCATCCGTTAGGCTTTGGCCAATGGAGTGGTTTAGGCAGTTCATCTTTGTTTTACCTGTCCAGAAAAAGTCGGGTAGGGGATTGTAGTTTTCTAATGTATTCAAGTTTGCATATTCGGGCATCTCCTTCCAGTAAATACCTCTCATATACTCACGCCAGCCGAGAATTTGTCTTATAAAACCTTCTACTTGTGAAATATGTATCTGATCTGTGTGTTCGTAATAATGATCTAGCACGGCATCTATGACCTCTTTTGGAGAAAGAATTTTGGAATTCATGGCAAAGGATACCCTAGAGTGGAACAAATACTTCTGTTGCGTATGCATGGCATCTTGGTAATCTCCAAAGTGTACCAGTAATTCGTCGCAGAAGTAGGTTAAAACAGATAGGCACTCTACCCGGCTAGTGGGCCAACTAAAGTTTTTGGGTTCTATTTCTCCAAAGGTTTTTACACCTGAATCTTCCAGTTCTTGTATAACACTAGAAACATTTTTTTTAAAACCACGTTCCTGAGGAATTTCTGGTTGGCCTTTCCATTTTTTACGATTGCTCTGGTCATAGTTCCATTTACCACCATCCGGTTGGCCATTGACCATCATGATGTCATGTTTCTTGCGCATCATGCGGTAAAAAGATTCCATGATTAATTGCTTCTTTCCTTTAAAGAAGTGCTGTAGTTCGTAGCGTTCCGTATAAAAATGTTCGGTATCAACCGAGTTTGATGCCACTTCTAAATTATTACAAATATATTTTAGTTGTTCGTTCAGACGGTACTCATCCGGTAATTGATATTCGAATTTTTTAGCACTGGTTTCTTGAAGGTATTTCTTTATAAGTTGCTCTAAATCCTGTGGATTATTTTTATCGGTGATGTTGAGATAGATAAAATTATGACCCCTGCTCGTCAAGTCTTCCGCAAAACTACGCATGCCCAAAAAGAAGGCCACTATTTTCTGGATATGATGTTTTACGTAATCTGTTTCTTGGCGCATTTCTGCCATGATATAGACAATATCATTATCTACTTTTTGGAACCAAGAATGTTTTTGATTCAGCTGGTCTCCTAATACGAGTCTAAGTATCTTCATTTATTATGTGTGAATTCGGGTAAAAAATTGATAGTGAACAAAGGGACTCAAACCCAGTTTTACAGAGTCAATTATGGTTTGGTTTTATTTCTATAGTACAATTTTGTCTAGCGTCTTTTTAAAACCTTAAAACAAAGATTCCTGTAACCATAATTGTTGAAATTTACCTTGTCCGTCATACATTTCGGCTTGCCGCGCAATATTGAATTTTCGGTCGCGTGGGTCATTGCCAACCCCACTATTATACATCCAGTTTCCCCAATTACTGTGCACATCATAATCTAATAACAAGCTTTCAAAATAAGCTGCACCTATACGCCAGTCTTGTTTTAGTTGCTTTGCCCAGAAACTGGCAACGTTTTGGCGACCTCGATTGCTCATCCAACCTGTGATGGCCAATTCTTTCATATTTGCATTAACAAAGGGTTCTTTAGTGTTGCCTCTAATCCATTCTTCTTTGGCTATTTTAGTAGTATGCCAGTCGTACTCTTTTTCAAGGATACCACCTATTTTGAAGATGTTGTTTTGATGTTTAAGGGAAACATATTTAAAATAATCTCGCCATATAAGTTCAAAGATTAGCCAATAGGTATCTTGGTTTTTTTTAATTTCTTTTTCAAATCGTTTTACTTCCCAATAAATAGTTCTTGGAGAAATACTACCATTGGCTAGCCAAGGAGATAATTTTGAGCTGTAGTCATTACCAACTAATCCGTTTCTTGTTTTTTTATAATAGGCTAGTTTTTTTGTTTCCCAAAAATAATGAGCTGTTCGTTTTAGGGCTTCATCTTCACCACCATGAAAAGGAAAGGCACTTCTTGAATCTGTGTTAAATGCCTCAAGGTTTAAATCTGCTAATGTTGGTACTGCAGTATTTGTTTTTAAAAGATTTTCTTGAGATAGTTTTTTGTCAATTGCGATGCACGGCATTATCGAAATTTCCTTTTCGCATTTTTTTCTAAAATTTGTAAATACTTCTGGAATGGATTTAAAGTTAGGGTAGGGGATGTCTTCTGGATGAAAAAGAAATTGATCAAAGGTTTCTTCAAATTTTATTGTAATAGGAATTTGAGCTCTAACATTAGCTAAAATATTATTTTCATCACGTGTCCACTCTTTTTGAAGGTATACAGTGTCAATTTGATGTTCTTTAATTAACTGCGGAATATGTATTCCAGAATCTCCTGAGTATATAAACAAAGGAATGTTTAATGCCTTAAGATTAGATTCTAGCTGCGTAATGGTTTCTATAAGAAATTGAGCTCTAAACTTTTCTGTTTTGTTAAATCCAAATTCATCCTTGATAAAATAAGTATAATCAAAACAATAGATGCCTATGACTTTTTCTCCCTTTATAGCTTTTTGAAGAGATGTATTGTCTTGGACTCTTAGGTCATTTCTAAACCAAATTAAGTTATTCATGTTACAAATTTATTTTTTACTAATTCCGGTTTATTGTGAGCAAACAAAGTGACTCGTTATTTATTTCTTCTACATTTTTCACTGCAATACTTTACTTCATTCCAATTTTTCTCCCATTTTTTGCGCCAATTAAAAGCCAACCCACAAACTACACATATTTTACCGGGAAGGTTTGGCTTTTTATGAGCCATCTAAGATTGATTTACTTGGTTCTTCAGCTTTAGCATATGATAAGCGCTCTATAATTTTAGGGAGTGCATACCCGTCAATACCAACAGCACTGATTGCATTCGTTTTCTCTAAATTTACCCAACCGTCTTGGGCAATACTTTCTTCTGGAAGGTAGATATGGTCAATAGCACCTATGATCAACAGGCATCCATTTTCTTTTATTTCGTATTCGTTTATATAACGACATCCAATTTTAATGGGGCTTTCGGAAACATATGGAGCTTCAAACCCGTCTAAATAGGTTTCTGTAAGTCCACTTTTTTTAAATTCAGAAATGCCTTCTTCGTATTTGGCAGACGTATGATGTGCCTGTTTCACAATATCTTGTGATACCTGGTTTACAGTAAAAAATCCAGCAGATTTAAAGTTGTTATACGTGTCTCTTCTTACCGTTAATGGTCTTAGTATAAAGCCTAGCATAGCAGGATTACTCCCAATATGAACAACAGAATTAAAAATAGCCAAATTCGATTCTCCTGAAGGAGAAATAGAACCCAAAAGATTACTTGATTTATAACCTGTGCAGCTATTTATCAAGTTGGCCCTATACCTATTCGGTAATTCATTAAGTACTGAGATATTAAAGTGTTTCAATTGATTTAATTTTTGTTTATCAAAAGTAAATAAAAGCTAAACAACTTATGCATAAAACAATACCAAATTCTAGAGAATACCGGAGGCTCTTTGGCAACCGTTGTCCGTTAAATTTTGTTATTTTTATGGTCTAATTGCAATTTGGATATAAATCCTAAAATCATGCCCCAAACTAAAAAGAACATTGCCATTATTGGATCCGGTTTAGTAGGGTCCTTGCTTGCTATTTATTTACGAAAATATGGTCATGACATTACGGTGTTTGATAGGCGCCCAGATATTAGGAATATAAAATTTTCTGGTCGTTCCATTAATTTAGCAATGAGTAATAGGGGTTGGACTGCGTTGAGAGCAGTAGGTATTGAGGAGGAAATCAAGAAAATAGGTATTCCTTTAGATAAAAGAGCCATGCATGTTGTAGGACAGCCAGAATATTATCAGAAGTATGGCAAGGAAGGTGAAGCGATATGGTCTATTTCTCGTGGTGTACTAAATAAAAAAATGATTGACCTAGCTGAAGGAGCAGGTGTGAATTTTCGATTTGAGGAAAAAGTATGGGATGTTGATTTGCCCGATGCCAAAATATACACAGGGGAAACCGAAAAAGGTAAATGGACGGAGTATAAATATGACATTATTTTTGGTTGTGATGGTGCTTTTTCAAGAGTTCGTCATAAAATGCAAAGACGCAGTAGGTTTGATTACTCTCAGGATTTTATTAATGTAGGGTATAAAGAACTTACTATACCCGCTAATGCCGATGGAACCCATAAGTTGGATAAATACTCTTTTCATATATGGCCAAGGGGTAGATTTATGCTAATTGCGATGCCTAATTTGGACGGTAGTTTCACTTGTACGCTTTTCATGCCTTTTGAAGGATCCGTTTCTTTTGAAAACATTAAGACCAAGTCACAAGCCAAAGTATTTTTCGCGACCTATTTCCCTAATGTAATGCAGGTGATGGATGACTTGATGGAGGATTTCTTTAAAAACCCTACAAGTGCTATGGTGACCATGAAGTGCTACCCATGGACGTATTGGGATAAAGTGGCCTTGGTTGGTGATTCTGCCCATGCCGTTGTGCCCTTTTATGGACAAGGTATGAATGCAGGTTTCGAGGATATTTACTGTCTTAATAAGATTATTGAAAAATTAGGTGAGGATTGGGAAGCTATTTTTACTGCGTACCAAGAGGAGCGTAAGCCTAATGCAGATGCCATTGCCGAGTTAAGCTATCGTAATTTTATAGAGATGAGCAGCAAAACTGCAGACCCTGTATTTTTACTTCAGAAAAAGATTGAAAAACGGTTTGCAGCCAAATATCCTGAGAAGTGGATTCCCGCCTACAGCAGAGTTACCTTTTCAAATAGACCTTATGCAGAAGCTTTGGCGATTGGCGATGCACAAGAGGAATTGATGCAAGAAGTAATGCAATTACCAAATATAGAAGCACTTTGGGATAGTGAACAGGTAGAAAAGAAGATACTTTCCTTACTGGGTAAGTTGGCTATTCGCTCTAAGCTTCCGTTCCCTGAAAAATAAAAATAGTGGAAAGGTAAAGGCAATCGCAATCAAAAAGGTAAAAGGGATAAACAGCCACCAATACTTCATTTTGAGCTTGCGCCCTTCATAAACTATCCAAATAAGGAACGTTGTGGCTACCACACTAATATCTGCACTAATAGATTTTGCCGGAAGCGTGGTTACCGTTTGTGCTATAAAATTAGTGATTGAGGTATCAGCTGTCTCTAAGTAAAAGAGCGCATTATAATACCAGGTTGCTCCAACTCCAATAATGGCAATGACGAGAAATATACCTTCTATTATCGTAAATTTAGGTTTCATCTTTTTGTCTCTTATTCGGTTATTTTTTTAGCTTTAGATGCAAGTCATTTTTAATTTCAGTCGGCTGTATTATAAAGTTTAAAACGTCCTTAGTCCATATTTGGTATCTTATTTTTGAGGGATGAACACCGTCACTAAAAAATCGTTAAGGGATATTTTAGATTGTAGTGTTCAATAAAATAGGAACAACGAACTACCCGTGAATAATAATAGATCTGTTCAAAATTCGTTACTATTGTTTTTAATTCCTTCCCAAGAATATCCACCATCTTTCCAATGGTAAATTTTATCAATACAGTAAACGCATGCAATTCCTTATTAGGAGGTACATGAATGAAAAGGATAGAAACCGTTTCAAACGTCAGTCGGATACTTTTGATAAGTGTACGAACATCTTTATTCTATTTTTTAGGAGAGCTTAATCCAAAAGCATCATTGCCTCCTATGCCGATAACAATAAAATCAACCGGCTTTTCTGGAATACCATTAATAATTTTTTCCTGTATTCGTTTTGATGTGTAGCTACTTTTTGCATACACCTTCCAATCAATGTTAAGATTTAATTCCCTCGCCAATTCAGCGGCTAAAGTGCTCGTGAAGCCTTCTTCATGAGTACCAACACCAACACCTGCTATGGTGCCTTCGCCAATGGTTACCATTTTGAGTATTCTTTTGGAAGAAGCAGAACTTATGCCATCAACCCCTGTCGCGTCAGGTAGGATTGGAACGCTAGCTTTTATTTTTTTGCCTTGAAGATAGAGTAGCGGCAAAAGTGGAATTGATATAAGTAATCCTAACATATATTTAACGTTCATAAATTTGGTTAGATTACTAGTATTAACTGAGGCGTATAGCGTTATATTCTATGTAAATAACAATAATGGGATATCAATTAGTTTCCCTTTGTTTTCTTTATTTCAGATTTACGCATGGGCATCCCATCTATCAAACTAAAAATAACTTCTGGTTGAACTTCAAAAGTTGTTTTTAGTTTTATCCCTCCATCTTTTCCAATAAGAAGTGCACCTTTAAAGCTCTTAGAAATAGAAAGGTGATGGTATATGGCGTCAGGAGAAAGCTTACAATCAGCTCCGTTGTAAAGAATTACCTCTTTGGGTGTTAATTGAAAAATTAAGATTTCTCGATCATCTAGCTCATCGGCTTTCTTTAAAAACGATTTTAACTGGGAACACATGGTAGGTTTTTTTATAGTCTTATCCACAAAAAATAAAAGCCGATTCTTCCATTGGTAATTAGTTATATTCTGTCCATGGACCATAGGAGGAATAGTGAGTAAAAGAATGATGCTTATAATTTTTGATAACCGCATTTATATCTAAACTAAATAAAAAAAGCCGTCTATCAATGATAGACGGCTTTCTCTTGTAACGTAGTATCGCCTAAAGTTTAGCGAACATTTTATGCATTTTTTCAGACTCTTCTTCGGCTAGTGTTGGATCAACTAAAATCCTACCACTGTGCTCATCTGTAATAATTTTTTTTCTAGATGCTATTTCTACTTGTACCTGAGGAGGAATGGTAAAGAAAGAACCACCTGAAGCACCTCTTTCAATTGGCACCACAGCTAAACCGTTCTTTACATTATTTCGGATTCTAGCGTAGGCTTTTACCAAACGTTCCTCTATTTTTGCTTGATATTTTAAGGACTCTTCCAATAACGCTTTTTCTTCTTTTTCGGTTTCTGCCAAAATAGCGTTTAATTCGCTTTTTTTGTGTTTTAAATGCGCGTCACGCTCAGAAAGACGTTCTTTAGTTTCAGAAATTACCGCCTTTTTCTGTTCAATTTGAACTTTAAATTCCTTTATGTTTTTCTCAGCTAGTTGTATCTCTAATTCTTGAAATTCAAGTTCTTTGGTAATAGAGTTGAATTCCCTACTATTACGAACATTTTTTTGCTGTTCTGTATATTTTTTTATTAAGGCTTTAGCTTCCTCAATAAGATTTTTCTTAGCGCCAATTTCAAAATTGATTGTTTCTAAATCAGTTTTAAGCTTATCCATTCTAGTTTTTAGGCCTAGGACATCATCTTCCAAATCTTCAACTTCCAACGGTAGTTCGCCACGGACATTGCGTATTTCGTCAACTCTAGAGTCGATTAATTGCAAATCGTACAATGCTCTTAGCTTTGCTTCTACAGATGAATCTTCTTTTTTTGCCATACTTAAAAATACTTGATAGGATTTGTTATACTTTCCGATAAGCGGATTGCAAAATTAGGAATTTTTTTCGTAAGATAATCAACTAAAAGGTTTTTTGTAAACTGCTCAGTTTCAAAGTGTCCAATATCGGCTATTACCAATTGCTTTTCTGCTTGATAAAACTCGTGGTATTTAACATCTGCCGTGACAAAAATATCCACTCCTGCAGCTTTTGCGGCCCTAATAGCAAAAGAGCCACTTCCTCCTAGTACGGCCACTTTTTTAATGTCCTTGTTTCTAAGTTCGGAGTGGCGTACCACAGAAGCGTTCATTTTATCTTTTAGGTAGGTTAGGAAGTCTGTTTCAGACATGGCCAATTCCAATTCTCCCACCATACCCATACCAATATGCTGGTTTGTATTTTCTAAGGTCGTAATTTCATAGGCCACCTCTTCATAAGGATGATGTTCAAATAGCGATTCAAGCACCTTTTTTTCTAAAGCCTTTGAAAAAGTAACGCTAATTTGAGCTTCGTTTTCGTAATGTAGATTGCCAATGTTCCCGACGACAGGTTTGGCCTTCTCGTTAGCTTTAAAACTTCCGGTGCCTTCTGTACTAAAGCTACAATCACTATAATTTCCAATAGAACCTGCTCCTGCTGCAAACAGTGCTCTTTTAAGGTTGTTACCGTTTGCTAAAGGAACATAGGTAACTAGTTTTTTAATGGTTTCTTTTTGCGGAATTAAGATGCTTGTATTTGTGAGGCCTAGGATATCACATATTTTATGGTTAACACCTGAGATAGAATTATCGAGTGCCGTGTGTATGGCATAAATGGCGATGTCGTTTTTTATAGCTTTTAATACGGTTCTTTCTATATAGTCTCTGCCAGTAATCTTTTTAAGTCCGTTGAAGATAATAGGATGGAAGCTGACGATGAGGTTGCAGTTTTTAGCAATAGCTTCCTCTATCACGTTTTCTAGCGTGTCCAAGGTTACTAGTATGCCTTTTACCTCCATACCAGCATTGCCTACGAGCAAGCCTACGTTGTCAAAATCCTCTGCATAATCTAGTGGAGCTAATTCCTCCAAAACTCGAGCTACTGCGTTTACTGTCATTTTCCGTAAAATATAAGGTCATCAAAGATAAAATATTATAATTTCGTTCTAATGCAACTGTTAAGAAAACTTCTTTTTCCCATTTCGCTAATTTATGCTTTGGTCATTTTTGTCCGTAATCTGTTATACGATATAGGCGTTTTCAATTCCAAGTCTTTTTCCGTAAAAACCATTTGCATTGGAAATTTAAGCGTTGGTGGCACAGGAAAAACCCCTATGACCGAATTATTGTTACGCTCTTTAAGTCCAAGATACAAAATAGCAGTGCTTAGTAGGGGATACAGAAGAAAGTCGTCAGGCTATATTTTAGCTACCGAAACCACTAAAGTTGCCGATATAGGGGATGAACCCTTTCAGTTATTTTCTAAGTTTCCGGAAATTACTGTTGCCGTGGATGCCGATAGAAAAAATGGTATTAAGCAATTACAAAATGAAATAAAGCCAAATCTTATTTTATTGGACGATGCTTTTCAACATAGAAAGGTAATCCCAGATTATTCTATTCTGTTAACGACCTATGATGATCTTTATATAGATGATTGGTATCTGCCTACGGGGAATTTAAGAGATGTAAAGTACGTTGCAGAAAGAGCGGATTGTATTGTCGTAACAAAGTGTCCCGAATCTCTAGGTAAAGACGAGCAAGAAGCTGTAAAGACAAAAATAGACCCAAAGGAGCATCAAACCATCTTGTTTGCTTATTTGTCATACGGGAATAAAGTGATAGGAATAAAGAGTAGCTTATCATTAAGCGATTTTGTAGATAAGGAGGTGAGCTTGGTTACAGGTATAGCGAATCCCAAGCCCTTGGTTTCCTATTTAAAAACAAAAGGGATTAGCTTTGAGCATCTGGCGTATAAAGACCATCACTTTTTTTCCAAAAGCGAACTGGAAATTCTGAAATGCAAGAAATGTATATTAACTACTGAAAAAGACTATGTTAGGTTAAAAGATGATTTAGATAATCTATTCTACCTTCCTGTAGCACACTCTTTTTTAGGAGATGGAAAGACGACTTTAGAACAGGAATTGGAAGCGCTTATGAATCGCTAATGCTTCGTTTTTTATCAAATATGTTCTCGCCAATTTTTTGATAGAAGGTTTCTGGTTTAAAAGGCTTGGTAACCACGTCGTCACAACCGGCGGCATAAAAACTTTCCAAACTATCGTCCAATGAAATTGCGGTTAGGGCAATGATGGGTGTGCGTTGGTCAAATTTACGTATTTGTATGGTAGCTTCTTCTCCGCCAATACCTGGCATATGAATATCCATAAGAATGGCATCGTAAACGTTTTCCTTTGCTAGTATTACAGCATCTTCTCCATTACTAGCAATATCGCTGGTAATCTCTTTTTTGCTTAGCATTTTTTTTGTAATCACTTGGTTGATCTTATTGTCTTCCACGATCATAAGGTGAAGTCCTTTAAAATCATAATCACGTTGGATTATTTCAAACGTAATATCCTCTGGCAGGTCGTCTATACTTTTCATATCTATTTCAAAGGAAAAGGCGCTTCCTTTGTTAAGTTCGCTCTCTAGGCATATTTCACTATTGAAAAGACCTAGCAAGCTTTTAACAATGGTTAGGCCAAGACCTGTTCCTCCATATTCTCTATTAATTTGTATAGATCCTTGTTCAAAGCCTTCAAAAATGTTTTTTTGTTTTTCTTTAGAAATACCGATACCATTGTCCCTTACTTCAAAATAAATTTTCACATCCTCCTTGTCTTTATGCAATAATTTAGTACTAACGGTAACTTGACCATGTTTAGTGAATTTAATGGAATTCCCTACCAGATTCATAAAAACTTGGGACAGTTTTAAAGGGTCGCTCATTAAATGATTTGGAATGCTATCGTCAAATTCCAAAATGAGTTTGGTATTATTTGCTTTTGCACTTTGCTGTAGCGAATCCATGACTTCATTTATGATTTTCTTTAAATTGAAATCCATATTCAGAGGTTTCAATTTATTAGCGTCTATTTTATTTATGTGGAGAATATCATTGATAAAATTCAAGAGGTAATCCCCTGAGAACTTTAAGGCCTTTAAATGTTGCTTTTGATGTTCTTCCGGCTCTTCTTCTAGCAGTAAATGGGTGAGGCCGGTCACCGCATATAACGGGGTCCTTAGCTCATGGCTCACGGTAGATAAGAAATTAGTCTTTGCTTCCATGGCTTGTACTGCGCCATCTCTTGCTACTTGGAGTTCCTTATTTTTGGTATGCAGAAGGTCATTTGTTTTTACCTTTATTTGATTGTTTCGAAAAAGGGAAACCGCCAAGAGAGAGATAATAATAAAAAAGATAGATGCTAAAATAGCGGTAATCTCCGATCTATTTTGGGATTCGGTAAGCTCATCTACCTTGGTCTCCAAGCCAACGATTTGATCGGTTTTTATATCATCCCGTATTTTGTCCGCCGTTTTGACTTCTACTTTAAGTTTTTCAACGTTAAAAATAGAATCGTTGATTTGAAGTAGATTTTGGCTATTTGTATAAGCATTTTCATAAAGACCCAATTGTTCATATGTCTTCGTAAGAAGAAGGTTTGCCTTTTTTGACTCCATTAAAAAGCTGTTGGTGTTCGCTATTTTTAAAGCGTATTCCCCATCTTTTACACTTTCCTTCAAGTCCCCTTTTTTTAAATAGAGTTCTGCAAGCCCTAAGTAAGCTTGGGTAGTCAAAAAATCTTTTTCGTAGATGTCTGTGTTTACTATAAGGGAATTAAGGTTTTTGGTAGCACTTTCGTATTTTTCGAGATTCAGAAAAACTTTCGCTTCTGCCAGTAGGATGTTATTGAAAAAATTTCGATCGTTGTTCAACTGCTTTGCATTCTCCAACATGGATAGCGCTTGAAAATTCTGGTTATTCCGGTACAATAAAATGGCCTCAATATATTTATGAATGGCCTCGCCGTAGGGGTAGGCGGTGTCTTTTAAAAGAACACTGGCCCTGTCCCAGTAGAACTGCGTGTCTCCTTCGCGGTCTAATTTAAGATAAAGAATGGCTAGTTCGTGATAGGAATCTATGAGTGCTTTTACGTCTTCGTTTTTCTCGGCCTCTGTCGCCGCCTTGTCCAATGTTTCTAGTGCAAGGGCTATTTTGTTCTGGTTTCTAAGGTTCCGCGCTTCGTTTAGGTAAGGTGCAACATCTTTATAGGTCGAGGTTTCTTGGGAAAAAGCAAGTCCTCCAAAGCCTAAAACTAGGAGTATTACCATTATGGAATGTAGCTTCTTATGTAAAAATGTAAGATTCAAATAAATTGTTTCTTGTTGATAAAATTGATAAGGTCTATAATTCTGCTGCTATATCCTGTTTCATTATCGTACCAGCCAATAATCTTCACCATTTTTCCTATTACAGATGTCATCTGTGAATCAAACGTACAAGAATGATAACTATTGTTTATATCGACGGAAACAATGGGGTCTTCTGTGTAAAATAGTATATTTTTTAATTCGTTTTCAGAAACACGTTTAAAAGTATCGTTAATTTCCATAATACTTGTCTGTTTTTTAACGTTAAAGGTAATATCTGTTAAAGAGCCGTTTGGAACGGGTACCCTGATACCACATCCACCAATGACATCTGCCAATTTCGGAAAAATCCTAGTGAGTGCTTTTGCGGCACCCGTGGTTGTGGGAACAATGGATTGAGCGGCTGCTCGTGCACGTCTTAGATCTCGGTGAGGTTGGTCGTGTAAACTCTGATCGCTCGTGTATGAATGGATGGTCGTAATGTAAGCCTGCTCAATCCCACAAAGATTATTGATTACGTTAATCATAGGCGCTGCATTGTTGGTGGTACATGAGGCATTTGAGATAATGTTGTCTTCTTTTGTCAAGGTTTCCTCGTTGATGCCAAAAACTAACATTTTAATATCTTCCTCCTCGGGCGGAACGCATAATATCACTTTTTTTGCTCCATTCTTTAAATGATAATTGAGCTGCTCACGTGTTTTGAATTTACCGGTACATTCCACCACTACATCTACAGCTTTTTCTTTCCAGTCTATGTTCTCAGGATGAACTTCACTTGTAAACCTGACCATATTGCCGTTAACGATAATATGCTCGTCGTCAAACCCTATTTTAGTAGATAAGACTCCGTGAATACTATCATACTTTAACAGGTGGGACATGGTTCTGGTGTCCGAGAGGTCGTTTATCGCAACGATGTTGATCTGAGGATGTTCTTCTGTCAATCTAAAAAAGGTTCTCCCTATTCTCCCAAATCCATTGATTCCTACATTAATCTGCTTCATAGGAAAGAATTTACCTTTTTTTTAGTCATTAGGCATCTCTTAGATTTCCAAAATTTTGTTGCTATACGTTGGGTGAATTTATTAGCGTTTAAGCACTAATTAATTTTTTTAACGGCTATAATAAATGTTTGTGCGCTTTGTAGGATGACCTTACCAGAGCACCACTCTCCACGTGTCTAAAGCCCATTTCTAGTCCAATTTCCTCATACTTTTTAAATTGCTCCGGTGTTATAAATTCCTTTACAGGTAAATGTTTTTTAGAGGGTTGTAAATACTGTCCAATAGTAACCACATCCACGTTAACATTTCGTAAGTCTTTTAGCGTCTGTATAACTTCCTCTTCTAACTCGCCAAGGCCTAGCATAATACCAGATTTAGTCCTGTTTATACCATTGGCTTTCAAATATCTTAAAACCTCTAGACTACGTTCGTATTTTGCTTGTATCCGAACTTCACGCGTGAGCCTTTTAACGGTTTCCATATTATGTGAAACCACTTCTGGGGAAACCTCTATAAT
>JBLIEO010000053.1:0-13451 GCA_047633095.1 Maribacter sp.
CTGGCAAGGAAATGATGTACGCTAAGGCAATTCCTAATGGGTACCAATTAATAGATAGTACCCCAAAAGTAAAGATGAAGCTATTGAACAGCTCTACAGAAAACGTGTTTATAGGTCAGGCTGATGGCAAAAGTGGTATGGTTTTTCAAAAAAATGGAATTTGGATTTTTGAGTATTACGCAGGTGCTGATTTAATTCAAGAAGAATTAAACATAAAATTTTAAAAATTGTATTTGTCCTTCCATCTTTTCTTTAGAAATTCACTTAAGGTATTTTCCCGGGGGTTTTTTCCTGGTTTATAGAAGGTACTTCCGGTAATTTCATCAGGAAGGAATTCGGAAGCCACAAAATTGTTTTGAAAATCGTGCGCGTACTTGTACTCTTCTCCATAACCCAGATCTTTCATTAGTTTTGTTGGTGCATTTCTGAGGGCGAGGGGTACAGGTAGGTTTCCTGTTTGTTTTACTACTTGTTGCGCTTTTCCAATGGCCATATAACTCGTATTGCTTTTTGGCGAGGTTGCCAAATATACCGCGCACTGGCTAAGGATTATCCTAGATTCTGGGTAGCCAATGGTAGTAACCGCCTGGAAAGTCGTATTAGCCATGACCAGGGCTGTAGGATTTGCCAATCCTATATCCTCAGACGCGGCAATTAACATCCGACGGGCTATAAATTTTACATCTTCTCCGCCTTCGATCATACGGGCTAGCCAATATACGGCACCATTTGGATCGCTACCGCGAATAGATTTTATAAAGGCCGATACAATATCATAATGTTGTTCGCCGGTTTTGTCATAGAGGACGGTGTTCTTTTGTATTTTTTGAAGAACAATTTCGTTCGTGATTTCTACAGTATCAGAATCTTCTGAATTGATGATAAGTTCAAAAATATTAAGCAATTTTCTACCATCTCCACCAGATAGACGGAGCAAGGCTTCTGTTTCTGTTAGTTTTATGTTCTTGGTGTGTAAGTGCTTGTCCTTAATTATGGCCCGCTTTAATAATTGAATTAAATCATCCTTACCAAAAGCTTTTAAAATATACACTTGACAACGTGATAATAATGCGGGTATTACTTCAAAACTCGGGTTTTCGGTAGTAGCACCGATAAGGGTAACCCAACCTTTTTCAACCGCACCCAATAAGCTGTCTTGTTGTGATTTGCTAAAGCGATGAATCTCATCAATAAACAGGATTGGGTTTTTAGTAGTAAATAGACCGCCAGCTTGCTTAGCTTTGTCTATTACTTCCCTTATATCCTTTACACCGCTATTAATAGCGCTAAGTATATAAAATGGACGTTTACTCTCTTCGGCAATAATAGTTGCCAAGGTTGTTTTTCCAGTTCCAGGTGGTCCCCATAAAATTAAAGAGGGAATAATTCCTTTTTTAATCTGATGTGTCAATGCTCCTTTTTCGCCAACAAGATGGTGCTGACTTACATAATCTTCCAAAGTTTTTGGTCGTACGCGTTCGGCTAAAGGTTCGTTCATGGTATAAAAATAACTAAAGTTATTCACGTGAAATTCTTCATAGGCGCAATAAGAGCATATATTTTCTGTTTAACATAAAGATGACAATAGTTCCGTTTTTCCTCTTAAGTCAAAATATTGCATCTTGTATAAAAGTTTAATTGAATGTCTGCAGGTGCCTATTTTAAGTTTTCTAACTCCATAGTACTCGTTCCATTAATGGCGGTGTTGGCTATTTGGACTGTGTATTGGATAGAGTTGGCACAACAGCTTAACTTTAATCGTTATGGGATTTATCCGCAGACTTTTACAGGATTAAAGGGTGTTATTTTTAGTCCCTTTGTTCATGGTTCCTTAAAGCATTTATATAATAATACAATCCCCTTGGCAATACTTCTGGCAGCACTATTCTACTTCTATAATAAAATTGCCTGGAAGGTGGTCTTATGGGGTATTTTGCTCTCGGGTTTTTTAACTTGGTGTATTGGTCGGCCCTCTTATCATATTGGGGCAAGCGGATTAATATATGTGTTGGCTAGTTTTACCTTCTTTAAAGGGGTCTTTGTAAAACATTATCGCTTAATTGCCTTATCACTTGTGGTCGTTTTTATCTATGGAAGTTTATTATGGTATATTTTTCCGGTGAAGGATGGGATTTCTTGGGAAGGCCATTTAGGGGGGTTTATAACAGGTCTCTTTTTGGCTTTAGTCTTACGAGCTAGGGTACCTATGCCAAGCAAGTACGATTGGGAAAGAGACGATTATGATGAAGATTCGGACAAATTTCTAAAACAGTTTGATGCCGATGGTAATTTCATAGAACTACTGCCAGAAAAGTCAAATACAGATGACATTACCATTCATGTAAACTATACGTACATAACGGATAGTGAAAGCAAGGATAAATCTTAACTGCCTAAACGTTGTCTAACTGCTTCATAGAGGAAAATTGCACAGGCAACTGAAACGTTTAAAGACGCTATTTCTCCCTGTAATGGAATTTTAGCGGTAAAGTCAGATGCTTTTATAATCGAAGGTGTAATGCCGCGATCTTCGGAACCCATTACAATTGCTATTGGTTCTGTGAAGGATACATCATAAACCGATTGATTTGTTTTTTCCGTTGCAGAAATTATTTTAATTCCGGAGGCTTGAAGGTAAAAAACGGCATCTTTCAAATGGTCTACTTTAGCAATAGGTACTTTAAATGCAGCACCTGCAGAGGTTTTTATAGTATCTGCCGTTACTGGGGCAGCTCCTTTCTTTTGTATAATAATACCATCTACACCTGTACATTCCGCAGTTCGTATGATAGCACCGAAGTTACGTACATCAGAGAGTTGGTCTAATAGCAGGAAAAGGGCAGGTTTGCCTTTGTTAGCGGTAGTTTCTACTAAATTTTCTAACGAAATAAAGGAAATTGGGGAGATGTTGGCAACCGCGCCCTGATGGTTATTTTTCGTAAGCCTATTTAGCTTTTCTATCGGAACGTAAGCAGCCGTAATATCGTTTTGACGTAGTAGCCGTTCTAAATCTTTTATTAAATCCCCTTTTAACCCTTTTTGGATAAAGACCTTGTCTATTTCTTCCTTAGAATTTATGGCTTCAAGAATGGCTCTTATGCCGTAAATTGTAGTTTCGTTTTTCATATTCAAATTTAAACATAAAAAAAGCACTCTATTGAGTGCTTCTTATAAATTTTGAAAGTATCAATTAGTTAGCATTAAGCCAATTTAAAACTGTAATTATGTCAGCCTCGTCTTTAACTTTAATTTTATTTGTTTTAAGGTAATTCTTTAAGGTAATCTGTTTTTCTTTTGGCATTAGCTTTATTAACCATCTATTTGAAATATTGATTTCGTCAATTCTGTTTCTGCCAGGTACCTCTAAATAGTATTCTGTAAATTGTGCAAATCTAGGTGGAATCGCTTTTACAAATGAATTTTGCGCTTTTTGTCCCTCGGTATATTTTATTTCAACCCTTTTGTAAAATTTATAGGTGCCATCAACCAATGAAGTTAAATAACCGTTTTGGGTCAAACCGTTCTTGTCAATGAACGTCTTAAAGCTCATTGTTTTACCATCAGGTTGTCTCACATAAATATATTTATCTCTATGCAAGCCTTGCACCTCTGCATCGGGAGAGTTTGTCTTTTTGATTTCAATTTCTTCCATGTAAGCATTATACCTGTAAAACACAGTGGATTCTACCTCATCTTTGTAAAACAACTTTCCGGGTAAAAAGGAATCCGAGGTATATGCAGTGCCCTGTATGTCTGCCTGTGGTCCTCTTCTCTTTTGGTCCCCGTTACGGACGTCGCCCATTAAATAGGAAATTGCCGCGTTGCTTGCGCCTCCAGCGCCTCCAACACTGGTTGTATTCACTGTGCCAAAGGTTTGTGCTGTTACTAAAGAGACTGTAAAGAAAGTAATAATGGAAAATATGCTTGTTTTCATTTTTTTTTTCAAAGTAAATTAATTCTTATTTGCTTGCGTATAATTTTTTGTTAAAGTGTGATAAATCATAGAATTAATATGGGTAATGTGGGTTAAGGAGGTTTAATTTAAAGAGTTAATAAGTATACCTGCATTATTTATCGCGGTTATCAAAAGTTCTCTATTATTAGTAGTCTTAAGCAATGTCATTGCTTTAACATTTCCTTCTAAATACAAACCGGTATGATTTCTTGGTATAGCTTTATAACCGTCTTCTTGGTTTGATAGTAGGACTACACCGGAGAGATGGTCTAACCTTGGCGTTTCTACTTCAGTTTCATAAATGTTGCCCCCCAAAATACAATCTTCATAGCCATCATTGTTCAAATCTTTAAAAACAACAGTTAAAATTGGAAAGGACTGGGCGCTAAAGGGCAACTTATTGACGCTGAAATTACCATTTCCTTTGTTTAAAAGAAGAATTGAACTAAATGTCGTTACTTCATTTTCATAGGCAGTCTCTAATTTATCACCATATACATCGACTAATTTTGCATTGGCAAACTCATTGTATGTTTTGAATTTAGTTTTAATAAATGGCATTTGTTGTGAGGAGCATTCTCTACCGCGAATCGGTACAAATTCACCATTATATTTTGTACTGAGAACTATATCAGGGGTATTATTATCATCAAAATCGTTGGCATATACTTTAAGGGGTTTCTTTTTGCTCGCCTTAAATTTAAAGTTTTCACCAACATTGCCCACAAGGTAATCTGGTTTACCGTCATTATTGACGTCGGTTTCATTAATAGTGTACCACCATCCTTTTTCATTGCTAAAACCTTGTTCTTTTTGTTCGTTGAAGATTCCATCATTATTCTGAAAAAAACCAATTTTCGCCCACTCACCTAAAGCAATAACATCTTTTTGATTGTCACCGTTAAAATCTGTAATTAAAATATCATTAATAATTCCGAAATCTTCTAATTCTGGGAAAACCTCTTTGGTTACATCCTCTAATGTACCTTTATTATTTTTATACATCTTTGAAGGAGCAAAACGAGGATAGTTCTGGGGCTTGATTCTATTACCGACTATAATATCCGTAAAGCCATCGTTGTTATAGTCAAAGCCCGCAATAGTCTTACCGGATTCTGTAAAACTGTTTAAAACTTCTTGTTCGTTTCTTTCATAGTTGCCTAATCCATCGTTGATATACAACCTATCGGCGTATAGTGATGAATATTCGGCAAATTCATTTCCTCCGCTTACAATGAAAATATCAAGATCGCCATCATTTTCTATATCTATGAAAAGAGCTGCGGTGTCTTCATAATTTTTGTCAATTTCGAAAGCAGGAACTTTTTTTAAGGCAAATTTACCGTCTATAGTTTGTAAATAGAGTTTTGTGCTCTGTCCAGAGGCACCCCCAAGTAATATATCCGTTCTTCCATCATTATTAATATCTCCCTTTTCAACGAAAGGTCCTTGAGTAGACTGTTTGTAAGGTAACAGAATTTCTTTTTCAAAATCGTTGTAAAAATTCTCTTGATGGGAATAGGATATGCCTAATGTTTTAGGGTCAACCGAGTTAAATAGTTCTGGTTTATTGGGCACAAATGGTACGTTGTCAACAGATTTATTTTCGTGAACTGCCAATGTCTGGTTAGCCTTAATGTTGTAAGCAACATTTTGTTTTCCGCTAGGCCAAGTTACATGCAAGGAATCTACACTTGTCTCATTGCCTAGACCAAAATGTCCTATGTTCTGATGAGAGGAACGGTATCCTCGTACCGATCTTGATTCAATAATTTGATGTTTATCAGTATCATAAAAGATTTTAATTTTAGGATAGGACTCACTTAAATTACCGAGAGGTTTAATAATAAGATAGTTACCTTTTTTCTTTTCCTTTGCAGTGTTCTTGTATAGAAATGCCGTATCATCCATATTATTTACTACCAAATCCAAATCACCATCATTATCCAAGTCGGCATTCGCGGCACCGTTACTAAACGAAAAATCATTTAGGCCCCAATCTTTCGCATTTTCATTAAAGTCTAAACTTCCATTATTCTCAAATAATATATTTTCCAATTTCTCAGACGGCATAGACTCATACAGTCTCTTTTTTACATCAATTGGAACATTTCCTTTGTACTGGACTTTGGCGTTATACACTTTCTGTTGTAAATCATTGTCCAAAGCATACCTTCTATAGCCATTGGTAACATAAACGTCTTTATCCGAATCTAAATCGTAATCCCCTAGGAGAACAGACCAGCTCCAGTCAGTACTGGCTAAATTTGTCTGTTGAACAATGTTAGAGAATTTATTGTTGCCTAAATTGAGTTGTAAGGAGTTATACATGTACTGATGATGAAAGCCAGCTGTGTTAGTTAGATAGTCAAACCTAGCAGTGTTCATGTAAGCCATTAGTGTTTTGGATCTAACATGGTCATTAGCTGCCATGTCCAATACAAATATATCTTGTAGACCGTCATTGTTGATATCTGCTATGTCAACACCCATTCCGTAGTAAGAAATTTGTTGTGTGTAAGATTTCACCTTATCCGAAAAGGTGCCATCGCCATTATTTATAAATAGGGCATCGGGAATGTAGTAGTCACTGGCTACATAGAGGTCAAGTAAGTTGTCGTTATTAATATCTGACACCGATAATCCCAGGCCAAATATAGGACGCTCAAAACCGGCTTCTCTAGTGATATCTATAAATGTTCCGTTTTGATTTTCATAGAAATGAGAGCTATTATAATATTTAGCATCTTTAGAGTTGTTCGCAAGTTTATAAAGGTTGATTGGATCAACACCATACAATTCGTTTTCGTTCATGACGAAGCAATCCAAATCGTTGTCATTATCATAATCAAAAAAGACAGTTTGTGTACTGATACCTTGATCGGCAAGCCCATAAATATGCGCCTGTTCTAAAAAGGTACCGTTTTTTTGATTTACATAAAGTAGATTGGCACGTTTTTCCCTTGAATGTGGTCCACCTTGCGAGATATAAATGTCTTGCCAGCCATCATTGTTTATGTCAATGATGCTTACGCCGTTACTCCATTCTTTATTAATATTAATACTTGCGTAATCTGATACATCTTTAAATTTAAAATCACCAAGATTTTTATATAATTTATTGGCTACTTGGTTACCGCAAAAGAAGATATCCTGCAGGCCATCGTTATCGTAGTCTATAATACCCACTCCAGCTCCGTTATAGAAATAGTCATAGTTGAATAAGTTCTCTTGGGTTTCAATATCTTCTAGGATTGTGTTTTCAAATGTAATGCCGCTTGAAGTCGATGCTATTTTTTCAAAAATTGGTTCAGTAACAGGTGTTGGATGTTTTCTACTATTCTCCCGAGAACAAGTAACGAAAAATCCGATTACGAATAGGGCTATGGATATTTTTTTGAATGGGCTCATCAGTTGTGCAATATTAGCGTTTGCAAAGTTATAGTAAAATAGGTATGAAAATCAAGAAACAGAAAGACTTTACGATTCAAATTTGAATTAATTGAGTTAGAAATGTTTTAATCGTGTATTAATTTAGAAATAAACTAAAATAAAAAAGGGGTTGCAAAGCAACCCCTTTTTAAGCATATTTAATTTATATATAAAATTAGTCAGCGCAATAATCTATTGCAATTGGGCCGGCAGCTGTACCTGTTCCAATATCTGCAACTAGACTACCTGCTGGTGAGAAAATTTGGAATGAAATTTCACCCCAGAAATCTCCCTGAAAATCAATCAGTGCATTAGCTGTTTGCCCTGGTGGAACTTCAAAGGTAGCAGTACCTTCTGCGTCTCCGGCGGTACAATCAAATTCTGAATCTTCGTAGGGTGTACACAATCCTATTTCGTACACCGTACCATCAGATAAAGTAACTATGATAGCAGGGCCACCACCATCACCGGTAGTAGACTGCCATCCATCTCCGTAAGCATCTTGCATATCAACAGTCCAAGTACCTGCTTGGGTAGGCTTTGGTCCACAAACCAAAGATGCCTCATATTCAAAGGGAGAGGAGAAATAAGAACCGGTGATCGTACCGGAGTTATCAGCTGCAGAATACACCTCACCATCTGTTCTTACAATTTCAAAACGTATGGTAAAAGCATCACCCCCAAAAATTTGGTCACCAAGTATACCCACTGCAGATTGCAGTTCTGCTGCGGTTGCAGCATACGTAAATCTTGGAAGATCAACTGGGCCGATAGTGCCATCTGCTAAAGAGAAAGATTCCACCAACACTTCCGTATCACCTACGCTAGAATCACCTTTATCACTGGTTTTGTCATTATAACCAATATACACATCCAAGGATTGAAGTAAGTTACCATTTTCTTGGTCTTGTACTTCGACTGTGGCGCTAAAGCCACCGCCGATTAGAGATTCTGAAGGGATATCGTATTCGACTTCACTTTGCGTAACTTCAATGGTTCTTAGTGTGGAACCTCTTTTTTCAACTGAGATAATTTCGTCAAAGATTAGGTCTCCTTCTGCACATGCTGCGAATAGTATACCAACCATTCCAACTAAAAGTAGTCTGTTTATAAATTTATGTTTTTTCATTTTTCTATGATATTTTAGTTAGCAGGAGGGAATGTTGGACTCGCCGGATTGGTATCCCAAAAAACCTGTGTTGTTAAATCAGACTTTTGAGAAATATTCGGGTTGTTCAATACCTCCGTTTGAGGGTATAAAAGCGTTCTAGGAAATGCTCCCGGATTTGGCTCCCAGTTAGGGAACACCGTAGTCGGAAATCCTGTTTTTCTATAATAGTTGTACGATTCAAAAGCACCTCCATATAAAGTGGTAAAGTACTGTTCGGCAAAGATATTCTCTTTGTCATCGCCAGTAGCTGCATTGAAAGCTGTAACGGTATCTTCAATATATTCCGTTACATCTGTAGCAGTTGGAGCAAATGATAAATCAGCACTACCATCTAAGGCACCAAACGATTGCACTTTAGAAATTGATTTTTCTAAACCTAATTCTAGAGCGGCTGCTTTTTCGGCATCCGTAGCTGCCATTCCACCAATCCAGAAATCAACATAAGAAGAAAGGATTATTGGTGTTATACCGGCACCTCCTCCACCTTGGCCAAGACCAACGCCTGGAGCAGTAAGTACACCGGTAGTAGGATCTGGATCCCCAAATTGGCTATCATCAAATCTACCGGCAACTGGATAAACACCAGGAGCAGTCTTTAAGAATCCATCCGGTGGGCCACCTTCATCGTTACCGTGAGATCTACCCCAATAGCCATTATCTACACTACAAAAAATAAATCCATCATAATGAGGTGGTGGCACGAAAAAAGAACAAGATATAGTCTCTTCATTTGGAGGTATTAGGTTACCGTCGACATCTATTGCACCTGGGGTACCGTTAACCTGACGATAAAAATAATACCGTATTCTAGGATCGTCATTCTGTAACATTAAATCCATTAACCAGTTTGACTGATAAGGTCCAACACCTGTAGGCGTATAACTGGCCGCGTAATCAGGATGTCTATCATCCGGTTGTAGTTCACTAGTACCATATCGCAATTCAAAATCGTCCTCTGCTGAGGAAATATAGTTTCCACCGGCTACAACAGCGTCAAAAGCCGCCTTATTGTTGGTGTTTTTGTAGGTACGCAAACGTATGGAGTTAATTACTTTTGTCCATTTTTCGGTATCTCCACCATAGAAAAGGTCTGAAGCTCCTTGGTCGCTAGGATCGGAGGCTAATAAAGCTTCGGCCTCATCCAATAGGGTAAGTGCCCCGTTATATACTACATCTCCACTATCCAAAGCAGGGGCTGGAAATTCACCAGCGTTACCTGCCTGAGTGAACGCAGCACTTCCAAGCATATCAACCAATTGCATAAGTGAATGTGCATACATTATTTTACCCAACGCGATGTGGAATGAATAATTAACGTCACTTTCAGCATCAAGAACCTCTAGAGCTTGTAGGTTGGGTAAGATACCAACATCAACAAAACTCCCTGGAATGTTTCCACCGGAACTATATGTTCTTTCCCATACCCCATTTAAGGTAGCACCAGAAAGTCCGTTAAAGTAGTCTCTAGAGCCAAAATATTCGACACGAGTTAATTCCGCTGCAGTATCACTAAAGGAATATTGGTTTGACGCATAAGCCAATTGAATGGAATTCAATAATAAATTGGGGTCCGATTGTGTCGGTGACAATTCATTAGGACTTACGGTCAAGTCCAGATTGGTCGTCTCACAGGCCATAAATGTAAGGCCGGTTAGAAGCACCGCTGTGATTTGTTTAAAAATATTTTTCATAATCTTATATTCGTATTAATTTTTGTTAGAATGACGCCTTTACAGTAAATCCATATCTTCTTGCACTAGGACCATTTATAAAATCAAATCCTTGACCATTACCAACACCAACACCTTGTACGTTAGGATCAAAATTAGCTCCATCTGGCATGTTGTAAGCATCGTACCAAAGGTTAAAACCTTGAACTGTGAACGTTAACTGTCCAAATGGTGTTTTTTCCAAGAACTTTGTTGGTAGCGCATAGGTTAAGGAAACTTCTTGTAGACGAATAACAGACGCGTCATAAATCCGCGTTTCCGTTGGTCCGAACAAAAGGTTAGAGAAATAGTAAGTGGAGTTGTTAATTTGTGTATTGTTAACACTACCATCCGCTTTCACTCCCGGTAAGATATATGTTCCCAGCCTGTCTGCAGTTTCTACAATAAGACCTCTACCTAAAAGGGTAGCTACAGTACTAGACAGCATATCTCCACCAGCTGTGTGGTTTATTTGAAAGTTTAGGCTTAAGCTCTTATAACGTAGGGTGTTAATAAAGTTCATCGTATAATCTGCAACAGCATCACCTATTATTGGTGCGAAGCCATCTGCATCTTGTTCTGCTACTTGATAATTACCCGCAGCGTTCACTAGGAAATTTCCATTGTCATCGCGCTGAATTGCTGTACCAACTATTGAACCTAACGACTTACCCTTTTGGGCTACGTTTGATCCTCTAAAAAGTCCACCGCCCTCGGCTAGGGAACCTGCATAGAAAATTTGATCTTCATCTTGTTCTGTTACAACAGGATTGTCTGCATAGAAATTCACTCTTGAATTCCACGAGAAATTTTCGCTTCTAACCAAATCAATTCCAAAATCCGCTTCAAAACCTTCATTTTGAATTTCACCTACATTACTTTGCGTAACAGTGAAACCAGTTGAAGGCGCAAGAGGTCGTTGAACTATCAAATCGTTTGTTTTTTTCTTAAAATAAGTAAAATCAAGTGATATTCTATTTTTCCATAATTTAGTTTCTACTCCAAATTCAAGTTCCTCTAAGAGTTCTGGCTTCAAATCAGGATTGGCCCTAAAACCAGCTATTTGATTGGTCGTAAGTAATCCGCCGCCAATTGGATCGTTGAATATCTGAGTATTTTGCTCCGTAAAACCAACGGTTGGATAAGCAGAGTTGGTATCAAAGTTCGCAGAAGTACCATAACTTGCTCTTACCTTCAAGAAATTCAACCCATTTTCTGATTTGATTCCCCTAAAGGCATTGGTAGGCAAGAAAGATACACTAGCTCCAGGATACGTGATATTGTTGTTGGCGCTTTGGAAATTGGATACCCAGTCTCTACGGGCGCTAACGTTTAGGAACAAATAATCATCGTAATCGAAAATCGCCGAACCTAATATACCCACAATGTTTCTTTTTCTTGAAAATTGTATTGGCGTCTGATTTTCATAATTAAAGTGTCTTTTTACACCAAAAACTATTTGTCCTGTACTACCTACACCACTTCTGTCGAAAAAGTCAGAACGTGTTGTAGCACCAGCAGTAAACGAAACCCCTAATTTTTCAGAAATATCATAATTACCGTTAAGGGAAACAAAATGATCCCAAATACGATTATTGTTATCATAGGTTTGTAGGAATCCAAAAATAGCGCTGTTGAACTCAACACCTCCTTTGTTGGAACTATTGATGTTTCTTTCATTATAAAAATCTAAACCAGATCTCCAATTTACATTAAGATTGTCGTTGATTTCATAATCGGCAGATAAATTCCAATTGAACCTACTTGTATCCTGATTGTACACAACGTTCTTAGCCGTCCATCTAGGATTTATGATACTATTGTTTTGACGATAGTAAACACTACTTCCATCAATTGGGTTTTCGAACGGTAATCCCATAAGGTCAACACTTCGCGGAGTGAAGAATACATTACCAAAGACAGAAAGACCATCAGTACCATTACCTCTACTTGCGGCAACAGGAGGGGTGAAAACGTTTGATCTTGCGTAGTTCATAGTACCACGGATCGTGAATTTGTTGCTCAGCTTGGCAACACCACCTAATGAAACGTTTAGCCTATCAAATGAATTCCCAGGTGTAAAACCTTCATCGTTTAAATGACCAATGTTGGCATTAAAAGAGGTGTTACCGTCATCCGATGACCCTGAAATATTGATATTTGTGTTAATCGTATTACCTGGTCTAAAGAATTCTTCAAAGGAATCGTAAGGTTTCCAATCGTAACGTGCATCAGCAAATTCTGGAAACGCTTGTGGAATACCGGTAGCAGAAGAAGCAGTAGAGTAAGGGTGCGCTAAAGTACCGTTCGCATCTATTGAGCTCTGTGCTCCCCAACCTGCAGTGCCACCTTCTTCAAAACTAGGTCCCCAGTTACTGAAAAACCATCCAAAAGCTTGGTCAAAGCCATTACCATAATCATCTTGGTAGTCTGGCGTGGAAGCAATTTCGTTTGCAAAATAAGACTGGGAAATTGTTATTTCGGTTTTCTTAGGACCGGTGGTAGTAGAACCCGCTTTGGTGGTGATTAAAATAACACCATTTCTACCCTGAGTACCATACAATGTAGCGGCAGAAAGTCCTTTAAGCACTTCTATATTCGCAATGTTGTTCGGATCTAAATCCAAGAAACGTGAGCCCCCTGTGTTTCCACCTATAAAACTTCCTTGTTGATTGGTGTCATTAGCGAACGGAACACCATCCACGATAAACAACGCCTGGTTGTTTCCGCTAAAGGAGTTCAAGCCCCTAATAACCACATTGGTTGCCGAACCTGCAGCACCACCGGCAGCTGTAATGTTCACCCCTGCCACTTTACCGGAAAGTACTCTGGCAACATCACCCTCGGCTCTGTCCTCCAATTGCTCGGCACCTACCGAAGTAACTGCATAACCCAAGGCTTTCTTCTCCCGCTTAATACCTTGTGCGGTAACAACAACTTCTTCCAATGCTTGCGCATCTTCCGACATTTGTACATCAATAGTGTTGCCAGCACCTACTTGTTGTCTCTCGTTCTTTTGGCCAATATACGTAAAGAGGAGTGTTTGCCCTGACGCTGCTGTGATGGCGTAATTACCATCAAAATCAGTTTGAGTTCCATTGGTTGTTCCTTCAACAACTATGTTAACCCCGGGCAAGGGAAGCCCGTCTTGATCGGTAACCATCCCGGATACCGTTTTCTCTTG
>JBLIEO010000054.1:0-13369 GCA_047633095.1 Maribacter sp.
AACGCTTAGCTTCTTAAGTTTTAGTGTTATTGCCAAAGCAAACAATAACCTTATGTTGACTTTTCTGGTGCTCCTAAGTGGGTCGCCATCAACAAGGGCTACCCAGGAACATCTCGCTTCCCTACCTTGTAGGGACGAGGCTAAATCCTACTGTAATTCGGATTAAGCGGCAAGAGCGTAATTGTTTTCGCCAATTAAAAGTGTGAAGTATGATATTAACGAGCTGTACCTCAGCGCTCGACATGCTTACATTGCCATTGGTCTCGCTGTCAAAACCAGTCGGCCCCATTGTCATTTCCACGTAGGCGGAAATCTATTTTTAAATAGAACAACAATATTTATCAAAGAACTATTTTAATTAAGGATTGCGAAGTTAATCAAAAGTTTGCTTACCCTTGCAAAACCTATTATATTTAGGCAAATAGCATGCCATTGTAACACGATAGTAACACTGCTGAAACTATGGCAGTAAGAGCAGTAGCTACTAACTAGTAAACTCCATATTGCACATGAAATTCGGTATCATCACAGAACGTAAAAATCCACCGGATAGGAGAGTGGTATTATCTCCAGAAGCTTGTAAAATAATACTTAGGGAACATACCCAGGCAGAAATTGTTATTGAGCCTTCTCTAATTCGTACGTTTTCGGACGATGCATACCGTACTCTTGGGCTTAATGTAGTATCAAAAATGGCCAACTGTGATGTACTTATAGGGGTAAAGGAAGTGCCGATTGAAAACTTGATTCCCAATAAAAAATATTTCTTCTTTTCTCATACCATTAAAGAACAACCCTATAATAGTTCCTTATTAAAGGCTGTGCTTGATAAGAATATTGAGCTGTATGACCATGAGGTTATTACCAACGAGAAAGAACAACGTTTGGTTGCTTTTGGGAGGTATGCAGGTATCGTAGGCGCCTATAATGGCTTTAGAGCATATGGATTAAAATATGGAACTTTTGAATTGCCAAAAGCAGAAACGCTGACCGACCAACAGGAATTGATTTCTGAGCTAAAAAAAATAAAACTGCCCAATATTAAAGTCCTAATTACAGGTAGGGGCAGGGTTGGTAATGGTTCTAGAGAAATGCTAGATGGTATGGGAATGCGCAGGGTAAATATTGGAGAATATTTGGAAGAAGATTTTAACGAGCCGGTCTACTGCCAGATTGATGCATCGGAATATAATAAACGCAAAGACGGAGTGCGTGGTAATAAGACCGATTTTTTTGCGAATCCCAAAGAATATAAAAGTAATTTTTTCCGTTTTGCAAAGGTGACAGACTTTTATATCGCCGGTCATTTTTACGGACAAGGATCTCCGTATCTGTTCACCCGAGAAGATGCCAAACATCCGGAATTTAAGATAAAAGTAGTGGCAGATGTCAGCTGCGATATTGATGGACCCATAGCATCTACAATACGACCTTCTACTATAGCCGACCCTATTTACGGTTATGATCCACAATCGGAGGCGGAAACCGATTTTAAGCACCTTGATGCTGTTGCTGTTATGGCCGTGGATAATTTACCATGTGAACTACCCAGGGATGCCAGCGTAGGTTTTGGAGAAGCGTTTGTGAAAAACGTAATTCCTGCATTTTTTAATGGCGATAAAAACGGCGTTTTGCATAGGGCTCGCATGACACAGCATGGAAAACTAACAGCACGTTATAAGTACCTAGAATCTTACGTTAACGGGTAAGCTTTTTTAATCAGGTGTTTTTATTCCACAGGTATCGCCCATGTAATTAGAGGATGCTGTTTTGGTGCGTAATAAGCGCCAAGTGCTTTTAATTTAAGATTGAGTACATCTAATTTCTTTAAGGCTTTTACATGCACTGTTTTTGTCTCTAAGCCTTTAATCGTGAATACGGGAGAACTATCATAGAAGGTAAAGTCCATTATATTCTCGAATAGCAAATCACTACTAGAATTATTTTTTAATTCTAGTTTTACTATCGAAGTATTTTCTAGGTAGGTGGCCGTAATAACTTCTATACTCGCTTTTATTAACGGGTTTAGGAATTCTTCTTTGCCTACCAAAAGGTCGTTGTAAACAGCAACCGTTCTTCCAGAAAATAGTGCTTCTTGCATACTCTCTAGGTTTTTCTCTTTTGCAAACACCAAGGTTATAGGGCGGTGGTTTCCTTTTTCGGTATAATCCCAGTCTATGAGTCCGTGAATATCACTTGTGCCCATTATGGTCAAATTCTGTTCTAAGGCCAAGGCTAAAGACTCTTCAGCATAATCAAACGCATTAATAACTTCTATTCCATGCAGTTCTCCATTTGTAATGCGTTCTTTTTGAAAATCACTTAGGGTAGGATTCCCATCAGGATTTTGCGCATACCATGCAGGATGGTTCCAAAACACAAAGGCCCCTTGCTTTTTTGCTTCTTTAAAAGGGGTAAGTCCATCTTCTGCCATTAATTTGTTGGCATCTTTGATAAAAACGGCATTGTTGTGCCCAATAGGGGAGGAGCGTGTAATTTCCGACCCATGAACAATGAGGAGGTCATGATCCTTTGCTTCTTGCATGGCAATGGTATAGGAACGATTACGGTCTGCATGCGGAATGTCTGCCAAATGTGGTTGGTATTCTAAGTGTTCCGTTAAGGAAATGGCATCCAAATTTTCCCGCAGTGCTTCTTGAACACGGATATTGGGCCATACGCTACCATCGGAAAAAACGGTGTGTATATGAAGATCGGTTTTTAAGGTTTTATACCCTTCAATGTCTGGGTAGTTAAAAGCTTGTGCGCCGGTATGGGCGTGGTCTTGAGCGGAGGTAAAAAAAGTTCCTAAAAGGGCAAGCGTAAGAAGATATAATTTCATGGGTAGAGGTTTACTTCAAATATAACGGTTAGCAAGGTAAAAATTAATACCATCTGTTTAAGAAATAGTAAATTGTAGTCGCATCGTGCCAGAAAACTAATGAAGCCAGCTGAAAACTACATTCTAAATCAAGAGGAACCTTTTAAAAGTATGCTGTTGTATTTGCAATCGGTAATTGAGCGAACGGTACCGGACGCCAGTTTAAAATTTAAATGAAAATTACCTTGTTATTATGTAGCTGATAGTCCGTTTTACTACTTAAACGTTTCTATAAAAAAACCTATGTAGCTTTTGGTTTTTGGCGGTCTGCCTACCTAACAAAACACGCCTATAAAATGACGATGGAGGGGTGTAAAATGATTAAATCTTTACTGTTTACTTCCTTAGAAGAGATAGACGAAACCGTGCTTAAATATATTCTATTGGATGCTTATTCCGTAAAGGATAAAAAGTTTTGGAATACCTAATCCTGTACATCGTTTTGATACTGTTGGATATATAAACTATCAAGTTCCTTAGAATCGGCATACTTCTTTCTTGTCTCTTTTAGCTTGGTTTTCATACGCTTAACGATATCCTGATATTCTGGAGCATCGTAAACATTGTTAGTTTCGGTAGGGTCTTTTTCAAGGTCGTAGAGTTCCCATTGATCTACATCGTAGTAAAAGTGCATCAGTTTATACTTTTTCGTAGCGATACCATAATGTCTTTTTACGGTATGCTCTGCAGGGTATTCGTAATAGTGATAGTATACTGCGTCACGGGTCCATTTGTTCTTTTCCTTTTTAAAAAGTGGCAGTAAGCTTTCGCCCTGCATATTTTTTGGTGCTGCAACGCCTGCAGCTTCTAAAAATGTTTGGGCAAAATCTAAGTTCTGCACTAGTTCGTCTTCCGTAGTATTGGCGGTAATCACATTTGGCCACCGAATCAATAATGGTGTTTTGAACGATTCGTTGTACATAAAACGCTTATCGAACCAGCCGTGTTCCCCAAGGTAAAAGCCTTGATCGGAGGTGTAGACAATCAGTGTGTTTTGGCTTAGGTTTTCGACATCTAAATAATCTAATAACCGTCCTACATTTTCATCTACTGCGGCGATAGTTCCCAAATAATCCTGCATGTAGCGTTGAAACTTCCACACCGTAAGGGTGGAGTCGTTCAATGCTGGGTAGCGTTCCATAAAATCTATAGCTATTGGCTCATAAATGGAATCCCAAGCGGCTCTTTGTTGGGTATTCATTCTGGCTACCCCACCAGTACCTAGGCGTTCCGAAATCCCCAGTTCATCTAAGACAGCGGTAGGCACTTTAAGATCATATTTTAAAAGCATGTCTTTTAAGATGCCCATTTCGGCTGTTTTTGCTGCCTCGCCTCGGGTACTGTAATCATCAAAAAGGGTAGTGGGCAATGGATACGTTTTCGTTGTAAATTCAGGATAATGGCGTGCTGCCGGCAACCAACTACGGTGGGGGGCTTTGTGTAGGTACATCAATAAAAAAGGTTTTGCAGTGTCGCGTCGTTTTTTCATCCAATCCAAGGTAAGGTCGGTCGTGATATCGGTTACATAACCCGTGATGGTCGTATCACCATCTTTTGTAATAAACCTAGGGTTATAATAATCACCTTGTCCCGGTAAAATTTTGAATTCATCAAAACCCTTAGGATTGTTTCCAAAATGTAATTTACCGAACATGGCGGTTTGGTATCCCGCTTTTTGCAGCAACATGGGGAAGGTAACATTGGTGGTGTCGAACGGGCTTAGATTATCAATTTTTCCATTGATGTGGCTGTGTTTTCCGGTAAGAATCACAGCTCTGGAAGGCGCACAAATAGAATTGGTTACGGATGCATTGGTGAATAAAACGCCTTCTTTTGCTAAGCGGTCTATGTTGGGTGTTAGAATTAACGTGGTATCGTACGCACTGATGGCTTGGTAGGCATGGTCGTCCGACATGATAAAGACAATATTAGGTCTTTTGGTTTTTTTCTTGGGTGTCGTTTCACCACAAGAGAAAAATAGCACTGTCAAAAGAATAGGAAAACAAATTGAAAGTGTCTTTTTCATCGTGTGGTTACGTTTATTAAATGATATCTTATCTATGCTTAAAGACTATTTATCGTAGTCTGTATAGCGACTAAGTCGGTTAATAATTTTTCAAGCAAACCTAAATCCAACATATTCGCCCCATCACTTTTGGCGTTTGCAGGGTCAAAATGGGTTTCTATAAAAAGCCCGTCTACCCCAGCTGCAATACCTGCTCGTGCCATTGTTCCAATAAGTGCAGGTCTACCGCCAGTAACTCCTGATGCCTGGTTGGGTTGTTGTAGGGAGTGGGTAACATCTAAAACCACAGGCGCATATTGTTTCATGATAGGTACACCCCTAAAATCAACGATCATATCTTGATACCCGAACATAGTGCCACGGTCAGTAATTATTGCTTGTTGGTTTCCGGTCTCGGTGATTTTAGTAACTGCGTGTTTCATACTTTCGGGACTCATAAACTGTCCCTTTTTAATATTAACCATTTTTCCGGTGTGTGCAGCGGCAACCAGTAAGTCGGTCTGGCGCGCTAAAAAAGCGGGAATCTGTAATACATCTACATATGCTGCAGCTATAGCAGCATCCTGTTCGGTGTGAATATCTGTTACCGTTGGTACTTTAAAAGTTTCCGATACTTTTCGTAGTATTTTTAATGCTTTTTCGTCTCCAATACCCGTAAAGGAGTCCATTCTGCTTCGATTAGCCTTTTTAAAACTTCCCTTAAAAATATAGGGGATGTTAAGTTTGTCCGTTAGGGTTACAATGTGTTCTGCAATGCGCAAGGCCATATCTTCCCCTTCAATGGCGCAAGGACCAGACAGCAAAAAGAAGTTCTTGGAATCGGAATGCTTAATTTGGGGTATTAGAGACAGGTTCATGCTAAAATAGTTTTAGGCGAAGATACTATTTTAAGCTGCGTTCTGTTGTATTGCCGTGCCATTGCAATAAACCCATATCTGCACTTGCTACGACTACAAAGTACGTTTTTAATGATAGTACTTTTGTTTGCCAGCTGTGCAATGGCACAGTTTGGTAAGAATTGTGAGCTGCGCCAATTTAAGGTAAACCTTATACATTCTGGTTTGGAATATGAAATGGAACTAGGCGTCAATACCAACTTGGATATAAAGGCAGGCTTAGAAATGGCTTTAGACCCTTTATTAACTGAGGTGTGTGAGGAGTTTGGATTTCCCCCCATAGTTGCAGTACAATATCGGTATTACTATAATTTTGAAGCCCGCCAAGGGAATAGAAAAGCTATTTATGGGAATTCTGCCAATTATATAGCACCTGCTGTTACCGCGTTTTTCCAGATACGCAAACTATAAATAATGAAGTTGTAAAAGGCTCATTTGGTTATGCTGGACTCGTAACCGGACTACAGCGCAGTTATGATTCTGTTTTTAATTTTTCAGTAGATGCGGGAACGGCCCATTACGCTGGGCAATTTGAGGCCGCTATTTATCCTGTTGTAAATTTAAGTATCGGCTGAATCTTCAGTGAGAAACGCTGGTATGTTGGGAGGTACTTCATAGCGCGTAGATGGTAGCTTCTAGGAAAAAGTAAACAGTTGGTAGCAGGAAAAAAGTAAAAAGTAATAATTGAACGTCTTTGCGAGGAGGTACGAAGCAGTCATCTGTTGTTTTGATGTTGTTTGATGTAGGGGTGTTTGACACCTTAGCTTGAATATTATTATATTCTTCACTACAAACCTTGAACTTTCATCCTTTACCACCCAACACTTAACGCCGCTCACCTCGCATCATCAAAATAAATTCATAAAATTTCATTAAAACATAGGAACAGGTAGAGGTATCTGTTTAGCTTTAGGAACTTAAAGCAACCACCATGTTAAAAAAACTATACCTAGTCGTTCTATTTATTTATGGTTTCGGGCATCAACTTCACGCCCAACGTATTTCCGAAAAAGGAAAAGGTATCGTAAACTTAGAACGGCATCAATTTACCTTTGGCACGGGATTTAGATACGAAATAGGGTTATTTAGAAACGTAAGTGGCTCCACCAGTTTTACACCAGGTTTGGCCTCCTATGAGGAAGGCTATACTTTTGGTGTTGCCTGGAATACGAGAATTAGGTATTACCATAATTTTCAAGAACGTTTGGATAGTAATAAGAATGTGGTTGGTAATTCCGCTAATTATATAGGTCCTGCAAGAAGTGTCTTTTTTGGGGTATTACAAGTAACAAATAGTTTAAAGGATAATAATGATTTTAATCTTGAATTTTTTGGAGGGGTGTATGGCATCCAAAGGACCTATAGAAAAGGATTTAATTTTAATGCGGAACTCGGTTTTGGCTACTACCGAGGTGATGGTGTGCCCAGCGGTTATGGCCCTTTATTTAGTTTTTCTCTTGGTTGGGTCCCAATGAAATCAAAATCTCGAACACCTACTTTTGATTGATATATTTGGCCAAATTCTTGACGATATGTTCACAGGTACTAAAAATAGCTGCTTCTTATGAAACTCCCATCCGTTTTAATAGCTTGCCTTTTTTTAAGCTGTGATCTTTCTACGCAATCAACCTAATAAATCAGAGTACAAACTCTTTAAAATGAATTAAGTTCTTCCTGGTGTTAATCATGAACTTGGAGTAGGGGAACGTTCCACGGTGAACTTTGAATTAGGACTGATTCCAGACTGGGATGGAGCGTTTGAAATTTCCCCTTATTTGGGAGCGGATTATCGATATTTTACTAATTTTGGGCGTAGAGTAAGCAAGGGAAAGCGTATTTCTGGCACTCTTGGAGATTATGTAGCTTTCCCCAATAGGTTGCAGGTAGCAGCTCCCTTATTGCGTAATTTCCAATACGATAGCCCTTTGCTGTATGTAGGCGGTCTAGTTTACAGAATACAAAGATCGTATAACTCCAAATTTTATTGGGGAGTTTCGTTTGGTCCTGTTTTTTTACAGGGGATAATGACTCAGGAATAGGGATACTTTCCGATATCAAATTAGGCTGGGTACTAGGGAAAAACAAAATAACCTACTCAAAATCAGTTAGATAAAAATAACTTAAGATTATGCGAACGTCTAAAAAAATCAAGTATCTTTGCACGCTTAAAATAAACCCTAATGTTCAATACTAAAAACATCGCGATTATTGCGCACGTTGACCACGGCAAAACTACCCTGGTTGATAAAATAATGTACCATTGTAGCCTTTTTCGTGAAAATGAAAATGCAGGTGACTTAATTTTGGATAATAATGATTTGGAACGGGAACGTGGTATCACCATTACCTCCAAGAACGTTTCTGTTATTTATAAGGACACAAAAATAAACATCATAGACACGCCTGGTCACGCCGATTTTGGAGGTGAAGTAGAACGTGTATTGAACATGGCTGATGGTGTTTTGTTATTGGTAGATGCTTTTGAAGGCCCAATGCCGCAAACGCGTTTTGTATTACAAAAGGCTATTGATTTAGGTTTGAAGCCATGTGTGGTAATCAATAAGGTGGATAAGGAAAATTGCACCCCTGATGAGGTGCATGAAAAGGTATTTGATTTGATGTTTGAATTGGGTGCAGAAGAATGGCAATTGGATTTCCCTACTGTTTATGGCTCTGCCAAGAATAACTGGATGAGTGAGGACTGGAAAAATGAAACAGATAATATAGAGCCGCTTTTGGATATGGTTATCGAACACATACCAACTTTTAAGCCAACAGAAGGTACTACACAGATGTTAATTACATCTTTAGATTTCTCGTCATTTACAGGGCGTATTGCTATTGGAAGATTAACGCGTGGCTCCTTGAAAGAAGGGCAGCAGATTTCTTTGGTAAAAAGAGGTGGTAATATTGTTAAATCTAAAATTAAAGAGCTTTTTCTTTTTGAAGGTTTAGGACGTAAGAAAGTAAAAGAAGTAGAGACAGGAGACATTTGTGCAATAATAGGGATTGAAGGTTTTGAAATAGGGGATACTATTGCGGATCTTGAAAACCCAGAGGGTCTTAAGACTATCGCAATAGATGAACCTACAATGAGTATGTTGTTTACGATTAACGATAGTCCATTCTTTGGTCAGGATGGGAAATTTGTAACGTCCAGACATATTAAGGAGCGTTTAGAGCGGGAGTTGGAGAAAAACTTGGCTTTACGGTTAAACCCAACCGATAGTGCGGATAAGTTTTTGGTCTTTGGTCGTGGGGTATTACACCTTTCGGTATTGATCGAGACTATGAAACGCGAAGGCTACGAATTGCAGATTGGACAACCACAAGTAATTATAAAGGAAATAGATGGCGTCAAGTGTGAACCTATTGAGCATTTGACTATCGATTTACCTGAGGAAGTTTCAGGTAGGGCAGTGGAAATGGTTTCTATCAGAAAAGGAGAAATGACCAGTATGGAGGCAAAGGGCAATCGCATGCTGTGCGAGTTCCATATCCCATCAAGAGGAATTATTGGTCTTAGAAACCAATTATTGACAGCAACAGCAGGTGAGGCTATCATGGCACACCGTTTCCTAGAATATCAACCTATGAAGGGAGATATTCCACAACGTCAAAATGGTTCTTTAGTTTCTATGGAAAGAGGAAAATCTATTCCTTATTCTATTGATAAATTACAGGACAGAGGTAAGTTTTTTGTAGATCCGGGAGAGGATATTTATGAAGGCCAGGTTATTGGTGAAAATTCTCGTGGTGACGATATGACTGTCAATATAACGAAGACCAAAAAGATGTCAAACGTACGTTCTTCAGGAGCGGACGATAAAGCAAAAATTGTTCCTGCTATTAAATTTTCTTTAGAAGAGGCTTTAGAATATATTCAGAAAGATGAGTATGTTGAGGTGACGCCTAAGCATTTAAGGTTGCGTAAAATCTACTTAACGGAGAATGAACGTAAACGAAATAAAATCGCTTAAAAGTTGGGCTAATCCTAATAAGTTTCTGATAAAATAACTAAAAAACCCTGTTCGTTGAGGGTTTTTTTGGTTTTGGCAATGAAAAGCCTAGCAACTATTTTTATTTTTCATATCAATTTATTATCAACTTCACAGTTTAATTAGCCAAAGAATGAAGTCTTGGTAATTTTAATTTTTTGATTCAGCCTTACGCTTAAATCTTATTTTTTTTAAGTACTTTAAGTTTAAATAAGAAAGATAAACCCAAAACTTGGAAATGAATCTAGAAGGTAAAAGAGTCTTGATTACGGGAGGTACACGTGGTATAGGTAAATGTATGGTGACCGAATTAATTAATAGGGGTGCAACCCATTTAGCGATTATTGCTAGGGATAAAAAAAGACTGAAAGAACTTACGAAAAATCATCCTGATATTAAGTTTATCAGGGTGTATGGCGATGTCGCCGATATTGATGTTTTAAGAGAAGCTGCCGCACGGATAGAGGACAAATGGGGTTATCTTGATATTCTAATAAATAATGCTGGTATTCTTTCTGCCGGACCATTGGATGAGCTTTCTGATGGAGAATTATACGATCAGATTGCTGTTAATTTTACTGCGGTACTGCTGTTGACTAAATATTCTATTCCGTTATTGAAAGCTGCTAAAAGTGGAGGTATTTTGAATATTTCTTCAGGCCTAGGTCTTTTAGGAACACCTTTCTATGCCGTTTATGGGAGCACCAAAGCTGGTCTGAAACACTTTTCCGACTGCATGCGCCGCGAACTGGCACCGCACGGAATTCACGTTACCTGCGCGTACCCCACCGCCACCGATACGGATATGATGCAAAAGTTTGTGGATAGGAAAATGGACTCGCCTGAGTTTGTTGCCGTAAAGAGTTTAGAAGGTTTGCTCAACAAAGAACTCCACGTTGTTTTTGGAGGTGAGGAAAGAGAAAAGGATATCAAATTAAACTTTGAACATCCGGAGAAATTTGATGTCATCGTTGCAGCAAATTACGAGAACCGCAAACAATCTAGCGAAAACCACAAAGCATTATAAGCATCAGTACAACCCAAAGTGGGTTCGTAGTATACTATTTTATCAAAACAAGCTAGGGCTGCTTTTTTTGGATATGTATACTCCTGATTAATAGAATACAGTAAAGAAGTTTCTGCGTGCTAAATGCGTATACGGTTAATCCTTTAGTGCTTGTTGCAATGCCGCTGCCGCTGCACCTACAATACCTGCCGAGTTTCTTAATTCTGCAGCAACAACAGGGGTTTCTGTGGTGATACGATGTTTGTATTGAGTAAAATCTTTTGAAGCGCCTCCGCCTAAAATAATTAGCTCCGGAGCTACAATCAACTCTACGTATTTTAGAAATTTGTTAAAGCGCTTTCCCCACTGGTCATAGCTCAATTCTTCACGTTCCTTGGCAGAATCTGCTGCCCAGAGCTCAATTTTTTTATATTTTTTATAAGGTATCTGGCCTAGTTCAAAGTTGGGAATCAATTCCCCGTCCCAAAACGCCCCACTACCTAAACCTGTACCAATGGTAATCATAATTACAAGTCCCTTTTTTCCTTTTCCTATGCCATAATTCATCGTCGCATAGCCCGCAGCATCGGCATCGTTAATTACCGTAACTGGTAAGTCAGTGGCATCACTGAACAGGGCTTTCACATCCATGCCCAACCACTTTTTATCAAGATTCCCTGAGGATTTGCAGATACCATGCTTTATCACGGTTGGAAAACCAACACCAACTGGGCCCTTGTAATCAAAGTGTTTTACGATTTGTGCTACTACCGCAGCTATATCTTTTGGCTTTCTCCCTTCCGGAGTTGGTATGCGATGTCTTTTGGTCAACATTTCTCCGGTTACAGAGTTTACCAAAGCTCCTTTAATCCCAGAGCCACCTATATCAATACCGAGAACTTCCATGCTATTTTTTTATTTTTTTGAATACGCGCAAAGTAACAAAAAAAGAATCGGCTCTGGAAACGTATGTTGTGCCCCTTATGAATTGAATAATCTATTTGTTGAAATAACGAGACTTTCTAAAAAGTAAAATTTTCTTATCGCTTTCGCACCGAGTCGGTTTACTTCTTACTTGTTGAATTATAAGCTCCTAGGATTCTAAGTTGGGAATTAGGGTTTACCTCCTTACACATTGATAAAATAGAAAATGGACTTGCAACAAAAAAGTGGACAATTAAATAAGAGTCATGCTGCTGTTTTTTGATTGAACATTTCTATTTCAAATTCCTTTATAGTTTTATACCCCAAAGTAGAGTGCATTCTTCTTCTGTTGTACCAAGTTTCTATCCATTGAAAGACAGATAGCTCGGCTTCCGATCTAAGGCTATAGCTATGTCTGTAGACCCATTCTACCTTTAAGCTCTTAAAAAATGATTCTGCCAACGCATTATCCCAACAATTACCTTTTCTGCTCATACTTTGTTTTATAGGGGCATTGTGGTTTTTCAGGATATCGGCAAATCCATAACTGGCATATTGAGACCCCCTATCGGAATGAAATATGAGTTCTTTTGTGATATCGTTTGATTTAACGGCCATATTCCAACCAGGGATTATAGTATCGCTTATATTCAAGGTTTCGCCCATCGACCACCCCACGACCTTTCTATGGAACAGATCGATGATTACGGTAAGGTACATCCATCCCTGTTTAGTCTCTATATAGGTAATATCCGATAGCCAGACTTGGTTCTTTCTAAATACCGTAAAGTTCTGGTTCAAAATATTGCGGGCCAATGGATAGTTGTGTTTGCTGTCCGTTGTAATCTTGAACCTGGGCTTTGTTCTGGCAAACAGATTATTGGCCCTCATTATCCTGGCGACTCTTGGTCTGGAAACACGCTATCCCTTTTTTGAGAGCTCCTCTTTGATCCTTGGTGCCCCATAACTCCTAAAACTATCTTTGAAAACATCATGGATGAGTGATGTTATGGCCTGATTTCCAAGCATCTTTTAGATGGCCACCAACCCAATCAATTATAATAGCTGCTTTTCCTTACTTTGAATATTTTGCACATCTTCTCAACTGGAAATTTAAATTTGTGGTGTTTGATGAACCTATATTTTTCCTATCGCCCTAGGAGAAGATGGCTGTCGCCTTTTTTAGGATATCACGTTCCAGTTCGGCATCCCTTAACCTTTTCTTCAACTCAGCAATCTCACGTTGCTGGTCCGTCAGTTTCGGATTTCCCTTGCCCGGAAAACTGTTCTTGCCACAAACATCGGATTCGCTGCGCCAGCGGCTCAATATAGATGTAGGTATATAATCCCCTGCATATCTCGATAGCGCTACCACATGTGCGTAAGTAAGTTCCATGGCTTTTTCCTTAAACTCTACGGTGTAATTTCTTTTTTCTCTTGACATTTTTCAAAGTTAATTTAAACAGCGAACACGCTCTTAACTTTATGTCCAGTTAAATATAGTAAGTCCAAACACCTAAGGGTTCGGTAAGATATAGGAAAACAAATATCCAAACGAATAGGCCAAATGCAAGTAGGGTATGGCTTCTCTTTAAGGGTTGAAAAGGATATTTCAAGTGCTGTATTTTTTCTAAAAAT
>JBLIEO010000055.1:0-12890 GCA_047633095.1 Maribacter sp.
ATATAGAAACCTTTTCGGCCTATGCCCGGCAGTTTTTAGGAGGTTTGGAACGCCCAGATGTGGATAAAATTGATGGTTTATCACCAGTAATCGCCATTGAACAAAAGACGACTTCCAAATCACCACGGTCTACCGTAGGCACTATTACCGAGATTTACGATTTTTTACGTTTACTTTTTGCCCGTGCCGGAGACGCGCACAGCTACAATACGGGCGAAAAAATGGTAAGCTATACCGATGAGCAGATAAAAAAGCTGATCATAGCATCCTATCGTGGAAAGAAAATAAATGTGCTAGCGCCCATCATAAAATCTAGAAAAGGGCACTATAGAGAGCTTTTTGAGCAGATTGCCAAGCAGGGTTTTGTAAAAGTTAGAGTAGATGGTGAGGTCAAGGATATTGTAAAGGGCATGAAAGTGGACCGCTACAAAGTCCATGACATAGAAATCGTTATAGATCGTTTGAAGGTGGTAGAAACTGAAGACCTGCACAAGCGTATTTCAGAGACCATCAATACCGCCATGTACAGCGGTGATAATGTGTTGATGATTTTGGAGGAAGGAACATCAGAACCCAGATATTTCAGTCGGGATCTCATGTGCCCTACCACAGGTATCTCCTACCCTGTTCCGGAACCCAACACCTTCTCCTTTAACTCTCCAAAGGGAATGTGTCCCTATTGCAGTGGCTTGGGTCATGTATACGAAGTAAACGACTTAAAGATATTTCCTAACAAAAAACTTTCCATTAAAGCGGGAGGAATTGCGCCTTTGGGCGAATACAAGAAATCATGGGCCTTTAAACAAATAGAGACCATTGCACAGCGCTATAATTTTGAAATGACAGACGCCATTGAAAAAATTCCGGAGGAAGCGATTGCGGTGCTATTAAAAGGCGGCAATGAAAATTTTGAGGTCGACTCCAAGAGCCTAGGCGTAAAACGCACCTATAAAATTGACTATGAGGGGATTTCCAATTTTATAAAAAGTCAGTTTGAGACCGCTGCAACTACCTCGATAAAAAGATGGGCAAAGGAATATATGGACCAAATTACCTGTCCTACCTGCGAAGGTGCCCGGTTGCGTAAGGAGTCCCTTAATTTTAAAATAGATGACAGGAATATTGCCGAAGTAGCCCATTTAGATATTTCGGAACTAGCAGCTTTTTTTGCAGCCCTTGAACAAAAGCTAGAAGGGAATCAATTAAAAATCGCAGGAGAGATTGTAAAGGAAATCCGTACCCGTATTCAGTTTTTATTGGATGTTGGTCTAGATTACCTATCCTTGAACAGAAGTTCTAAATCCCTCTCCGGTGGCGAAGCACAACGGATACGTTTGGCGACACAGATTGGGAGTCAGCTTGTAGGTGTTCTCTATATTTTAGATGAACCGAGTATTGGCCTACACCAACGTGATAATGCAAGACTCATCAAATCACTAGAATCCTTACGAGACTTAGGGAATTCCGTTATTGTAGTAGAGCACGACCGAGATATGATTATGTGTGCAGACCATGTAATAGATATTGGCCCAAAAGCAGGGAAGCATGGTGGAGAGATTATTTCTCAAGGCACACCAGAGGAACTTAAAAATCACCATACGCTAACTGCAGATTACATAACAGGAGTAAAAGAGATTGCCGTTCCAAAAACTCGAAGAAAGGGCAATGGAAAAAAAATAGTGCTTTCTGGATGTACAGGAAATAACTTAAAGAACGTAAAGGTTGAGTTTCCGTTAGGTAAAATGATCGGTGTCACTGGAGTTTCCGGTAGTGGTAAGTCCACTTTAATAAACGAAACCCTCTACCCAATCATGAATGCCTATTATTTTAATGGTGTTAAAAAACCAATGCCCTATAAAAAGATTACGGGGCTAGAACACATAGATAAGGTCATTGACATTAACCAATCTCCTATTGGGAGAACACCGCGCTCAAATCCAGCAACCTACACGGGCGTATTCAGTGAGATTCGTTCCTTGTTTACCAAAACACAAGAGGCGGCTATTCGTGGTTACAAACCTGGGCGTTTTAGTTTTAATGTGAAAGGGGGGCGATGTGAAACCTGCCAAGGCGGTGGCTTACGGGTTATTGAAATGAACTTCCTACCAGATGTTTACGTGGAATGCGAAACCTGCAATGGCAAACGTTTTAATAGGGAAACCTTAGAGATACGCTACAAAGGAAAGTCGATTGCAGACGTTTTGGAGATGACCATTGACGAAGCGGTGTCCTTTTTTGAACTTATTCCTAAAATACATCGAAAGGTAAAGACCATACAAGATGTTGGTTTAGGTTATATTTCTTTAGGTCAGCAGTCTACCACATTATCAGGAGGAGAAGCACAACGTATAAAACTCGCTACTGAATTATCTAAACGGGATACTGGAAATACATTTTATATCTTGGACGAGCCTACGACAGGACTTCATTTTGAAGATATTCGAGTTTTAATGGATGTTTTAAATAAATTGGCAGACAAAGGAAATACGGTTTTGGTTATTGAACATAATCTGGAGGTTATAAAACTGGCAGACCATGTTATAGATATAGGTTATGAAGGTGGTCGCGCCGGTGGTCAATTGGTAGCCAAAGGAACACCAGAAGAAATCTGTAGGGACAAGAAAAGTTATACGGCAGCCTTTTTGAAAAAAGAAATGAATATTAAGTAGCCTTAAAAGAAATTAAGATACTTACATTGAGCCGAATTCAATAGTAGTAAACTATGAGATCAGAAAAACACCATAAAGGTTGGAACGAAATTAAGACGAACGATTCATGGGCTCTTTTTAAGATTATGGGCGAGTTCGTGAACGGGTTTGAAAAGATGAGCAAAATAGGGCCGTGTATATCCGTATTCGGGTCTGCGCGTACCAAAGAAGAAGGAAAATTCTATAAACTAGCCGTTGAAATCTCCAAAAGTATTGCCGAGGCCGGTTACGGTGTTATCACAGGTGGTGGACCCGGTATTATGGAGGCGGGTAATAAAGGTGCAAATTTAGCTGGTGGCACATCCGTAGGACTAAATATAGATCTACCGTTCGAACAGCATGACAATCCCTATATAGACGCGGATAAAAGTTTAGATTTTGATTATTTTTTCGTTAGAAAAGTAATGTTCGTGAAGTATTCCCAAGGCTTTGTAGTCATGCCTGGTGGGTTTGGCACCCTAGACGAACTGTTCGAAGCGATTACGCTGATACAGACCCATAAAATCGGAAAATTTCCCATAATTCTCGTTGGAAGTGATTTCTGGACAGGTCTTTTAGATTGGATTAAGAATATTATGTTGAAAGAAGGAAACATTAGTCCAGATGATTTAAACCTAATAAGAATTGTAGACACCCCAGAGGAAGTTATAGAAATAATTGATTCGTTTTACAAAGGACATACCTTGAGTCCTAACTTTTAATGTTCCCCTTGAAACAGTTCCCCGACTATATAAAAACACTTTGCTTGCTTCTATTTTTAGTAGGAGGCACCTGCGTTTTTGCCCAATACGAAACAAAGCTTTCTGTAAGTTTAAACGAGTACACAAAGGAACTGGATATTAAACAAGAGTTTACCTATTATAACGATTCGCGTTATAATTTAGGGATACTCTACTTTAACGATTGGGCAAACGCCTACTCTAAAAAGAACACCGGACTTGCCAAACGTTTTGCACAAGAGTTTAAGAAAAGTTTGCATTTGGCAAAAGATAGTGAACGAGGATTTACCTCAATCATTAGCGTTGTAGATGCTAATTATAATGGACTACAGTGGGAACGGGCTTCAGGAAAAGATATTATACAGGTACGATTAAACGAACCTTTGGTACCGGAAACTTCTACCAAAATTTTCATTACCTATAAAGTGAAATTACCGTCGGATAAATTCACCACATACGGGTATGACAACAAGGGAAATTATTATTTAAAGGATTGGTACCTAACCCCTGCGGTATATGATGGCAAATGGCGTTTGTACTCTAATAAGGACTTAGAGGACCTGTATACCAATATGACCAAAACAACTATCGATTTTAAATATCCTGATAGCCTATACCTAACTTCAAACCTAAGCAAACAGTCCGAATCCAAATTCCCTAATGGACAATCGGTACAGTTGACAGCAGAAAAACAAAAAAGTGCAGAACTGATTATAAGGACAACAAAAGACTTTACTACCCATGTAACGCCTTCTATAACTATAGAGACAGATATATCCGCACCACGGTATAGCCCTATAGAACAAGGAATTAGTATCAATAGAATTACCGATTTTATCCACAAGAATCTGGGGGATTTTCCTCATAAAAAATTATTGGTTAGCCAACTGGATTATAACAAGGACCCTTTATATGGTCTAAATCTTTTACCTTCATTTATAAGGCCTTACGAGCAGCAGTTTCAGTTTGAAATGAAGTTTCTAAAAACAACTTTGAATAGTATGCTCAAAGAAACCTTGTTTTTAGACCCCAGAAGCGAGCAATGGCTAAATAGTGCCATTGCCAATTATCTGATGATTGCCTTTGTGGACGAATTCTATCCTAACCAAAAATTATTCGGGAATTTATCGAATATATGGGGCCTACGTAGCTTTAATTTAGCTAAGATGGAATTCAATGAGCAATATGCTTTCCTGTATAACCTTATGGCTCGGAGTAACAGAGATCAAGCACTAAATGTACCCAACGATTCTCTTATAAAATTCAATCAACAAATAGCCAATAAATACAAAGCAGGCTTAGGGCTAGCCTACCTCGGAAATTATATAGGGAAAGATAAGGTAGACGAAAGCCTTAAAACCTTCTTCAAATATTACAAACTAAACAAAGTAAAAGTTCTTGATTTTGAGTCAATTTTAAAAAGAGCAACAACCAAGGATATCAATTGGTTTTTTAAGGATTATGTAGCCACGGACAGTAGGATCGATTTTAAGATTAAAAAAGTTGAAAAACTAGGAGATTCCCTACAAGTAAGTATTAAAAATAAGGAAGGCACCAATGTGCCTATTTCTATGTTTGGCCTTAAAAATGATTCGATTATTTCCAACTACTGGTTCAAGGACATAAGAACTTTAGAGACATTTACCATACCTAATAACGATGAAGACAAACTAGTACTTAACTACGACCAAAAAATACCAGAGTTTAATCAACGGGATAACTGGAAATCTTTAGGAGGTTTTTTATCCAGCAATAAAAAATTACATTTTACTTTTTTTAAGGACACCGAAAATCCCAATTACAATCAAGTGTTCTATGTACCCGTGTTAAATTTTAATATTTATGATGGATGGACCCCAGGTATGCGACTCTACAATAAAACCTTTTTAGAACGCCCCTTTGTGTACGATTTTGCTCCTTCTTATTCGTTTAGGGAGAAAGCTTTTGTAGGATATGGAAGGTTCAATTATCGTAAATACTTGAATAAAACTGGGCTGTACGTTTCTAATTATAGTCTATCGGCATCTACCTCACATTTTAATGTAAACTCCCGAGCTACCTCTGTAACGCCTTCCTTAAGTTTTGGTTGGAGACCAGATGACTTAAGATCTGATAAGCGTAAGTTCTTAACCTTTAGGTATGTAAATATCCTTAGGGACTTTGATGAAAGTGTTCAAGATTTAGCCAACGACTCGGAAAATCCAGACTACAGTGTATTTAATGCCAGATACCTAAATAGACATAATGGCATCATTGATTATAACTCATGGTCCGTGGACTTTCAATTGGCCGGTAACTTTAGTAAAGTAGCCTTTGAATATGAGTATCGAAAACTCTTTGAAAACAATAGGCAATTTAACCTACGATTTTTTGCAGGTAAATTCCTTAGTAACAATACCGATACTAATTTCTTTAATTTTGCCTTAGATAGGCCAACGAATTATCTTTTCGACTATAGTTATTTAGGGCAATCGGAAAATTCAGGCATCTACAGCCAACAGCTTATTATTGCAGAAGGTGGCTTTAAATCCTTTTTGGACGAGGAGTATCGCTTTTCTGATAATTGGATGACAACTGTTAATACAAGTTTTAATCTTTGGCGTTGGGTCGAACTTTATGGCGATGCCGGTTTGGTAAAAAATAACGGTACCAGAGCAAAATTTGTTTATGATAGCGGTATTCGCTTAAATCTAGTAACCGATTTCTTTGAACTTTATTTTCCTTTACACTCCAACAATGGCTGGGAAGTGGGCCAGCAGAACTATGGAGAGAAAATTCGTTTTATCATTACCGTTAGTCCAAGAACGCTCACAGGATTATTTACTAGAACCTGGTTTTAGATTCTAAATTCGCAATAAAAACCCTTATTAGTAAGTCATAACTAACAAATACATAATTATTTGTTCCTAAAACTAGGAATATATCAAATAATATTGCTGTTCTATTATTGCTAAAATGCTTTTGTTTGAGTATTTTTGCAACAAGCACGATATAGCCTATGAATGTCTCTTCCAAAACTAGCAATGATATTTCCTTTGAAGATTTTAAGGCTCAAATACTTCAAGACTATGAAATAGCTTTTATAAGCAGGTCATGTAGTATTTTGGGTAGAAAAGAAGTACTTACCGGTAAGGCTAAATTTGGAATTTTTGGTGATGGCAAAGAACTCCCTCAATTGGCCATGGCCAGAGCCTTTAAGAATGGAGATTTTAGAAGTGGCTACTATCGTGACCAAACTTTTATGATGGCCTTAGGGCTACTAAAACCTAAGGATTTTTTCCATGGCCTATATGCTACTACCGACATGGAAAAGGAACCTATGAGCGGTGGTCGACAGATGGGAGGTCACTTCCTAACCTACAGCCTAAACCCAGACGGCACATGGAAAGATTTGACACAACAAAAAAATAGCAGCTCAGATATATCCTGTACCGCTGGCCAAATGCCTAGATTACTTGGGTTGGCACAAGCGTCAAAAGTATACCGAGAGGAAAAAGGAATGGACAGTTCCAAGTTTTCAGATGCGGGAAATGAAGTAGCATGGGGAACCATAGGAAATGCCAGTACCAGCGAAGGTATGTTTTGGGAGACTATAAACGCAGGAGGTGTATTACAAGTGCCCATGGTCGTGAGTATTTGGGACGATGAATACGGAATTTCAGTACATGCAAAACACCACACTACAAAAGAAGATATCTCTAAAATACTATCAGGGTTTCAACGCGACGAAGCGCATGAAGGTTATGAAATATTTAAAGTGCAAGGTTGGGACTATACCGCCTTGATGCACGCCTATGAAAACGCATCTGATATTGCCAGGCAGGAACATGTTCCTGTAATCATTCACGTAACGGAATTAACCCAACCTCAAGGGCACTCCACTTCCGGTTCTCACGAACGCTATAAGGACGATAAGCGATTGGAATGGGAGCGTGATAATGATTGTAACAAGCGGTTTAAAGAATGGATTTTAGAATCCGGTATCGCTACTACGTCAGAATTGGCAGAAATGGAGAAACAGGTAAAGCGAACTGTTCGTGAAGCTAAAAAAGAGGCATGGACAGAATTTTTACAGGAAAACGTTGCAGCAAAAAAGAGCCTTGTTCAGCTCATTCATTTAGCTGCGTCTAAAAGTCCGAACAAGAATTTTTTGACTAAGCTAAAAAACGATCTTATAGCGGTTGAGGAACCTATACTAAAAGATTTGGCTGTTGCATCTAGAAAATCACTTCGATATCTTTTGGGAGAATCCTCGGCAGAAAGACAGGAATTGGTAGACTGGGTGCAAAACTTTTTAACGAAAACACAACCAGACTTTAGTTCCCACCTTTATAGTCCAAATGACAATAGAGCTACCAATATAAGTGCGATTGCACCTCTATATGATAACAGCGGAGAAAAAGTAGATGGAAGGGTTATTTTACGGGATAATTTTGACAAACTTTTCAATAATTACCCGAACGCCTTGGTTTTTGGAGAAGACACCGGTGCTATTGGAGATGTAAATCAAGGATTGGAAGGTCTACAGGAAAAGTACGGAAGTACTAGAATTGCAGATACCGGAATTCGCGAAACTACAATCATAGGGCAGGGTATCGGAATGTCGTTAAGGGGATTACGGCCTATTGCCGAAATCCAGTATTTAGATTATATCTTTTATGCCATGTCTTCACTAACAGATGATTTGGCTACGCTTTTATATCGTACAAAAGGAAAGCAAAAAGCACCGTTAATTGTAAGAACTCGTGGTCATAGATTGGAAGGAATATGGCATTCTGGTTCTGAAATGGGAGGGTTAATACACCTACTTCGTGGCATGTACATATTAGCACCAAGAAACATGACCCAAGCGGCAGGTTTTTATAATACTTTGATGAAAAGTGACGAGCCTGCATTGGTTATTGAAAGTCTTAATGGCTACCGATTAAAGGAACCCAAACCTACGAATTTAGGTGAATTTTGTACTCCGATAGGTGTTGTGGAAACTATTAAAGAAGGTACGGATATTACGCTAGTGTCCTATGGTTCGACACTCAGGATAGTGGAACAAGTAGCAAAGGAGCTATTGGAAGTTGGGATAGATGCAGAGGTTATAGATGCTCAAACATTACTCCCTTTTGATATCAAACACGATGTGGTGAAAAGTGTTCAAAAAACAAATCGGCTTTTGGTTATAGACGAAGATGTTCCTGGAGGGTGTTCTGCCTATATCTTAAATGAAATCGTAGAAAAGCAACAGGGGTACAGGTATTTGGATAGTGCACCACAAACGTTGACGGCTCAAGCACACAGAGCGGCTTATGGTACAGATGGCGACTACTTTTCTAAACCAAATGCAGAGGATATTTTTGAAAAAGTCTACAGCATAGTTCACGAGGCAAATCCACAGGATTATCCAAAATTGAGATAGCAGACCGCTAGATTAATTGTAGGTAAATTGGATATTTCGATTTTTGAATATTAGATTACGAAGCATGCGATTTAAACTATCACAAAGAGTGCAGCTTAAACCATTTATCCAATCTATTTAATAATCCTACACTCCTTATTCTTGAGTATATTTAAGTTGGTATCTTCGGTTATATCAACTATTTACTGCTACTACAATACCTAATTTTCTATAATAATTCATTCTAAAGTGAACCGTTCACTACCCTATTTCAATTTCTTGAACTAGCTTTGTGTGAAACGACCAATATAGCATGAATGCGATTCTGGAACAGTACTACGGATTAACAAATTGCTCCTACAAAACATTGGAGGGTTATGATAGTATCAATTTTATGGTAATGGCTGACTCTGGCACCTTCGTTTTAAAAAAATACACCTACACAGAAGAAACCATCGCGATACTACTAGCAGAAGACCGTGTCGCCGAAAAGCTAAACCAGATAACGCGATTAAGTTTTCCGGAAAGTATTCATAATCTAGAAGAACATCCTGTAACCATAGTTGACGGTTTTATTTTTAGACTGCTCCCTTTTATAGAAGGGGAATTTTTAGCCGAAATTGTAAAAGATAAACTGGTACTGATCTCGTTCGGTACCGTCTTAGGGAATATAGATAAAATACTACTGGGGCATTATGATACCGTGATAAAAGCGAAAGAAACCCTATGGGATTTGAAGCATTTTACGAATAACTATACATTCTTAAATGATATTACCGACGCTAAGGACCGCAATCTGGTACGTTATTTTTTCTTACAGTTTAATGAACATATAACTCCTATTCAGCATAAGCTTCGTAAGAGTATCATCCACAATGACGCCAACGATTGGAATATATTAGCGACTGACGGAAAAATTACTGGAGTCATTGATTTTGGTGATATGTGTCATTCTTGGTTAATTAATGAACTTGCCATAGGGCTAACCTATGTAATGATGGCTGAGGAACAACCGCTGGCAGTTGCAGAAACGGTTATATCAGCCTATAACAATATACTTCCATTACAAGAACAGGAACTTGACGCTTTATACTATCTCGTTGCTGCCAGGCTCTGTACAAGCGTATGTAACTCGGCACATACCAAAAAGCAGAAACCAGATTCCGACTATATTACCATAAGCGAACAGCCCGCGTGGGATTTGTTGAGAAAATGGCTTAGGATAAATCCTATACTAGCCCAAGATTGTTTTAGAAAGGCCTGTGATTTCACCGAGACCAAAAAGAAAACCTTAGAACATCAGCTACATAGAAGAACTGAAAGCATAAGCCGGGCCTTATCTTTAAGCTATACAAATCCAATTCAAATGTCGCGCTCTGCCTTCCAGTTTATGTATGATACGGATGGGAATACAATTTTAGACGCCTATAACAATATCATGCAAGTAGGCCATTGCCATCCTCATGTAGTGGAGTCCGGACAACGGGCTATGGCGAAGTTAAATACCAATACCAGATATGTTTATGAAGAACTACTCTCCTACTCAGAAAAGCTACTATCTAAATTCCCAGCACATCTGAACAAGGTGTTTTTTGTAAACTCCGGTAGTGCGGCTAGTGACTTGGCCATAAGAATAGCCAAAATCCATACAAAGAAAAATAAGGTCATGGTACTGGAACACGGCTACCACGGCAATACACAAAACGGAATAGATATTAGTCATTACAAATACAACCACAAAGGCGGAAAAGGAAAAGCTAAGCATATTCTGCAGACCCCTATGCCCAAAGTGTATGGTTCAGGTTTTGAATCAGAATCTGAAGCCAGCATTTATTATTCTAGTATCACTAATAAACAGATTACAGACGAACATGGAACTATAGCGGCCTTTATTGCGGAACCAATTGTGGGCTGTGGAGGTCAGGTTCCCTTGGCAGCCAACTATTTAAAAGAAGTTTACCCTAAAATTAGAGACCAAGGCGGAGTTTGTATAAGTGATGAAGTACAGGTAGGCTTCGGGCGCTTAGGTTCGCATTTTTGGGGCTACGAAATGTACGGAGTAGTTCCCGATATGGTCATTCTTGGCAAACCCATAGGTAACGGCCACCCCATAGGCGCTGTAGTTACTACAAGCGAGATTGCGAAAAGTTTTGACAACGGAATGGAATTCTTCAGCTCTTTTGGAGGTAACCCAGTATCCTGTGCCATTGGGGAAGCAGTCTTAGACGTAATCGAAGCAGACCAGTTACAAGCGCATTCCCTTGAAGTTGGGTCCTTTCTTAAAAACGGAATTACAGCGCTTCAAAATGAACATAAAGAAATTGGTGACGTGAGAGGTAGTGGACTATTTTTAGGTGTAGAATTGATACAAAAAGATGGTAGTACGAATACACTATTGGCACAAACCATAAAAAATGACTTACGGAAGAAATTTATATTAGTTAGTACAGACGGTCCCCACAACAATGTGCTAAAAATAAAACCTCCTTTATATTTTAATGTAGAAAATAGTTCAGAACTTTTAAATCAACTAAAAATAAGTTTAAATAATACAATAAAAAATGATACTTTTAAGCAGAATAATTAAACCATAATATGCAAACCTCCCCCCTGACAGCTATTGGACTTGCCTTCTTTAGGATTTCAATGTCTGCTATGATGCTTACGCATGGACTTCCTAAACTTCAAAAACTAATTTCAAGTGACTTTGAATTTGCTGACCCTATTAGTATTGGTGCAGCTCCTTCTCTATTTCTCACCGTTATTGCAGAGTTCATATGCCCTACATTGATAATTATTGGATACAAAACACGTTTGGCAAGTATCCCAACAATCATAACCATGTTGGTGGCAGCTTTTATAGTTCACGCAACGGACCCATTTGCAGCAAAGGAAAAAGCATTGCTATACTTAGTTGCCTTTGTTGCCATAGCATTACTTGGTCCTGGAAAATATAGTGTAGACAGGAAATAGAATTAAAAAATCTTAACCAATAATTCTTTTAATAGGTCTGATTGGTTCATGTTGGTAGAGCCTACACCCTTGCCTTTCAAATCCATTTCACGTAAATGGGATATGACTTGACTTACTTTCCGCATCGGAAAATTCCTAGCGGCCGTTTGTATTTCATCCACAAAGTACGGGTTGATTCTTAGCGTAGTAGCAACATTTTTTGGAGTATGGTCTTTTAAACCATGGTATTGTAGTAGCTGCGTAAAAAACATATTCAACAAGGTAACCGTAAGTACAAAAGGATTGTCCTTAGGGTTTTGGGCAAAATAAGTAATGATTTTCGTTGCCTTCAACACATTTCGCTCGCCTATCGCCTTTTTAAGTTCAAAATTATTATAATCCTTACTAATACCTATATGTTCTTCTATGTGCGATGGGGTGATTTCAATACCCTGCGGTAACATCAACTTTAGTTTATTCAGCTCACTTGCTATTCTACCCAAATCAGTACCCAAATGTTCTGCTAAAAGCATGGCAGATTTCTGAGGAATAGAGAAACCAGTATTCTTTCCAGTTTTTTGAATCCATGCGGGTATTTTATAGTCCCGCAAAACCTGACTTTCAAAAACTACCCCGTCTTTCTTAACCCACTTATAAAGTGGTTTACGCTTATCTAACTTTTTGTATTTATAACAGATGACCAAAACAGTGGTTAATTGAGGATTCTTAGCATAAGATACTAAGTTTTCTATAGTTCTGGAAAGGTGCTGTGCTTCCTTTACAATAACCACCTGTCTTTCTGCCATCATAGGATATCGTTTGGCATTCCCTACAATATCATCTATCGTTACGTCTTTCCCATAGAGTACCATTTGATTAAATCCCTTCTCCTCTTCCGTCAATACATTACTGGCGATATAATCGGAAATCTTGTCTATATAATAAGGTTCCTCCCCATAAAGAAAATAGATAGGTTTTAATATACCTTTACGTACATCGTTAACAATTTGTAATGCTTCGTCCATTCGAAAAAAAATAATGAAATTTACCTTATGCAACCGTTACAATTTCCCAGCTATAACTTCAGGCTCAAAAATAGACAAAATAAGCCCTTTATCTTTG
>JBLIEO010000056.1:0-12847 GCA_047633095.1 Maribacter sp.
AGCTGAACTTGGTGCAGTTGCTAAAGAAGGGATGCTCAATATTCTGGGTATGGACTCATTGTTTAAATAAAGTGGACTAAAATTTAGCTTAATGAAAGCCCATAATAGGTATTTAACTAAAACATGGACAATTATAACCGATATCAATACTTAAAAAACAGGTATCCAATAAATGTTACGTCAATAAAAAAACTATTTTTACTCTTTGCACTTCCCTTAATGCTATTCGCGAAAGCGAGGAGCGACATATCCTTCGAAAACCATTGGCATTACAATCTTGAAGCTGCAAAGAAACTTGCAAAAAATTAGGACAATACTATCTTGATTTATTTTACTGGTAGTGATTGATGCACTCCTTGTAAAATGCTAAAGAATGATTTGTTGGATACGAGTGCATTCAATGAAGCTTCTGAAAATTACATCCGAGTTTATGTAGGTATGCCAAGAAATAAAAACCTACTATCTTCTAAGCAAATACAGCATAATAAAGAGCTAGTCGCACAACATAATTAAAAAAAGGTATTCCCGCTACTGAAAGTATTAAACGGCAATGGAAAATTACTAGATGAATATTCCGGGTATGCCATGAACGGTGATGTTAGGTTTTATTTAAAGCTCATCAATAAATACAATTAAAACAAAAGGCTTTCGATATACGGAAAGTCTTTTTTATTTGAAAGACCTTAGGTAAATTAGTTGTTGATAAACCTAAACGCTGCGCTTCTATTTAAAGCATGCTCTATTTCTGTACATCTAACACCTGCTTACACTAGTCGCTCACAATCGTTATAATCGATTTTGAGGAACTACGGTCACTTTGTCTCCAATAGGTTTTAAGGTAAGTGTAACCGGTAGATTAAGGCAAAGCTCAGACGTGGTACAAGACACGTAATATGTTTTAGCCCTTTGTTCTCAGGCAAATAGTACGTCACCTACAATCGCAGCTATCATAAACGTAAAATAATCTCATACTTTTTTAATAAGGGATGATCTTTAAGTTGTCTACAGTGTATCCAATAAGAACTATCGCTTTTTGAAAAATCACTCTCAGTGTTGATTCTAGTGTCATCCTTCCAAAACAAAAGTTTTCTTACCTTTAATAAAAAACTAGCTAAATGATTGAAATCAAAAAGACTAAATCAAATAATTATAAATTTTTTGTGAAATCGGAAACAGGAAAAGTACTTTTAAAAAGTATTCCTTTTGCTGAAGAACAGTCACTAAGAGAAACCATAGGAAGTTTATCTGGCGCTCCTTCCTTGCCAAAACGTTTTGAGCGTAAAACCAATTTTAATGGTCAATTTTTATTTGAACTTAAAAATCAACAGGGGAAGCTAATAGGAAAAAGTGGCTTGTACAGTTCGGAAGCTGGTATGGAAAATGGCATTAAAAACCTGAATAACAGACTTCAAAACCAAATGGTCATTAAAAGTAGTTCATCATAGTTTTGGTAATATACTCATTAGACGATCGTGCATCGCATCCGTATAATCCAAATGGGTTACCATACGCAACTTCCCTTGCCCCATGCTGATAATATGAATATCCTTTTGTAGGAGTATAGCGGTAAATGCTTCACTACTATAGTAGTTTTCGTCAATCTCAAAAATGACAATATTAGTTTCTATGGGCTCTACTTTCTTAATATATTTTAAATCAGAGAGTACCGAACCTATTTCTTTCGCTTTGGTATGGTCATCAGAGAGTCTTTCTATGTGGTGTTCCAAGGCATAAGTAGCCGCGGCCGCTAAAAAGCCTGCCTGGCGCATACCACCACCCAAAACTTTACGCACTCGTATTGCCTTTGTCACCATTTCTTTACTACCTACCAACACAGAACCCACAGGACAGCCCAATCCCTTACTAAGACATACACTAATAGTATCAAAAAGCTTCCCATATTGCTTGGCGTCTTCCTGCTTAGCAACTAGTGCGTTCCAAAATCTGGCACCGTCTAAATGATAGGCCAAGTGGTGTTCTTCACAAACAGTTTTAATTTTTTTTAATTCTTCAAAATCCCAACAGGCTCCACCACCTTTGTTCGTGGTATTTTCTATACAGACCAAAGTAGATAAAGGACTATGATAAAAATCGGGGGGATTGATAGCAGCAATCACTTGCTCGGCTGTCATCATTCCTCTACTTCCATCTACCAACCTACAAGACACCCCACTATTAAAACTAACACCACCACCTTCATAATTATAAACATGCGCATACTTATCGCATATCAACTGCTCTCCAGGCTGCGTATGCAGTTTTATTGCCGCTTGATTTGTCATGGTACCACTTGGAAAAAATAAGGCCGACTCCATCCCGAACATCTCGGCCACTTGCTCTTCCAAAGCATTTACAGACGGGTCTTCCTTAAAAACATCGTCGCCTACTTTAGCGTGCATCATCGCATCCAACATACCTGGCGTTGGTTTTGTTACGGTATCACTTATTAGATTTATTTTCATTTAGTCAGTAATCAGGAATTATATTGAATGTGAGCAGTATACTTTTAGTGAAAACAATCCATCCCAATTGGCGAACCATCGGGCAGTACAGGTGTTGGTAGTACTTCGAATTTATCTGGATGCTCATAGAAATTCTTTATACGTCTAGCCATTTCGGCTTTCATGATATCGTTTGACGCGCCAAAGCTGATAGCCAGCTTTCTTAGTTGCTGATTTGCGATAGCGTTCACCTGTGGATGTACCTCCTTGGCGGCCGCTAGGTTCATTATATGAAATAACACCCTAAAATTGATGTTTTGTTGTGCGCCGTTTAGATAATCATCAGTATGCTTTTTATTCAAGGTATTTACAACCACGTCATTTAAAACCTCATCCAGACCCAAATTCTTGGAATCCAAATACTTTTGTTGTATCAACCTAGAGGCGCGCTCCGGATGAAGCAAGAAGCCCAATGTCATATCTGCAGCTGTTTCGGCAGCCGACAAGGGATCAAAGGATACGCCAGTTTTTCCATTAATGGACTCCCGTGTTCTACCATAACCAAATGCCCTAGGCGGGAAAAGACTAAGTTTTTCTCTTGGAATGGCGATTTCCTCCGCATCCAAGGTTTTTAAAATAGCTTTTAGAGCGTCTTCCTGCATTTTTCTTCCAACTGTGGTCACTACGTTTTGTCCATCTCCCTTCACCGCATAGTTATACTCCAAACCGCCGATAATTTTGGCTACACCCTCGGTTTGGTATCTATGGAAAAAATAAAGTGGGACAAAAACATCCTCCAAAACCGAGTTGGGTTCGTTGGTTCTGATATTATCAATAGAAAAATTATCAATAGCAGTTTTACGCACCTTTAGCATTTCAGTAAGTTCTTCACTTACATCTGTACCATTGTCCCACAAATGGGCCAGAACATGTGCGCTACCTTGCGGGCGGGCATCTTGATCAGTTATATAACGTAACCCTTCATCTTGTGCTGACTTCAAAATTTTATTCAATTCCTCTCGTTCGTTAGCTCCCTTTTCAAAATGAGCATAGGAATAAGCTACCGTAACCTTATCCCAATCTCCCATTCCGGTTGCGTAGGCATTTGAGAAATCTATTGTGCCACTATTTACCGAAAACTGCGGATGCGGATAATCCATAACAGATGCCCTATTATTAGTACTAGCGGCGTAATTATGCGCAAAGCCAATGGTATGTCCAATTTCATGCGCAGAAAGCTGCCGTATCCTTGCAATGGCAAGATCCAACATAGGTTGGTTATTATCGTCACGCTCGGCAAAAGGTTTATTCATTAAAGCTTGGGCAATTAAAAAATCCTGACGGATTCGTAGGCTTCCCAAACTTACGTGTCCTTTAATTATTTCGCCTGTTCTCGGGTCTGTAATACTACTCCCGTAACTCCAGCCCCTTGTAGATCGGTGCACCCATTGTATTACGTTATAGCGAACATCTAACGGGTCCGCATCGTCCGGAAGCATTTTTAACTGAAAGGCATCCTTATACCCAATAGCTTCAAATGCCTCGTTCCACCAACGTCCGCCTTCTAATAGCGCAGACCTAACAGGCTCTGGCGTACCGTTATCCAAATAGTAGACAATAGGTTCAACCGCTTCGCTAATTTCTGCATTGGGATTTTTCTTCTCTAACCTGTGACGGGTTATAAAGCGCTTTAAAATAGGGTCTTCTACCGGTGTTGCATAATCATAATAGGAAAATGGATAAGAACCGCTTCTAGGGTCAAAAATCCTTTTTTCATACCCATTATCAGGAAGTTCTATAAAGGAAGCATGTTGTGCGACGGTTATCAAGCCTGAATTTGGAGTTACCGAGCTTATATAACTACCAGAAGCTTCGCCCTTAAAAGTCATGGTCATATCAAATTCTATATTTTTAGGGAAGGCTTTGGTACGTTCCAGTGCAAAGGCACTTTTTGAACGATCCATACTATAAGAGCCTTGTTTTGCACGTTTTAATCTTCTTGAAACACCGTGGGCATCTTGCATTAAAAAATCAGTGATATCAATTACGTAGGTTCCGTTTTTTTCTTCTTCAATCTTAAAACCTCCCAAAATGGACTTTGCAAAAGCCTGTTCTATTGATTTTTTTTCAAGGGCATTATCAGTCAATGCCCTAAATTTTAAATTTGGCTGTACCAAAAGCAGTTTGTTTCCAGCTTTTTTAAAATGGACAACTTGCTCGTTACCCAATTGCCCTCTATCTAATCCTATGTCATTACTCCCGATACCACTACTTAAGGAATACACGTATAAAAAATCGTGATCTAGCTTAGCGACCTCCAAGAAAATTTTATCATTCATGGCGTCATAATAGAAATCAAAAAGACCTTCATATTTCTGAAAATCAGATTTATTTTCAGAAAACTGTGCAGTAGATAGCTGATAGGCAAACAAGCCCAATACAAGCAAGATGTAATTTTTCATTTTTAAAGTGGTTTAGCTCCTAAAAATATATAAAATAAAGGAAATAGCATTTTTTAAATACGATTAGATCATAAAAGAAGTCAAGAGCGATTACTATTGCTTAAAAGAACATTATTTTTACCAAAAAATAGAACAGAATGATTATTACAACGGACCATTACAAAGGTCTTATAGATCGCCTTGGCGCGTTAAGGAGGTATCTTTGACATTGATGCCAAACTTATTGAAATAGAGAACGAACAGGAAAAAACTTTAGCTCCTGATTTTTGGAACAATCCCCAAGAAGCGCAAGCACATATGAAATTCATTCAATCCAAAAAACAATGGGTAGATGATTACGATGCGGCCAGCACCCTAGTAAACGATTTAGAAGTTCTCATAGAATTTCTACAAGAGGGAGAAGTATCTGAAGCCGAGGTGAAAGCCCAGCATGATGAAGCTTTAAACGTTCTTGAGAAAATGGAGTTCAAAAACATGCTTTCTGAAGAAGGTGACGAACTTCCTGCCGTAGTTCAGATTACGGCTGGAGCGGGAGGTACAGAAAGCTGTGATTGGGCCGCTATGCTTATGCGTATGTATATGATGTGGGCCGAAAAGAACGGATTCAAGGTGAAGGAGCTAAATTACCAAGGGGGTGATGTTGCAGGTATTAAGACGGTAACCTTGGAAATTGACGGGGAATTTGCTTTTGGCTGGTTAAAAGGAGAAAATGGTGTACACAGGTTGGTGCGTATTTCCCCTTTTGATAGTAATGCAAAAAGGCACACTTCCTTCGTTTCGGTTTATGTGTATCCCTTAGTTGATGATAGTATAGAAGTTGATGTGAATCCTGCTGATATTACCATTACAACTGCGCGCTCTAGCGGTGCTGGTGGACAAAATGTAAATAAGGTCGAAACAAAGGTACAGTTGGTACACCACCCATCCGGAATACAGATTTCTTGTTCAGATTCCCGAAGTCAGCACGAAAATAGAGCTACCGCTATGAAGATGTTAAAATCGCAACTGTATGAAATAGAACTGCGAAAGAAAATGGAGGCGAGACAGGAAATAGAATCCTCAAAAATGAAAATTGAATGGGGTTCTCAAATCCGAAACTATGTGATGCATCCTTACAAATTAGTGAAAGATGTAAGAACAGCTGAGGAAACAGGTAATGTAGATGCCGTTATGGATGGAGGTCTAGACCGTTTTTTAAAAGCATATTTAATGATGATGGGACAAAAAAATGAGGAGTAAATAATAGTTTTTCACGTTAAACGTTTATTTTTCGTTATTTTAACACAAACCAAGAAACTTGTAGATTAATGCTTAAGATATATCACAATCCAAGATGTAGAAAATCTAGAGAAGGATTTGAACTTCTTAAAAATTCTGGCAAGGAATTTGAAGTCATAAGATATTTGGAAGATATTCCAACAAAAGAAGAGTTAAGAGAAATTATTGCTTGTTTAGATATATCGCCAGAGCAACTAGTAAGAAAAAACGAAGCGGTTTGGAAAGAAAAATTTCGAGGAAAACGAATGTCTGATGAAGAAATTTTGGATGCTATGGTGGTCTATCCTAAACTCATCGAAAGACCCCTAGTGATTTCCAACGGAAAAGCTGTAATAGGCAGACCGGTAGATACTATACATACGCTCTTAAAATAGAATAGCAATGGGAAACCCTTTTGGGATGTTGCAAATAATGTAATCCCTGCTAGTTGTACTAAAGTTTAAGTTTACACTATGAAATCAGAAAACAGACCTAGCTTTTTTAAAATAGTTTTATTGTTGGTTCTTATTATGTTTGGAACAGACTCTTATGCTCAATTCAACAGAGGAATGGGAGGAAATGGCATGGGAGGAAATGGTATGGGAAGACAGCGCAGTGCTATTCCTAGGGCACAACACGCTCCAGAGCCACCAAAACCAAGAACATCGGAGCAAATTGTGGATGACCAAATGGCATCAATAACAGACGCACTTGTTTTAAACGATTTTGAATCGGCTGTAGTTAGCTCTATACTTAAAAAATATGTACAAGAAAGAATTGAGGCACAAATTTTAAAACTCCCACCAGAAAGAATGTCGGAGACATTTAAAAATATTTCGAATCGGCAAGATGAGGAACTAAAAATGAGCTTACCACCAGAAAAATATCAAGCTTTTTTAGATTTAATGAAAGATGGTGTAAACAAAACCATCAAAAAAAATAAAAAGAAAAAGCGAAAGAAAAATAAAAGTTAAACTAAAGCATAAAGTTTCCTTATGGTAATTTCACTTAAAAACTAAAAGGAAATAGAGTATTTTCCAGAAATCAAGAATCTGAATACATCCAGTAATTTTATTCGAATTCAACTATACCAATCAGTACTTATTACCCTTATAGCTTTAAAGGGCTACCAGATAAATCTATTATCCTTTAAAACAAGCAACTTGTTTTATTGGTGTAAAAATAAAGGAATAGAGAGAAACCGAATCACTTACTGTAGACTTCAAGGTTGAAAAAAATAAATCTCATTTATCTGCACCGAAGTATAATTACATTAAACTCCGTAGTGCATAGAAAGATTAAAAGATGTTTAGATAATTAAGGTAGTAACAATAAAAGAAGCCAAATCGGCTTCTTTTATTGTGCTTCTTGTTTAGCTTTTTTAGCCTCGCGTTTTTCTTTCAATAGCTCCAAAATGTTTCCGCCCAACCAATAAGGCACAACGAACGCCAACAGAAATATCATTAACCAAAAACCTATTGTTAAAATGGTTAAAAACGCTAGAAATCCTAAATATTGGTCAAATTCAAACATAGTTTTATTCTTCTCTCCTACAAAGATACCATAATCGTATTATTTTTTGCAAACTATCATCAAAATTAATTTATGATTTTGCTTTAATAGAAGAGCAAAATATATTTTGAAGCTTTATTTTTAGCTAGACTGCTATACCTTAAATTTGTGATGAGAAGCTAATTAAAGACAACCGCGGTAAAACCTATTAGATAAAAAGGTAATGTCACCATTGTTTAAATAATATTTAAAATAAATTACTGTATGGAATATAGAATAGAAAAGGACACCATGGGGGACGTAAAAGTTCCCAGCGATAAATATTGGGGGGCTCAAACAGAACGCTCAAGAAATAATTTCAAAATAGGGGCTGCAGCATCTATGCCCTTGGACATCGTTTATGGCTTCGCTTACTTAAAAAAAGCAGCAGCGTATACCAATTGTGAGCTAGGCGTACTGGCAGTTAAAAAGAGAGATTTGATAGCGCAGGTATGCGATGAAATTTTAGAGGGAAAACATGATAATCAATTCCCCTTAGTCATTTGGCAAACAGGGTCAGGCACCCAGAGTAATATGAACGTGAATGAGGTAGTTGCTAATCGTGCCCATGAAATTGCAGGACATAAAATAGGCGAAGGCGAAAAAACGATTCAGCCTAACGATGATGTTAACAAGTCCCAATCCTCAAACGATACGTTTCCTACAGGAATGCATATCGCTGCATATAAGAAGCTTATTGATATTACCATTCCAGGGGTTACTCAATTAAGAAACACCTTGCACAGCAAAGCGCAAGAATTCAACACAGTGGTTAAAATAGGACGTACGCATTTAATGGATGCTACTCCCCTAACCTTGGGCCAAGAGTTTTCTGGCTATGTTTCACAACTAGATCATGGACTTAGAGCATTAAAAAATACCTTACCACATTTACAGGAACTAGCACTCGGTGGCACAGCAGTTGGTACGGGCCTAAATACTCCAAAAGGTTATGACGTACTTGTAGCAAAATACATTGCCAATTTTTCCGGGCTCCCTTTTATAACTGCCGAAAATAAGTTTGAAGCCTTAGCTGCGCATGATGCTATTGTGGAAAGTCATGGAGCATTGAAACAATTGGCGGTTTCCTTAAATAAAATTGCGAACGATATTCGCATGATGGCCTCTGGACCACGATCCGGTATTGGAGAGATTACTATCCCCGCAAACGAACCTGGAAGTTCCATTATGCCTGGAAAAGTGAACCCTACACAGTGCGAAGCCTTGACAATGGTCTGCGCTCAAGTTATGGGCAATGATGTTGCCGTTACTATTGGTGGTACCCAAGGGCATTATGAACTTAACGTATTTAAACCTATGATGGCGGCTAATATTTTACAGTCGGCCCAATTGCTTGGCGATGCTTGCAAAAGCTTTGACATTAACTGCGCCACTGGTATTGAGCCCAATCATCAGGTAATTAAACAATTATTAAATAATTCTTTGATGCTAGTAACCGCTTTAAATACCAAAATCGGATATTATAAAGCTGCAGAGATTGCGAATACAGCCCATGAGAATGGCACTACCCTTAAAGAGGAAGCTATTAATTTAGGATATGTAACAGCAGACGAATACGACGATTGGGTGAAACCTGAACAAATGGTAGGAAGTCTTAAGTAACAAAAGCTATACCTACAAAATGCTTAAAAAAAAAGGGAAATTCCTATCGGACTCTCCCTTTTTTCTTTATTGATATGATTGGTGTTTTCTATTTTAAAGTGAACTGTGAGGTTCCCAATAATTTCAAGTTATCATCGTAAACGTTAACCATGTACTGTCCTTTTTGAAAATCTCCAGCTGGTTTGTTCAAGTAATCACAAATATCCAAAGATTTGTTTTCGAAGTAGAAGCTAGTACTCTTGCTATACGTTATAGAAGCTCCATTATCATTCGTCTTAGACATACTTTCTCCAACAACATTACCTTTTGGGTTTAAAGCTTCCAAATAAAACTCGCGATCACCAGCATCTGCAATAACATTGTCCGCTATCGTAAAGCAAATTTTAAACTTATCCGTAGATTTCGCTCTTGTGGTAGATGCCAGTTTTCCACTATTACGTTCCTTAACAGCATCAACATTAATTTTAGAAAGATTCAATGCTGATCCTCTTTCCACAGCCTGCGCCAAGCTCGTATTCTGCACTACTAAAGAATCGTTGAAGACCGTTTGCTTTTCCAATTCTACATAAGTACTGTCCCTTTGCATAGCTATCATGGTGTTAGACCTTGTCAAAGAATCTACCTGCTTTATCAATTTCTCTCTTTCTGCTTTTAATACGCCAACTTGTCTTCTATATCTACTTAAAGACGAAATATCGGCTTTCATAGTTTTAACAGAATCAATATATCTCGCAATGTTATCCCTTGCAGAAACTAATTCCTCGTTAGTTGCATTACTTTCCAAGATAGCCTTGTCGTATTCCGATTTTAAGCTGTTTAAATCATCTACCACCAATTCCTTTTCTGAAATAAGGTCTTTTTCGGTCTTTTTCTTGTCCTGATAAAGACTTACGGTATAAATAATGGTACCTAAAAGCACTACACCTAGTAATGCTACTAATACCTTTAACCCATTGTTATTTTTTGTTTCAGTCATAATGAACTATTAAATTATTTTTTTGGTTTCGATAAAATTCATCCTTCTATCGTTCTATATACGAACGGAATCAATTTTTAGATTTTTAATCCAAAAAAAATTGAATTGGCTCACTTCTAATTCGTTGAAAGGCCTAACTTTATAGACCAACTACCATTATTTAGGGAAATGTCTTTAAAAATAATTCCATTTGAGTCCAAATATGCAAACGATTTTAAAAACTTAAACATCGCGTGGCTAGAACAATACTTCTGTGTTGAAGAAAAAGATAAAGTTCTTTTAAGTGATTGTGAAAATTCAATAATAGGTAATGGGGGCCACATTTTTATGGCTGAATATGGTAGCGTTATCGTTGGTTGCTTTTCATTATTACCCTATAAAAATAAACATTTTGAACTAGGAAAAATGGCCGTAGATTCAAACTATCAGGGCTTGAGAATTGGTCAACAACTTTTATCGTTTGCCATAGACTTTGCAAAAAGAAATCATTGGACCGCGATTACCTTATATTCCAGTACAAAACTTCCAACAGCATTACACATCTATCGTAAATTTGGTTTCAAAGATGTAGTCCTGGAAAAAAATCTACCTTATGCGCGCAGCGATATTAAAATGGCGCTATATTTAAGGTAAAGAAAAACTAAATTTTAGCTGTGCACTTTTTAGTGTATGAGGTTTGGGAAAGTACCTAGAATTTGTTTGTTGAGTTTGTTTCTTGAGTTTGTTTCTTGAGTTTGTTTCTTGAGTTTGTTTCTTGAGTTTGTTTCTTGAGTTTGTGTTTAAGTTAAAACTTCCCTAGGCGGACAGACTTAACGCTTATTAAAATAGATATAAGAAATTATGAAAAAAATAGTGCCGGTATTAATTGGCTGTCTTTTGTTCACCGGATGTAAAGAAAAATCAAAAGCTCCTATGTCCGCGGACATGGATATCATGGCTGCCGAAATTTCTATCGATACGGAGCAAACTCAAAATTCTAAGGATGAAATCAAAACCATCCCTATCGAACACGCTACGGTAGTTTTAGAATGGAACAACATAACCATATACATAGACCCAGTTGGCGACAAATCTGCCTTTGAAGGTCAAAAACAACCCGATTTAATATTGATAACCGACATACATGGGGACCATTTTAGCTTGGAAACACTAGAAGCACTAGATACTTCCAAAGCAAAAATTATGGTTCCACAAGTGGTAGCCGATAAAATTCCCGATGCTTTTACGCCTCAGTTAGATGTGCTCAACAATGGAGAATCCAAAGAACGGTTTGGAATAAACGTAGATGCAATACCTATGTATAACCAGCGGGAAGAAGCGCTAAAGTTTCATGAGAAAGGTCGAGGTAACGGTTATGTTCTAAATATAGGAGGAAAACGACTCTATTTTTCTGGGGACACAGAGGATATTCCAGAAATGAGAGCCCTAAAGAATATAGACAAAGCATTTATTTGTATGAATCTACCGTATACCATGACACCAGAAAGTGCTGCGGGTGCAGTGCTGGAATTTAAGCCAAAACAGATATACCCCGTACCACTATAGAGGGAAACCTGATGTAAGTGTTGTAATTAAATTTAAAGAGTTGGTAAATAAAGGCAATACAGAAATAGAAGTGGTGCAACTGGATTGGTATCCCAAAGATGAGTTTTAATAAATGATACTGCTTCGAAAAAAATTTAGGCCACCTCCTAGTATTCTTTACGATGTTTGAACCATCAGCTTTAGGATTAAAAGGTTCTGCTTACTTTTCACTGCTACGGCTTATGGCATGATACCTCAATTATAAATTTGATTATTGTAACCAAACCGATAATCGAATATAAGCTACCTAAAGGTCAACTTAGCAATCCTATTTCTACCTGAGGCATACGCTACAGTATCATTCTGAAAGCGCAGTGTGAAAAACGATTCATCAGATAGTTGTTTCCATGAATTCCCTTGGTTACTAGAATAGGCAATTCCCGTAAAACCAAGCGCTACAATTCCTTGTCCTTCCGTTCCTGGCACAAATTGGATACAGCTCCTATAATTGGGCAAAGAATTCTCCGCCATTAGCTCCCAAGTTTTACCACCATCCAAGGTTATCGCCTTATTAGCACTATTTCCTTCTGGATTGGTATAATCCCCGCCTATCACCACACCCAATTTTTCGTCATAAAAATCAATGGAATAGATTCCTGCTGTGGGTTCTGTCGTTTTTATGGGCGTGGTTTGGACTTCCCAACAATGTCCTTTATCTGAAGAATACAAGATTCGTTTTGTAGTTGCTACCCAAGTTTTATCCCCATGCACAGCAATATTGGTATTACTGGCTGCAAAAGCCCCTTCGCCTTCAATGCCTTCAGGCACATTAGAACATGGTAATTTAACCCAAGTATTACCTCCGTCTCGGGTGATAATGATACTGATACAACCAGCCATAGTATCACCTACCGCAATGCCCTCGCTATCGTTCCAAAAGGTCATCGCATCATAAAAAACAGCATCATCTTCTTCTTTATATACGAGTTCCATATTCCCTTGATTACCTGTCT
>JBLIEO010000057.1:0-12818 GCA_047633095.1 Maribacter sp.
GTTGTAACTAGAATAGCACCGGCCTCGGCTATTATTTCTTCAGACACTGTGGGTGAGGTAGGAGGTAATTCATCGCAAAAATAATTTGTGGATATATCGTCTGTAAAAATTCTGTAGGTTAATTTGGTCGTTGAGGAAATTCCACTTGTAATGACCGCGCTACTTGCTTCGTTTTTAAGAAGTCCGGATGGTAACTCTAAGATGAGCGCCTCGTCTTTATTAATTTTAAACAGTAGGTTAGATGTCGCAGCAGAAACGGCAGTACAACTATCAGGAGTTTCAATACTATCAAAATCTACGGTTTCTATCTGTAAATCACCGTCATCACAGGAAATACATAACAATAAGAGGATAAGGCCAATATTTTTTTTCATCTGTATGAAATTAGCTAGCCATCTGATAAAGATGTATCTAAATCTGTTTGCCTATGCTATTTATTTAATTATTTTGCTCGTTTTGGGCTTTAATAAATCAAATTTAATGTAAATATGGGATATGCTTGGGGAGGTTTAAAACCATTTACAGGTAATTTAACTTTATTTAAATTATTTTTGAAGACTATTAATGAAATTTGTTAAAAAAAGCCATTTTAATCCTGACACTTTTAGTCAGGCCATCCAAGTGTAGTTCATCTCGCTTAGGTGGGGTATTTTAATCGATAGTCATTTTAAAAACCGTGTACCAAGAATGAAAAATGTATATCTGGATAATGCAGCTACGACTCAAGTTAGGAAAGAGGTCATCAATAAAATGCAAGAGGCTTTGGCTAATTCCTACGGTAATCCATCATCTACGCACAGCTTTGGAAGAACAGCAAAGACAGCTATAGAAAGTGCTAGAAAAGCCATTGCCAAACAAATGAATGCTTTTCCGTCCGAGATTATTTTCACTTCAGGAGGTACAGAGGCAGATAATATGATTCTTAGATGTGCCGTTCGGGACTTAGGTGTACAAACCATTATTACGACTAAAATAGAACATCATGCCGTGCTACATACTGTGGAAGAACTCCATGAGAAAGGATTGGTAAATCTGTGCTTTGTAAATTTGAACGCAGACGGAAATCCTGATATGGGTCACTTACAGATGCTATTGTCTAAGGACGATTCCAAAAAGCTAGTGAGTATTATGCATATTAATAACGAGATAGGAAATAAAGTAGATATCCATGCTATAGCGGTAATGGCAAAAGAGCATGGGGCCCTTGTGCATTCCGACACGGTGCAGTCCATAGGACATTATGAATGGGATGTAAAAAGTACACCGGTAGATTTTTTAGCTGCCGCTGCGCACAAATTTCATGGACCAAAAGGGATAGGTTTCGCTTACATAAGAAAAAATTCTGGGATGGGATGTATGATATCTGGAGGGTCTCAAGAACGAGGTTTTAGAGCAGGAACTGAATCTTTTCACAATATCGTGGGTCAAGAGGAAGCGTTTGTTTTAGCGTATGAAAATCTAGAGGTGGAACAAAATTACGTAACAGACTTAAAGCGATATTTTATTCAGAAGGTAGAAAACGAAATTCCAGGAGCAAGCTTCAATGGCCTTTCGGGAGATATGAAAAATAGTACCTACACGTTGGTAAATGTTTGCTTACCCGTACAACCGGACAAGGCATTGATGTTATTGTTTCATTTGGATATAAAAGGTATCGCTTGCTCTAAGGGAAGTGCTTGCCAATCTGGAAGTGGTAAAGGCTCTCACGTACTGTCTGAAATTCTTTCCGAGGAAGATATGAAAAAACCTTCCCTTCGGTTTTCCTTTTCAAAATACAACACCAATGATGAAATTGATTATACGGTTGGAGTTTTGAAAGAATTTATGGTACAGTAATACAATGCTATTTTCCCAAAACCTTTTCACTGCAAACAGGTTTACCTTTACAAGGAGTTCTAAAAGCCAATATGAGGGTAGGGGATAATAGTTTTATGGAACGAGATAATACTAGTACATATAGCGTATAACTAATTTTGGTAAACAGAATTATAAAGGGAGTAGATTACTTATTTTTTCTATCCTTCTTTCGTTCACGCTCGTAGGGGAATTTTCGAATGGCGAGTTTCATCATTCTATCAATAAGATCGGTAGTATTCTTGCCAGTTTTTTTGTTGATTTGTTTCTCGTATTTCCATAAAAGTTTGCCAGTATCACCATCACTTATTTTAACACCTATACGTCCATAATTGGCATTTCCAGAAAAGTAATCCGTAAAACTAAAGTCTGTTGGAACACCCTTCGATAATAGTACATTAAGATCTAGGGTGCCACTGATGATACCATCTACTCCCAATATTTCGCTAAGCTGTTTCATGGTATAGACATCTATATTTTTATAGGTAATCCCTTTTTGGGACAAGATGGCTTTTGTGTTCTTGGTATTTTGAAATTCTACAGGTAACTTTTTCTTTTTTCCCTGTTTAGAAAAATAGGTCTCTAGGGCATTCTGTACCGCATATCCTTCCTTCTCTTCTAATAGTTTTAAATCCTCCTTACTCACTTGGTTTTTTAGGTCTAAATTGGTTAGGAATGGTAGGATAGCCAGTGTGTTATGGCTTGTGCTAAGCACATCGAATCTAGGACTCTCATAAATATTCTTTTGTCCTTGAACCGATAGCGAAGTGGAGAAAGCAATTAAAAATAAAAATTTATACATGTTGTTTTGTTAAAGACGCATTTGCAATCTAAGGTTCAGTACGCGGGAGGTTAAAAAGTTGGGAACCGCAAATTCGTTTTTGCTGTCGACGTCCCTCACCCAAGTATTGGTTATGGAATTTTGGTTGTTGAAAAGGTTGAAAATTTCAAAGCCAATACTCAATTCTTTGAATGAACGGAGCCAATGATGGGAACCGTACATTTTATTTTTATCTACAAAAATATAGGAAATTCCTAAATCTGCACGTTTATAATCTCTTAATCTATTCTGAAAAATATAAGGATTGGCATAACTTGGAGATCCGCCCGGCACTCCCGTGCTGTAAACAAGGTTCAGGTACATTTTTAAATCCGGTATGGTTGGGATATAGTCTTGGAACAGAATTCCCAATTTAAGCCGCTGATCAGTAGGTCTTGAAATGTAGCCGCGTTCGTTTCTATTCTCTTCTGTTTTTAAATAACCCAAGCTAACCCAGGATTCGGTTCCTGGGACAAAAGCACCGTTTATACGCAATTCTGCTCCGTATACATATGCTTTAGCGTCGTTGGTAGCAGAATAGCGTATGCGAACATCTTCTATAGTGTATGGATTTACGTTGGTTAAATTTTTATAGTATGCTTCACTGGTCAAGGTAAAAGGCCGTTCCCAGAGTAAAAAACTATATTCGCTTCCCGCCACGATATGAACCGATTTTTGAGCCTTAACATTGGGGCGTATGATTCCTGAACTATCTCTAAGCTCTCTGTAAAAAGGGGGTTGGTGGTAGACTCCTCCCGATAATCGAAAAAGCATATCCTTGTTCCAATTTGGTTTTATGACAAGTTGCGCTCTAGGACTTACTACGGTTTGAGATACTTTTTCGACATCCGCACCGCCAACCGTCCAGTGCTGGCCACGTATCCCAATATTGTAATACACATCATGCGCTCCCCATTTGATTTGTTTTCCGAGTTGGAAAAACCCTGAAAAACGATTGGTCTTTATAAAATTGAAAGCGGTAAGACTTTCAAAAGCTTCTAACGGCGCGTTAAAAGGCATTTCTGGCTGGTTGTTGATAAATTCTGCCCGAGGAGGACGCACGGAAAATCCTGTAGAATCTATAAATTCGGACTCCCTAAGTTGGTCGCGGATGTCTTCGTGGGTGTACTTAACACCCCATTCCATAACTAGGTCTTTACGTTTGTGGGCACCCCTATGGTTAAGATTGAATATTAGGGCGTCCAAGTCATTTCTAGATCTATTGAATTGGGAACCGATTCCTCTGGGGCTTATAATTTCGCCTCGTGTTTCACTTTCTAGATTACCATCTACTTCACCTAAGCGGTAAGACGCAATTACATCGGAGTATTCTTCTTCGGTCGTGTGATAGAGCGATGTGATGAGTTTTAGCGTGGTGTTATCGTTTACTTGATAATTGCCTTTAAAAGCGCCAAGGGTCGTACTGTATTTATTTACTTCTTTTCCTTCGTAGAAAACGGTTAACGCTTTCGGGTCCTGTAGCGTTCCAAAATTCGTTTGTCGGTTCAAGGGTTCGTTCGTATAGTTGTTTACGGAAAGGTTACCCAGAAAACTTAGCTTGAATTTGTTTGAAAAACGATAGGTCAAATAACTTTGTGCATCTGTGAACGCAGGATTAAAATTACTTTGGGTTTGCTGACTATTTACGAGTAGGGCGTTATTTCTATATCGGAACCCGGTAATGCTGCTTAGTTTTTTATTTTCGGAGCGCGTTTCTAGCGTTGCGCTTGCGCCTAAAAAACTAAAATCTCCTTGAAGGGAAAAGGTAGATGGTGTTTTATAGACAATGTCCAGAACTGAAGAAAGTTTATCGCCATATTTAGCTTGAAACCCGCCTGGTGAAAACTTTACGTCCTGTACCATGCTGCTATTCACAAAGCTTAGACCTTCCTGTTGTGCTGAGCGTATCAGGAAGGGTCTGTACACTTCAATTTCGTTTACATAAACAAGATTTTCATCAAAGTTGCCACCACGGACCGAATACTGCGTGCTCAATTCATTATTGGAGCTTACGCCGGGCAATAGTTTTAAGATATTTTCGACACCAGCATTGGCACCGGGTATTTTACGTAGCTGTTCCAGTGAAATAGACGTGATTCCGGTAACCTCTTTCCTTCCCCTTGACGATACGGTTACGCCAGCTACTTGAACAGCATCGGTTTTAAGTATGGGGCTAAATTTAAAGGTTTCGTTAGTAGACAATAATAATCCTTCTAATACAAGATTTTTGTAACCTAAGTGTGAGAAAGTAATTCGGGTTTCCGTATCGGCATAAATGTTAAAGACATAGAACCCGTTACTATCTGTTGCTGTACCTAATGTGCCAGAAGAGATATTAACATTGGATAAAGGAATATTGGCTTCGTTAAGGATAATCCCGGTAATTGTAGCCGTTTGCGCTAGGCTATTAAACTGGCACAATAGAAAGAGGGTGAAAATAGTGTTGCAAAATCTCAAACAGTTTATTTTCTAAAAAATGTGGTACTTAAGGTATTCTCATTGCCTACATTATCTGTAACGGTAACTTTGAGAACACATTGCTTCTGGTTCAAAATTTTATCGTCGAAATTATAGGTTAGTGTATTTGTTTTAGGCTCGTATTCCATTAAAATCCATTTACCGTTCAGAGTTGCAGAATAGGTGTCAACCCCACTCAGGTCATCGGAAATGGCGAGACTTAAATATTTATAATTGTTGAGCCATTGTTTTTCCTTGAAATTTTTGGCACGTATCTTAGGAGCAATAGTATCCTTTACCAAGGTGTAGGTTCCTAAATTCCTTGTTCTTGTGGTAAACGTACCGGAACGCTTATATGTGCTGGTGTAGCTAGGCTGTAACTTACTATCCAATCGTGCTATAAATAACTGTTTTTGTTCTTCGTCGGTGAATTTTGTTGCATCGAATGTAATGGTGAAATTACGGTGGGCGGGTATTGTATTCTCGTGAATGCTAACCGTATCTTTTCCTTTTTTTAAATCGATATAAAAGTCCTCATAAAAAGTATTGGACGGGAAATATACTTTAGCGCCGCCTAAATCGTAATTATTTGGTTTTTTTGCAATAACGTAATCGTCGGTGCTATTTTCTTCTTTTGGTATATTGAGTTCCTCCTTTTTGCCTTCAACGGGCATTTTTAATACCACTACATTTCCTTTAAAATCTTTGATGCTTAATTCAATAGTGTAACTTAATCCCTCTCTAATTTCTATTTCTCCATTATTGTATAATTCTTTATAGATACTTAGTCTGTTTCCAGGGGATTTAAAGCATTTTTGAATTCGTTTTCGGTAACGTCCAAAATAGTCATAATCTATAAACGTGTTGATATATCTTGTCTCACCAAACGAAAACGATTCAAAGTCGTAGGCCGTATATGTTTTTCCGTTTACGGAAAGTGAGGCTGCATATATTCCATTCCTATTTGCAGCCATATCTTGGCGGTCAAACCCTATAAAACCGACACCTATTTTTCCAATGGCGTGGACTTTATTAGCTAGAAAAGTGCCATCACTTTGTTTTGTAAAATTGATCTGTATGCGTTCAGCACTTTTATTTACTTGGGCATTTTTGGAAAGTGGGTACAGAAATAGTTTTTCTAAAATAGGGTTTGTGGCATCGGCAACATCAATACCGTAGAGTAGTGGGTTCGTTGGTTTTGCCGATACGCTACTACGAATTTCAAAATGAACGTGTGGTCCTGAAGATGCACCTGTGTTACCGCTGTAGGCGATAAGCTCTCCTTTCTTGACTTTAAGTTCTCCATAGTCGGGAAAAACCTCCACTTCATATGCCTTTTTTTGGTACTGTATCTTTTTGATGTATTCTTCTATCTTGGGTGTAAATTTCCGCAAATGCCCGTAAACAGATGTATAACCGTTTGGATGCGTAACATATAATACTTTGCCATAACCCCACAAGGCCACTTTTACGCGCGTAATGGTACCATCACCAATACTGTATACAGGCAATCCTTCGCGCTGCTGAGTTTTAATATCTATTCCGGAATGAAAATGGTTAGATCGTAACTCTCCAAATGTTCCTGCTAAGATTATGGGTATGTCCAACGGAGGTCTAAAGGCATCTGAAGGATATGTTGTTTGCCCTATAATTTGGGTAATAAATAGGAGTAAGAAGCCTTGGGTAATGTTCTTCATAAGTATCAAAAGTTGCTACGAAAATAATTAAACCAAGCCAATTCTTGAAAGGTTTGTTGTAAATGTATAAAACCCTGTTATTTATGGGGTTTTATTGCCTTAGTTAAATACTTAAAAGATTATTTGTAAAAAGTATTGCTAAGTCCTTGGATGAATGTTAACTTTGTGTAAACAGCATCGAATTTTTTGTATGAGTGAATTAATACAAATCGTTGACTCCTTAGAAAACAGGATTAGTAAGTTGCTTCATAATTTAGAGGCGTTGCGACTGACTAATGCAGCACTGGAAAACGAGTTGGGTTCTATAAAATCCGTTAAACAAAAGGCCGATAAATCGGTTTCGGATTGGGAGGAAAAATACAATTCGCTTAAACTTGCAAGTTCAATGCTTGGTAGTAATACAAATAAAACAGAAGCAAAGCTTAAAATAAATACGTTAGTACGTGAGTTGGATTATTGTATAACACAACTTGCGGAATAATGTTAAAATAATATGTCAGATAAGCTCAAAATAAAGCTTTCCATAGCAGACCGGTTATATCCTTTAACGATAGATCCAAGTCAAGAGGAAGGGTTGCGAAAGGCCGCTAAGAATATAGAACAGCTTGCCAAGAAATTTGAGCAGAACTATGCTGTTAGGGACAAACAAGATGTTTTGGCCATGTGTGCCTTGCAGTTTGCGTCTAAAATAGAGCAAAAAGGTATAGAACAGACAGAAGGCACTCAAGAAGCCGAACAACGCTTACAGGCGTTGAGCGATTTGGTGAATTCAAAGCTAGCTTCACAGTAAAAACGTTCTTTAAAAATTAATTTAAGTTACTGCCCACATTGGTAATACCTTTTGTCAAACTCAACATTTATTTTTTTTAAAAAGGGTGAGTTTAGATTGTAAAAGCAAGCCCTACTTGTATAGGGATTCTTGATCAGTCTGTTAGCCCTAAACCTGATTTCCGGAGTTTGTACAAAACTTCTCCAATGTGGGCTTTTTAAATATAAACAACTATGGACAGTACAATGATTATAATAGTCGCCATTCTAGGATTGGCAATTGGCTTCGGAATTGCGAAGTTTATGGAAAAGGGGAAAGCCTCCAAGACCATTGCAAACGCAAAAAAAGAAGCTGCCCAGTTCTTAAAGGAAGCTAAGGTGGAAGGTGAAAACCTCAAAAAGGATAAAATATTACAGGCCAAAGAGAAGTTTTTGGAATTAAAGTCCGAACATGAAAAGGTAATCATGAGCAAGGATAGGAAAATTAACGAATCTGAAAAACGTACCAGGGACAAAGAATCCCAAGTAAGCAGCGAATTGGCAAAGGGTAAAAAATTAAACTCCCAGTTAGAGGAAAAGCTGAAAGATGTAGATTATCGCAAGGACTTTTTTGAGAAAAAGCAATCTGAAGTAGATAAATTGCATAATAGCCAAATACAGCAATTGGAAGTTATCTCCGGACTTTCGGCTGATGATGCTAAGAGTCAGCTTATAGAGAGTTTGCGAGAAACGGCTAAATCCGACGCCATGGGGTATATACAGACTACTGTAGAAGAGGCAAAGCTAACTGCACAACAAGAAGCACGTAAAATAGTCATTAACACCATACAGCGTATAGGAACCGAAGAGGCAGTAGAAAACTGCGTTTCTGTCTTTAATATAGAATCCGACGACGTAAAAGGTAGGATTATAGGCCGCGAAGGAAGAAATATACGGGCATTGGAATCTGCAACAGGTGTAGAAATTATTGTTGATGATACCCCGGAAGCAATTATACTCTCATGTTTTGATTCTGTTCGTAGAGAAGTAGCACGGTTATCCCTTCATAAATTGGTGACAGATGGTCGTATTCACCCTGCACGAATAGAGGAAATCGTAAAGAAAACAGAAAAGCAGATTGAGGCTGAAATAATTGATATAGGAAAGCGTACGGTCATAGATTTAGGAATACACGGTCTACATCCAGAATTGATAAAAGCGGTAGGTAGGATGAAGTATCGCTCTTCTTATGGTCAAAATTTACTACAGCATTCTCGGGAAGTAGCAAAATTATGTGGCGTTATGGCAGCAGAAATGGGCTTGAATGCCAAAGTTGCTAAACGTGCAGGTTTGCTGCATGACATAGGTAAAGTGCCAAATACCGAGGCGGAGGTAGAAACACCACACGCCATTTTAGGTATGCAATGGGCAGAAAAGTATGGCGAGAAACCGGATGTGTGTAATGCCATTGGTGCACACCACGATGAGATTGAAATGAAAAACTTGATTTCTCCCATAGTGCAGGTTTGTGATGCTATTAGTGGTGCTAGGCCAGGTGCAAGGAGACAAGTATTGGATTCGTATATTCAGCGATTAAAGGATTTGGAGGAAATAGCTTTTGGTTTTGGTGGAGTTCAGAAAGCCTATGCTATACAAGCCGGCAGGGAGCTAAGGGTTATTGTAGAAAGTGAAAAAGTGAGTGATGATAAAGCGTCGCAGTTGTCTTTTGAGATTTCTCAAAAAATACAAACAGATATGACTTATCCGGGACAGGTAAAAGTGACGGTGATTCGAGAAACTAGAGCTGTTAATGTGGCAAAATAGATATGGTACATTAGAGTAGGATTTAAAGTAAAGAGCCGTTAAAAACGGCTCTTTTTTTAGTTTAGACCGTTAAACCACTTCTTTAAATCGATTTCTTCGTGTCCCGAGAGTTGGTTAATTTTTCCTTCTAGTATTTTCTTTTTGATAAATACTTGGGTATTGATTTTTGTTTGTATGCTATCCATATTATTCAAGGTACATAGGTATAATCGTCTTTTAGTTGTGTGACATGTATTGCATTTGTTTCTAAGAACTTTACATGCTTTTTACTTAGAATTGTTTTATTCTGTTTGAGTAATGCGTTTTCTTTATACAGAGGACTAGAGAAAACGCACAATAAATCCCAACACCATACTATATATCATTTTTGAATAATCTTAGCTTTAATCTGTTTGAATTATTTTAGAACGCAAAGAAATCTTTAAGCCCCATAAGAATACTCTGAACGGCATTAGAGGCAAGAATTAGTTCCATCATATTGCTTATCACTGGTATGCTATAAGCTCCTATTTTTCTTATACGTATTTGGCTGCTAGCAATAATAAGCTTGTCATTGCTATTGCGACTAACACCGAAAAAGTAATCAAAGCTTTTTATTTAATAGGAGAGATATGATATAGTATCCTTTTATCTGAAGCTAGAAAGATGGTTCACATCTATTTTGCAAAAGAAAGGCTACTGAATTTCGTATTTGTAAAGCTCATTATTGCATGGTAACAAAAAACGCCACTAATTACAAAATAGAAAACCCTGCAATACACAATATAAGCAGGGTTTGATATAGTTTAAATGATACTATTCCTCTTCGGAAGAAGTGGCCTTTTCTTCTTCCTCTTCTTCTTCTTCTTCTTCTTCTTCTTTTTGAAGATTGTTTTGTAAAATATTGAGTTTTTTGAGTTTTGCCATCCAGGAATCGAGCGCCTCTTTATGACTATTCACTTTTTTGATAACATCCTTGACGATAGGATTATCCTCAGATGCGTTGGAAAAAAACTGTAAGTTATTTTCTAACTGGCGAATTTCATTTTTACTCTCGTCTATTTTTTTACGTACAAAACTACGCTCGTTTTGTATCGCTATTTCTTGGTTTTCGTCCTCTTTAAGACGCTGAATCTTGTTTCCATATTTTAATAATTCCGATTCCTGTTTGCTAATATCTAATTTATGAAAAAGAGCATCGATTATTTTATTGAACTTTTGATTGATGCTTTTTTGCTTAAAAGGTACATGACCAAATTTCTTCCAATCGGTTATGAAGGTTTTTATGGTAGCTAGGTTTTCATCCCTATTGTCCGTTAATTGGAACTCCTTTAGACGCAGCAAAATAGCTTCTTTTTCTTTTAGGTTCTCAGCCTCTTTGTTATTTTCTTTGTTCTTTAGTGCATGGAACCTTTCAAAATAATGGTTACAAGCAGCTTTAAACTCTTTCCAAATTTTATCCGAATACTTGCGCGGAACATGTCCTATGTTTTTCCATTCGTTTTGGATGCGCTTCATTTCGCCGGTAGCCGTCTCAAAATCTTCAGTATCCTTTAAGGAAATGGCAATTTCCAATAAGGCTCTTTTCTTATTTAAATTTTCGTCTTGATCTTTTTTAAGGTTTTTATAGAATGCATTTTTGTTGCGGTTGAAATCCCGTACCGCAGATTTAAAAGCGTTCCATGTATTTTCGTTGTCCTTTTGTGGTACTTTTCCAGCTTTAAAAAACGATTCCCGTAAGGCTTCTAGCTGTTTTATCTGTTTTTGTAAAGTGCTATGGTTGTTGGAGACATTGGTAGACAAGGTCGTTATTTCTTGAATAATTTGCTTTTTCTGTTCCAGGTTTTGTTCATGTACTTTGTCTAGATCTTTAAAGTAGTCTTGTCTTCTTCCGTGAATGGTTTTGGTAGCCTTACTAAAACGTTCCCATACTTCTTCTCGGTGTTCCTTTCCTACAGGACCAATATCCTCTTTCCAAATCTTATGTAAAACCTGTAATTCCCTAAACGCCCTATTTAAATCTGGCTCTATGGCCAAGGACTCTGCCCGTTCCACAATTTTTTTCTTTTCTTCAAGGTTGTACTTGAAATCAAGGTCGCGTAATTCTCTGTTCAGGTGTAAAAAGTCGTAAAAAATTTCTATATGGTGCTGGTATGTTTTCCAGACATTATTGTATTCCGTTCTTGGTATAGGACCCGCGGTTTTCCATTTCTCCTGAATATTTTTAAAACTATTATAGGTTGTATTAATATCCTCTTCTACATTCACTAAGGACTTAAGGTTCTCTATGAGCTCTAACCTGTTGGCTAAGTTTTCTTTGTGGCTTTTTTCAAGACTCTTGTAATGCTGATTCCGTTTTTCCCGATACTCTGTATATACTTCGTTAAATTGTCTTTTTGTAACGGAGTTGTACTTAAAGTCTATTTCGTTGCCACCACCCGAAATAAATTCCTCTTTTTTCTCATCGATAAATTCTTGGAACTTTAAATTGAATTCATCCCGTATTCCATCAACGTGTTTTTTGATGGCTTGTACTTTTTCGTTTCGTATTAGACGTTGCAGTTCTCCTACCAAGTTTTCCATAGACATGGAGTGGTAGTCCAATTCAGGAATCTGGTGTCTTTTTACGGTATCCGTGTCCTCTGCGTCTTCCGCATTGCTTTCGTCTATTTCGTCAAGCCCATCTTCATCGTCCTTGTTCTGTTCAGAAGATTCCTTTTTTACTTTATTTGTAGGTTTTAGACTTTTTTTAACATCGTTTAAATCTGCTATATTTTCTTCATCCTTTATTTCCAGCGTATCATCAGTATTATCGTTCTGGTTTTCGGCTTCCGCTTCCGCTTCCTCCTTCATTTCTGAGTTATGTATTGTATCTTCTTTAGAAGTCGCTTCTTTTTCAGGCGGAACTGCTTCGGAAGGTACTTCGCCTTCTACCGTTTCAGTATTTGCAACATCGGTATTTTTCTCCAAAACTTCTTTTTCTGTTTTGGTAGTTTCCGACTTATTTTCCGTTACCTCGTTTTCAGGTATTCCTTGTTCGTTGTCTTCAGACATCTTCTTTGTGTTATGTGTTTACAAGATAGTAACAACCTAAGCAACCGCAAAGAATATATAAGTTCTTTTTAATTTCTAGTATCGTACGTATTTGGCGAGTTCGTGGATAAGGATACAATGATAAGGGCAGCAACTGTTTTGAATCACTTCTCGTTCCAGATTTCCCAAGCTTTTTCTGCTTGTAGCTCCAACATTCGTAAACCGTTTAAAACAGTTGCTTTTTTTGCTTCTCCGTGGTCAAGAAAGGCTGTTTTTTCTGGGTTGTATATCAGGTCAAATAGCAAGTGCTTTTGGGTGATATACTCATAGGGTAGTTTTGGTTTTTCCGTTATATTAGGGAATGTGCCTAGTGGGGAACAATTAATAATTACACTATGGCTCTCCAT
>JBLIEO010000058.1:0-12642 GCA_047633095.1 Maribacter sp.
GCAATACCCAAAATAATGGAAGCCATAAATAACAGCAATCGTTTTCCACTGGCTTTACCATCTCTCCACGCCATTTTCAGCAACCAACTAAAAGGAGCTTTATTTTGTTTTTTTATACTATTCAAGATACGGTGGTGGTTTCGTTAGCACTAATTTTTCCACCTTTCAATCGTAAGACGTGGTTGTTGCGTCGAGCCAAATCCAAGTCGTGGGTAACAATAACGAGCGTGGTGCCAGCTTCCTTGTTCAGGTCAAACAATAGTTTAATGACCTTTTCCCCTGTTTCCTCATCTAAATTCCCTGTGGGCTCGTCCGCAAACAAAATTTCGGGTTTGGTAGAAAAAGCCCTTGCCAAAGCAACACGCTGTTGTTCCCCTCCCGATAACTGGGACGGATAATGATCGTACCGATTTTCCAAGCCTACTTTTTGCAACAGTTCCATAGCCACCCCAGCGGCATTGGTAGCGCCCTGTAGTTCTAAGGGTACGCTTACGTTCTCCAAAGCCGAAAGTGTGGGCAATAACTGAAAGTCCTGAAAAATAAAACCCACTTTCTGATTACGTAAAAAAGCTCGTTCGTCCTCATTTAAAGCGCTTAAATCTTCCCCGCAAAGGCTTACGATACCGTCATCCGAACGGTCTAGTCCCGCACAAAGACCTAATAATGTGGTCTTTCCACTACCGGACGGGCCAACGATGGCGAAAGTATCGCCAGCCTCTATACTGAAGGAAATATCCTCAAGAACCGTTAAATTTTTGGAACCACTGGTATAGGTTTTCCTAAGCTTGCTTACGTTTAATATCTTTGTCATATGTCATTTCGATAAAGCTGACAAAATAACGAAATGATTTCAATTTAAAGGGTAGATGACTATGGACAAAGTATTAAAGTTTCGTTATTTTTTGTTGCTATTCTTGCTGTGGAACTGTAAAGAAAATCCAAAGCAAGCAACCACAGACGATGCCGTTAAACCACAAACAACAACTTCTTACGAAACAGTAACCGAAGGCAATAAGGTGATGCTCTTTTTTGGAAATAGCCTAACAGCTGCGTACGGTTTGGATACTGAAGAAGGTTTTCCAAACAGGATACAACTTAAAATGGATTCTTTGGGGCTGGATTATACCGTAATAAATTCTGGTCTTAGCGGAGAAACGACTGCTGGCGGACGTAACCGACTGGATTGGGTACTGAACCAAGCCGTGGATATTTTTGTATTGGAACTAGGCGCAAATGATGGCCTTCGCGGTATCCCTCTCACAGAAACACGTGCTAATTTACAAGCCATCATCGATATGGTACGTGCCAAAAACCCACAAACAAAAATCGTGTTGGCAGGCATGCAGATTCCACCGAATCTAGGGAAAGACTATACCACAGATTTTAAGAATATTTATCCCGAACTAGCTACGGCAAACGATGTTGCTCTGATACCGTTCTTACTGGAAGGGGTTGCGGGCGTGCCGGAACTAAACTTGGAAGATGGAATACACCCAACGGCTGAAGGCCAGAAAATTGTTGCAAAGACCGTTTGGAACGTATTACAAGCCCTAGTGCTAGAAAACTGATTGTTAGGTACACTAGACTAATTTAGAATTCTTTGTTTTCACTCTAAAGCTCAAAGCACGTTTAATCCTGGAATTTTTCATTACAAAAATCCCGGCGAGTTTCGTTGCCTTTCTGTTTAGTAGTGCAGGTTGTTCTACCACATTTATAATGTGCAGCGTAGTAGTGTTCACTTTTAGTTGAACAGAATTGAAGCTATTTTGTGTATCCTGTGCCTGAGCAAGGCTACCTGTAGAAATGATAAAAGCAATAAATAATAGTTTACGCATTGGAAAGTGATTTGGTTTCTATATAACTCGCCACTACCCTATTGTATATTCCCCCTTTCGACCAAAGGTGATGTTTTACCGTTGAGCTTCAAACTATTCGATGAACAACCCTTTTAGACAGCAAAATTCCTACAAACTTTCTTTACTTTTATCGGTATAATAGTGCGCTTTATCGATTTATTAATATTTTTCCTACAAATACATCAATTAGAGTAGGCAAATTTTATTTTAAGCAATCATCAAGAGGGACTATCCCCCTTTTTGGCTCTACTTTTATACCTTGCGTTTAAGAACATCCAACCTACTACAGCACCAAAATGAAATCCAATTCCATTGCCTTATTTTTAATACTGTTCTCTCTAAGTAGTATTTCAGCACAACAAATTACAGGAAAATTAATTGACAAAGCCACCCAAGAGCCACTGGAATATGCCACAGCTGCCTTCTATAATCAAGAAAACGAGGCCTTGATTACCGGAGTGATTACCACATCCGACGGAAGTTTTATCATTAAAACCATTAAAAATGGCACCTATGTTCTTGAAGTCTCGTTTATAGGCTACACTAAAAAACGAATAGAAAATATAAGTGTAACAGCAAACCAAGCGCTTATAAACTTAGGTACCATTGCTTTGGTTCTCGGTGCCAATCAATTAAACGAAGTGGTGGTTACAACAGAAAGTGCGACGGTCATTAATAAAATAGACAGGCAAGTATTTGATGCTAAGAAATTCCAGAATGCCATAGGAGGTTCGGCAACCGATGTACTACGTAACCTTCCATCGGTCAATTTAAATGGTCTGGGAGAAATAATGGTTAGGGGCACCTCGGGGTTTGTAGTTTTGCTGAATGGAAAACCAGTTCAAGGAAACCCCACCACTTTGCTGAACCAACTACCGGCAAACTCCGTGGAACGTGTAGAGGTCATTACGGCTCCTTCTGCAAAATACGACCCCGAAGGCAAAGCGGGCATCCTTAACATTATTACTAAAAAGGGAGCTGCCAACGGCACATTTGCTCAAGTAAATCTAAAGGCGGGAATGCCATCTATAGAATCTTATGACAACGCAGCTGCAGCACAACGCTATGGATTGGATGCCATCTATACGCTAAGAACAGATAAATGGAATTTTGCCTTTGGCGCAAACTACCAACGTAATGATCTGGCCGGAAGACGCGAAGGCGATGTATTTACCATCATCAATGACACCCTAACACAATTTCCATCGGATGGAGAACGCAGTTTTGATGAGCTCAATTATAGTGGTCGATTTACAATTGACTATACTCCGGACGAACGCAACAGCTATTCGCTAGGATTTTATGGTGGGAAACGAAGTAAGGAACGCAGAGCCGATATCCTCTATTTTAGTAATACCGGAAGCACGCCTGCTGATAACAGAAACACCTTTTATAACGTTCAATATTTTAATGAAAACCTCCGTATACGAAAAGGTGATTTTGTTTTGGGAAGTTTTGATTACAGCCATAGCTTTACGAATAGCTCCAAACTAAGCGCTTCTCTCTTATATGAATATACCTTATTAGGGGGGCCAACGACGAACCGCAACCTAGCTTTTCCAGATACAACAACTATTTTACAAGACGAGTTCAATACGAATGACAATCCCTTGTATGGAATTCGTTTTTCTTTGGATTACGAATGGAAACCCTTTTCTTTTGGCACTTTAGAAACCGGATACCAATACCGAAGTCTAGATCATGAAGGAGATTTCATATACGAACGACGCAACAATGCTAGGGGAGTATTTGAACTAGTACCTGAATTTTCAAGTGCCGTAGACCTAAGCAGAACTATTCATTCCGGCTATGCTCAGCTAAGTGGAAAAAAAGATAAATGGGATTATTCCGCCGGCCTGCGTGTAGAAGCCATGAATCGAGACTTTGACCTTAGGGATCGAAACAATACCATTGACACCACCTATACCTATAATTTTACGCGACCCTTTCCTTCGGCATCGGTACAATACACCACTTCAAAAAACACCAAGATAAAAGCCGCCTACAGTAAACGGATAGAACGGACTACTACCTTTAAGATGAATCCGTTTCCAGAACGGGAACATTCGGAGACCTTAGAGCAAGGCGACCCAGAACTCCTTCCTGAATTTATAGATTTGTTAGAAGTGGGACTGACCAAGAATTTTAAAGGGGGGAATTCGCTTTTCGCTACGGCTTATTATAGAAACGTCAAAAATATAGTGAATCGGGTAAACACCGTATTTAATGATACCATACTAAATCGTATTTATTCCAATGTAGGTCGTGGGGAGGCCTTAGGGCTGGAACTAGGCACCCAATTACAAGCTTCCAATAACTGGAGTACTTTTATTGGTGCTAATTTTTACTCCAATACCATAGATGGTGCTTTTGACAATAACCCCATAAATACCAATGCGTTTGTCTATTCTGTAAATGCGAACAGTACCTTAAGGTTCTCTGAGAGTGCTTCATTGCAATTTACCTTCAATTATTTATCTGCTAGAAATACCGCACAGGGCGAAGATTCGGAATTTTATTCTCCAAACCTTAGCTTCCGAAAATCGTTTTTAGATAATAGACTTGTTGCTACCCTACAATGGCAACAAATAGACCTGGGTTTGCTCAATACAAACGAGCAGCGCATCACAACGGCTAGACCAGGAGAATTTTTCACAACGACCAATTATGTCTACGAAGTAGACATGGTGCTTTTAAACTTGTCTTATTCCTTCAACAAAAACAAGAACGAATCTAAGTTTATAGAAAGTGAATTTGGTAAGCGAGAGTTTTAAACAATCTGCTTATTTTCTCATAGGTTATGGAATTTATCTTTGTAAATTGCCTTTTCCCTTACATAAACCAGCACTAGCTTGCCCTCCTTAGTAGGCTGTTTTGATCCTATGAATTTATCAAAAAAGGTCTTGATACTTTTCATTATTGAATTCTTCATTTGTCTCTATTTTAGTTTTGATTTTATATTAAGCGATTTTAGCCTTGTTTATTTTTATATTAAAAGACAATGCTTTAATTACTCTAGTATTTTTAGACTTGTAATGCCTTGCAATTTCCGTAGTGTTCTCCAAGTTCAATTCAGTAGCATTTTCAGTACCGATTGTCATTTCAATAGTTTCTACTTTAACGCCTGTTGTATTGTTCTGAGCTTTTGCGCTTATTCCTATGAAGAAGATAAAGAAGATGGTAGCTATTGTTTTCATGACTTGCGTTTGTTACACTATTATAACGGCAGCATGTGTGTTCTAGAGGGTGGTCGTTCGACGAACAACCCATATTAATCGGTATCTAACAGAAGGTCGGTTGAAGTGTACTATTCGCTCGATAAACGACATACACACTAAAAACACCTAACCGAAAAATGAGGTAGTTTATCGATAGTTTAGGACGCTATCTTTAATAAAATATCGGGATCTGGGCAGTTTTCCTTGTAGTAATCTAGGTCAAGCGTTTTAGCAACCCCTGGATAATCTCCCATATTTCCCTGCATATCCCTAATTATCTGGAAATGGAGGTGTGGTGCATAATTTACATTTATGTCAGGTGTGCCCAATTTCGCTAATACAGTGCATGCTTTAAATTGCTTTCCAACATATAAGCCTTCAAGGGATTCCAAAGATAGATGTCCGTATAAAGTGTAAAAGGTATGTCCATGCAATTGGTGCTCTAAAATAATCGTGGGGCCATAATCCCCAATAGTGCTGTTATTTTTGAAACTATGCACCGTACCGGCTAATGGGACCAACACTGAAGTCCCAGCTTCACTCCAATAATCTATGCCTAAATGAATATTCCGTTGTTGAGAAAGGTTGTCTGAAAAACTAGCCTTATCCGCATACAGGTTTCGTTTTTCCAAATAGCCACCATAGGCTATGCGACCGCTGCTACGCTTCAGAACCCTATGTATGTAATCTTGGCAAGTTACCGGATGGGTGATATCCAATAATTCTATTTCTGCGTTGCTGGTGGATAGGTCCAAAGGTATATATTCACTCCATGGAATACTCCCATCCAATATGGCTATTGGTTCTTTAGCATAGGTCAACAATACCTTTAAAAATGAATCCATTTGGCAAAAATAATGCTTCGTATCATTTCCTTAACATTTTTTAACCCTTTCTGCTGTAAGGACTTTGTAAATTGCCTACAAATTGTAAAAATAGAAAACAAATGAAATTTACAGACGTAGTATTCTTAGCACTTACCTTACTAATGATCACAAGCTGCAAATCCAACACAAAGCAAAATAACACACCCGATTCCAAGGAAGTAGCACAGGAATCTACACTAGCGGATACAAAATTGAGTTCCCAAGAACTCAATACTTATGAAACTGCCTATTTTGCCAGTGGCTGTTTTTGGTGTGTAGAAGCTATTTTTGAAAGTGTAAGAGGTGTCAAGGAAGCGGTATCGGGATACGCTGGTGGCAAAGAAGATAACCCTAACTACGAAATGATAGGAAATGGAATCACAAGACATGCGGAGGCTATAGCAGTATATTACGACCCAGAGGTCATTTCCTTTACGGAACTAGTTCAGGTATTTTTTGGCTCACATGACCCTACAACCTTAAACCAACAAGGCCCTGATCGTGGAAGCCAGTATAGATCTATCGCTTTTTATAAAAATGAGAGACAAAAGAACATAATTGAAGGGTATCTTCAAGTGGCTCGCGACATGGATATATACGAGGGTGATCCCATTACCACGGAAGTGACAAAATTTGAAAAATTCTGGAAAGCTGAGGAATATCATCAGGATTATGAGCGTAAGAATCCTAACAACTCGTACGTTCGTAATGTATCTGTTCCAAGATTGAACCGATTTAAAGCTAACTTTGGGGCTTTTCTAAAGAAGGATGCACATTAAACTAGTATCCTTCTGCTGCTAACCAGCGTTGCCTAATGGAATATTTCTACCCTTAAATATTACTGTATCACCACATCACTATATTCAGATGTGATGTGTATAGTAGCAGAACCTTTTGGTTTCAGATAATTCCCTTTATGAATGATAGTGTTTCCGTTTTTAGTGGCTACCAACTGTAAAACACTAGGTATAGTTAGTTCTGAGTTTGTTCCTTTTATATAAAAAGCGGTAGGACTATTGGGCAGCGGCAACCGTAACTCGGCATTTTTCAAGGACAGGTCCAATACTTCGAATGTATTCCCGAATGATTTTATAACCAAGGGACCAAAATCAGTTTTTATAAAGGCTTTTCCCAAAAGCTCATCTATAGTTACATCAGAAGAAGTCGTGCTCAATTGTAGGTCCAGGACTTGAGACAAAGACACATTTTTGGAATAATTGGCTTGTAGTTGCCCCCGAATCCATCTTTGAACGCTAACAGGGGAATAAGAGGCAGACACCTTGGTATCCCCGCCGTCTATGCTACTGGCCCATAAACTGGCATGGGACAATGTCGCGTTTAGATTGTTTGTATTCTCTGCCAATTTCACCTCTCCGTGGCGCACGTTCATTTGGATACGCATTCCTTTGGGGATTTTAACTTTAATCACCTTTTTTACCTTGTAATTCTTATGCTGCCCATTGGAGGATGAATAAAAAACATTGGGGCCATTTGTAATGCTGTCCGTTCTAAAGAAGAAGGTTCTCGTAGAATCCTTTTGGGCGAAAAGCGATTTTCTTCCTTGCAAACGTTTAACCATTAGTCGCCCTTTCATTTCGGCCGCTTTAGTTCTCGCTTCAACTGTTTTTTCGATTAGTTCTCTAGTCATTTGCTCCTGTTCCTCCGAGCGTTCTTGTGATTTCTCAGCACGTTTTTCCATTTTATCTCCCCAGTCCTCCAGTCTTTTTTGATGCTTCTTGTCAAAGCTCTTTTCAAAGTTTTTCTGCCATTTCTTCATATACCTTTCTCCACCCTTTTTATATGCATCGTAATCAAAACGGAACGCAGTCGTCAAGGGCAAAGGTGGCATGTCTAGCATTTCTGGAAACGGCGCTATTTGAGACATCTCTACCACAAAAGAGGAAACATCTGGAATATCGATGTCAAAATCCTCAAAATCAAAATTAAGTTCATGTTCAGGAAATAAGCCCATTCGCTGCGATTTAGAGGTAATGGAAACCTTTTTACTATTCCCTAAAATCTCAATAGGTTCACTGTCATAATACGTCTTGGCCTCTTCTTCTGTTGCACCTTCTAGCTCAAAAGTGGCTGTAACCGTTACCTTATCTTTGTCCCAGGTTTCAGACTCAATATCCGCATAACTGGTATTAATATCCAAAACGGCATCCTTTGTCACTTCAAAACTTTCGGTAAACGTCTTGGTTTGTTTTTGCGCACTAAGGCAAAATGGAATTGTAAAAAAACCTAATGCAATGATGAGTTGTCTAGATACTAGTGTTATAGGTCTGTTCATTTTTTGATAATTTTAATTGATTTAATTTCTTTTTTAATTTTTGTAATAACTGTAAGCGTAATTGTAAATTCTCTATCAATGCGGAAATGGTTTGGTCGTTGGGACCCATCTGATTCAATTCTACCGTGAGCGACTCATACTCCTCGTTCAATTCGGATAATCGGTCCATAAAACTATCTACGACTGCCTTATTATCTTCAGAAACCTCTAATTTCGAAAACTGCAAGTTGATGTTTGCGACATAATAATTTTCCACCTTTTTTAAATCAGGAGATAAATCGCCTAGCGAAAAAGGACTATTCTCCTGCTGCTTGTTCACTACAGTAGTCGAAATACTATCCTCCGCTGCAACGTGTAAATACGCAGTAATACCAAGGCCACAGAGCACCAATACCGATGCTGCAATCTTCAGTAAACCAAACCGTTTTTTGGCTCTAGGCATGGCCTTATCTAACTTATTTGAAAATCGCTTATCATGTCCTTTCTGTAATGCAAACCGAGCCTCTTTACGTTCTCGATTGAACATTTCCCTAAGATCCTGTCCCATAGCCTTTCTTTATTAATGCTGATTTTAAATATCCTTTCCCTCGCAACAAACGGGTTCTACTAGTGGTCTCGGTCAACTCCAAAACCTGCGCAATTTCCTTGTGATCAAATCCCTCTACCAAATACATGAGTACTACATACCTATATTTTTCCGGTAAATTTTGAATCGCCCCCTTTACCTCACCTATACTGATTTCCGAACCTATACTCCAATCGTCATCATCAATAGCTTGCATATGGTGTTCTTCTAAGGAAAGTAAATCCTGTTTTTTGGATTTTAGGAAATCGATGCATTTGTTCACTACGATACGCTTTAACCAAGCCCCAAAAGTAACCTCACCACTAAACTGATGTATTTTCTGAAATGCACTGATAAAGGCATCCTGTAGTGCATCTTCTGCATCATCGGAATTCTGTAAAAATCGCATGGCCACGACGTACATACCATCACAGTATTGTCCATATAATTTTAGCTGCGATTTACGGTCGTTCGCCTTACATTTCTCTACGACATCAATTTGAAACATTGGCCAGTCTGGTATTGATTTTAAGTTGTTGTTATATAAAGGACGGAAGAAAAAAATGGTTGTGACAAAATTCTTTTATTTTTACATCAATTATTAGAACGATACCACGTGAAACAAGTTACAATTTCCAACGCGTTTATTACCCTTATGGTGCTAGATTACGGTGCTATTATCCAGAAATTATTGGTGAAGGGAAATGATGATAACTATACGAACACCGTGGTTGGGTACAACCATCCCAGCAGGTATAAGTTGGACGAAAACTGCCTTGGTGCCTGTGTGGGACGTTATGCAGGTCGTATTTCCAACGGAGGTTTTGAACTAGACAGGGAAAAATTCTTTATACATCAAGAGGACGGCGTACATCTTCATGGCGGCAAAGAAGGCTTTAACCAGAAGACCTGGAATATTGAAGAAGTGCAGTACACCGGCGACCCGTATGTAACACTGTCCTATCGCAGTAAACATTTGGAAGAAGGCTATCCCGGAAACCTTGCAGTAAACATTACGTACAAACTAATAAATAATACCTTACAGATTATTCATGAGGCGGTAACAGACCGCAGTACTGCAGTCAACCTTACCAACCATTCCTATTTTAAAATAGATAGGAGTCCGTATGTAGACGATTACGAACTACAGCTCAATTGCCCGTATTATTTAGAACTAAAGGAAAACCTATTGCCTACGGGGAATATAATTCCTGTAAGGGCTACGAACAATGATTTTTTATTACCAAAACCTATTGGCATTAAACGATTAGATACTGTATTTATTAAAGATTTAGGCAGCGAAAAAGTTGCAGAACTTCATTCTGCCAGATCGGGTATTTCCATGAAAGTATACACAAATCAACCCGCGCTTGTGGTGTATACGCCTCTGGATTTTCCGGGAATCTGCTTTGAAACACAAAATTATCCCGATGCACCTAACCAGCCCGACTTTCCAAACAGTGTGTTAAGACCAGGTGAAACCTACAACAACATTACCATCTTTAAATTTGATTTAGTACCTTAGAATCCGAATATGATAGTACGCGTCCAAAACAACAATTATGAAATTTTTAAAACGATTGATTATTTCTTTAGTAGTTCTAGGAGCCCTATTCTTTTTTGTAGGTATGCCTTTTTTACAAACGCAAACCAAGAAGTACAGTCCTGAAAAAACTACGTCCTATGTTTTAAAGGGCGCAGAACTGCAAGTAAACTACTCCAGTCCTTCAAAAAAAGATAGGGTAATTTTTGGGGAACTGGTACCGTTTGGCAAGGTTTGGCGCACAGGAGCGAACGAACCAACCACCTTTACCAATTCAGACACCGTTAAAATCATGGATAAGGACCTTCCGCCAGGAACTTATTCCATATGGACCATACCAAATAAAAACAGCTGGAAAATACTCTTTAACAAAAACGTTCCTGATTGGGGTGTTAGCCTACTAAGTGGCGGACAAGAAACCACGAGAGATGCGGAACAGGATGCACTCCAAGTAGAAATACCAGTAAGGGAACTCACCGTACCCGTAGAAGATTTTACGATGTTATTTGAGGACGAAAATCAGTTGTATCTAAACCTATCTTGGGATACCGTAAAGATTCGTATTCCCATCAACAAATAAACCTTGAACGAGAACGGTAACAAGATTACTACATTAAAAAAAGTAAAAGCAAACGGCTCTGTACCCCATTATGTTCCAGAAGAACTTGTTGCAGGTATCCTTAGTAATAACATCGCTGCCCTGAGTAAAGCGATTACTTTGGTAGAAAGCACAAAGCCAGAACACCAAGCAATCGCGAATCGTATTATCGAGGCCTGTTTATCTCAGAAAAAAGAAACACTCCGCATTGGCATTACCGGCGTACCTGGCGTTGGAAAAAGCACATTCATAGAACGTTTTGGGAAGATGCTTACCCAAATGGGAAAAAAAGTAGCAGTACTTACCGTAGACCCTACTAGCAGTAAAACAAAAGGTAGCATACTTGGAGACAAGACTCGTATGCAAGAATTGGTGCAAGACCCTAATGCTTTTATAAGACCATCGCCGTCCGGAGATGCTCTTGGGGGCGTGACCAGAAAAACCAGAGAAAGCATCATTCTTTTAGAGGCTGCCGGCTACGACACCGTCATTATAGAAACTGTTGGGGTAGGACAAAGCGAAACTGCCGTCCATAGTATGGTGGACTTCTTTTTATTATTAAAGCTTTCTGGCGCAGGCGATGAATTACAAGGGATAAAAAGAGGTATCATGGAAATGGCAGATGCGGTCGCCATCAACAAAGCGGACGGCGAAAACCTTAAAGCCGCAAAACTCGCCGAAGTAGAGTTTAGAAGGGCTTTGCAATTATTTCCTCCAAAAGAAAATGAGTGGATTCCTAAGGTCATGCGCTGTTCCGCTTTGGAAAACAAGGGCTTAAATGCTATCTGGGATGTGATTCAAGAGTTTGTAAAAATGAGTAAAGCAAATGGATTTTTTGAACGCAACAGGCAGGAACAAAACAAAAGCTGGTTGTTGCAGCATATAGAACAAAGCCTTAAAAATGATTTTAACCGAGATGCAAAAATCAAAAAGATGCTGCCTAATTTGGAAGAAAAAGTAATGAATGGCACACTTTCGCCTTTTAATGCCGCCCTGCAATTGTTAGCTGTGTATCGAAATAAATAAAGGTTAGTTTTTTACGGATTATAAATCAATTCTTAGGTTTCATTACCACATAGAAAACAACCATAGAAATAGCACTCTACTTTCATTTTGAAATTTAAACACAAACGAATACACTTAAAAAAATAGCCCTTGCAGTAGCGTACCTTAAAAGTGGTATGCATAGAATTAGTTTTGAAGACCAAGCAGGTTATGTGTTAAGTAAATATTTAACTCCTGTTCCAGTGCATCAAGTACAAGAGGTTACAGAGACCTATATTTCACGATTAAAAAAACAGTTTCCCGATATTGGTTTTAATAGCATACCTAATGACCCAAATTTTCACGAGGGCGTTACGAATACGTTTACACTACCCACCATCCGCTGGCATAAAGCTTTTTTATTTAATTTCGGCTATGTATCAATTGCCTAAATTGTTTGGTTGTCCTAAGCCTGTTGGTTCTTACCAAGCAACTAGAAGTTAAAGGCTGATTATCTTTGAAAATCAAAAGAAATCCAATCTGCATGTCCAATATACCGCAACTCATTTTCAGGGTTCTTAAATACAAGATACATAGTGGCTGTTTTTAAGCTTGATTTTATAGGAATTTCATAATAAATCGTTTCTGCCCCGCCCGAATAACGTAGCGATTGCTTACCGATAATAGGCCCGTCAACTGCCCCTTCCCTAATTTCCAAA
>JBLIEO010000059.1:0-12419 GCA_047633095.1 Maribacter sp.
CATTTCCGTAAAAGATACTACCTATAATATTCACAAGTTGTATTAGATTATCGAAAAGGTTGGCCACATTCGCTATGGCAATCGCTACAATACCCCACGCTAATGTAAACCATTTGGAAGCCTTTACGTAGTGCTGATCGGTTTCTTCCTTGGTATGATTTCGCTTGTAAAGGTCCAAAGCCGTAATAGTACCCAAGGCGTTTAGCTCCGAAGCCGTAGAAGACATTGCCGCAGATAAAATAACTGCTAGTAAAAGGCCAATGAGCCCTTTAGGAAGGTTATTTAGGATGAAGTGTATGAATACATAATCCTTATCATTAGTTTCTGCGGTGTCGTCTGCCTGTTTTATAATCGTTTTTGCTATCGCTCTGTTGGTGCTGTCTTTTCTGTTGATTCTGATAATTTGCATCTTTGCCTCTTTGACAGCAGCATATTCTTTGATTTCTAAGGCTGCAGAAAAGTTGTTTTGGGCAATTCGTTTTTCTACCTCTAAAGCTACTTGGCCTTCTTGTAATAATTTGTAATCATCTGCAAACTCAGATTCCATTACGGTTTGCGTTGCAGCCGGATTAAAGTTTAAAGGAGAAGGGTTATACTGATAGAAAACGAAAACCATTACGCCTACCAGAAGGATGAAAAATTGCATCGGAATTTTAAAGATAGCGTTGAAGACCAGACCCAATTGGCTTTCCCTAACGGTCTTTCCAGACAAATACCGCTGCACCTGGCTTTGGTCTGTTCCAAAATAGGCCAGTGCTAAGAATAACCCACCAGTGATGCCACTCCAAAATGTGTACCTACTTTTGGTGTCCATGCTAAAATCCAAGATTTCCAATTTATTACTGGCTCCTGCAATCTTTAATGCTTTACTGAATGTAATGTCCGAGGGTAAGTACCCTAGAATAAAAAAGAAGGTAATAAACATCCCGGTCATGATAATGAACATCTGTTGTTTTTGCGTGACACTTACCGCTTTTGTTCCACCGGATACGGTATAGATAATTACTAAAGTACCAATAATGACGTTAAGGGTTCTCAAATCCCACCCAAGTACAGCAGACAGTATAATGGACGGCGCAAAAATGGTAATACCTGCAGCAAGTCCTCTTTGTATTAAAAATAAAATAGCCGCCAAAGACCTTGTCTTTAAATCAAACCTACCTTCTAGAAACTCATAGGCAGTGTACACCTTCATTTTATGATAGAGTGGAACAAATACCAAACAAATGATAATCATAGCCAAAGGCAGTCCAAAATAGAACTGTACAAAGCCCATACCATCATGAAAAGCTTGCCCTGGTGTAGAAAGAAAAGTAATGGCACTGGCCTGAGTGGCCATAACAGATAGCCCTATGGTCCACCACTGAGCTTCTTTACCACCTCTTACATAGTCGTTTACGTTTTTGCTCCCCTTTGTTTTCCAAACACCATAAGAAACAATGAAAAGTAATGTACTGCAAAGAATTGTCCAGTCGAGTGCTCCCATATTAGGCGAATGATGACATTATATACGCAAAAACCAAAACGTAAATTAGATTTAACACGAGTATTATAGAATACTCCTTTTTCCAAGCTTTGTTTTCGTCCTCCTCTTCACTCATCCTTTTATCTTTTCTTTTTGTTCTAGGGTATCTTTCCCTATAGATAACATATTCGAAAATAACTTATACGCTCCGGGAACTCCGGCAGGCAATTCTCTAAAAAAACTAAGTCCTGTGTAAATATAGTTTCCTTTTCCGTAGGGTGCCACAAGTAAACTCCCCTTTTTTTCTGTTTCCCCTTCGTCATTCATGCCTAAAATAGGAGTGAACTCAGGGCCCCATTTGTTCGGAAAATATAGCCCACGTTCCTGTACCCAACCTTCAAAATCGGAAGGCGTAATCTTATTCGGAAAAGTAACCAAAGGATGGTCAATGGCCAAGATACGTACTTCGGAATCCTCATTCGTTACCCTATCCCTTGAAATCTCTAACTTGTAAGGTGCAATACTCTCAAACTGATTTCCCCATCTGTTGGAGGTATTGTATTGCACTATTACGTTTCCACCTTGCTCCACATAATTAAGAATAAACCGTTGTTTGAATTTTAATTCTTCCAACACGTTATACGCCCTAATTCCAAGCACTATGGCGTCATATTTACTTAGAGAGCTATCTGTTATGTTGGCTGGATCAAGAATGTGAACGCTATAGCCCATTTGCTCTAAACTAGTAGGCATTTCATCCCCTGCACCCATAATATATCCAATATGTTCTCCTGCCTTTTTGATATCCAAGCGAACCGTTTTTGCTTCGGATGGTAATAGAATAGTTTGCATAGGAATATGGTCATAATCAATGGTAACCAATTCTTTAGTAATCATCTTTCCGTTTACGCGGACAATAGGGGATATATAACTTTCATTTTCTGTAGCAGGCGGACTCAAGGTGAAATAGATGGTTTGTTCATCTCCTTTTTTAGCTATACGGAAAGGTTTTATGTTCTGATCTACCTTCCAGGCTTGGTCAAAGCAAAACTCTACCGTTCCCGATAGATTGTCTGCATGTGCCTTTATAGTTACCGGAATTTCTTTTGGTGTATCATTGGCAAAGATAATTACCTTATCATCAAAACTTGCTGTGGCTTCTGGAACGATTTCAAAAGGCTGGTAAATTTCTCCTTTATCTGGTTTAGCGTATTTATACACTATCGCTTTACTGACAGGAATAATTATGCCATCAATTTCCAGTTCAAATAATGCATGAAAAGCCTTTGGTGTTTCTGGTTTTCCAATCAACTGCATGTCGGACACTTTGTAGGTTCCCAAGCTTCCTTTTTCCATTAACCAGTAAGGGCTTGTGTAATTAGTTTCTTGAGGTATCGCAAATTCGATTTTCTTTTTTATTACTATATTTTCTTCTAATCTAATTGGTTTCAATAGCCCATTTTCATTTGCTATTCGAACCGATTTAAATTTTATATTTGCTGGACTTCTATTCACCATTTCGATATCAAGTGAGACTAACTCTCCCGGATTGGCAAAGGCCGCCGTGGCAAAAGCCTCTAAGTGTAGCCCAGTAACAGCAGTAATGATACTTTTTAACTCACTACTCTTTAACGCTTTCCAATGCGCGTCCTTTATTTCTTGTAAAAGACTGTAAGCTTTAACCAATTGTGGTAAATGTTTGTGAGGTTGTTTAAAATTGAAATTTTTCTCTATTGGAATTAATAGTGCAGCAACTTTATCACCACCAGCAATCCTGTTCCATGACGTATCGATACCGTCAAACAAATCAGTTTTAGTTTTAGGTAAGTCACCCTTAAGCAGTTCTACATATTCTGGTTGACTACCTCTTGAACTTAATCTTCCAAAACCTTGGCATAAGTGCTGACTGCTAGCCAATGCTGCTATTTCATTATTGGATACGCCTAAGACGGGGTAGTATGTGCCTACATCCATAGTAAGCATGTTGGATTTGTCTGCTTTTTCAAATGCTTCCTCACTTCCATAAAACCACCAAGAAGTGTTGAAAAATAAGCGTCTAGGTTTCCAGATTTCCGTCTCATTCAAGCGTCCGGCAAAGGCATTTGGGTCGTTTGCAAGGTCAAATGCCTCTAAACTTAGCATAGCAGAAGCGGTGTGGTGGCCATGGGTACTGCCAGGGCTTCTGTGGTCGAACCTATTGATAATAACATCAGGCTTAAATTGTCTTATTTTGGTCACTACATCCCCTAAAATCGCTTCTTTATTCCATATTTTAAGGGTTTCCTTAGGGTGTTTTGAGTAACCGAAATCATTAGCCCTTGTGAAAAATTGTTCACCACCATCAACTCTTCTAGCAGCTAGCAGTTCCTGTGTTCGCAGAACTCCGAGTAATTCTCGTAGCTCCGGACCTATTAAATTCTGCCCGCCATCGCCCCTTGTTAGGGAAAGATATCCTGTTCTGGCATGCATCTTATTAGATAAATAAGAAATTAACCGGGTGTTTTCATCATCGGGATGCGCTGCAATATAGAGCGCAGTTCCTAGAAAATTAAGCTTTTGAATGGCATGATAAATATCCGAAGGGGTACTTTTTTTTGGAGTTTGTGCTTTCGATATATTTAACAGAAAAAGGCTACAGCCCAAAAAGATCCAAATATGGCGCATAGTGTTAGTTTTAGTCTGATTCAAATATAACAAGATTAAAACTTGAGGTTAGGTTTTTACAACTTCTTTAACAGACTAAAGTTCTCTTGTATTATTCATTTGACTGTCTTCTTGATAGGTAGAAATTAGCACAACCCCCTTTTGCAAAACTAGATTGTTTGGATAGGTAAGGATTTCACCGTTCGTTTTTCTTAAATGCAGATGAAAGGCACGAATATCCTCGATGACCAATACGTCCAGCTCCGAACTTTCAGCACCAGCAAGCTCTTTGTCCAAAATACGTATAGTATTCCCTATTTTAAATGGAAAGGAGAAAAATATAATAACGCCAGCGGTGATATTACTCAAAATTGACCACTGGGCGAATAGGGCCACGCCTATAACGGCAAAGACCGAGGAAAGGAGTACCCCAAGATCTTTATAATTTACGCCCCAAACTAGGGTAAGCGCAGCCACAGCAGTTAAGGTAAGTGCTATGGATATGTACTTAACAATAAGGTTCGTCCGTACAGGATTAAAGTCGCTCAGTTTACCCACTTTCCTTGCCGCGGCACTAAAGGCAACTTTAAGAATAAGGACTAAAACCAAAATTACAATACTCGATAGTAACTGGTTCTGGTGGGTAGCAATAAAATCTCTCATAACTTATAATCCTAAACTATCGCGCAAATATAAATCCTTATTACCATTCTGTTTCCAATAAGGTGTTTTTAAACGAGCTATTTTAGTTCCTTTCGAGGTCAAGGTCCGAGCGTTTGTGTCATAACCACTTTTAGAGGAATCCGACCAGCTTTCAATCGAAAATGGGAAGACTTCTGTAAAGGTAATGGCTAATGTCCTGCTTAACTCGGGGTAACTTATCTCATAAGTGCTAAGGCCTTTTTCTGTAGTAAGTTTAGCATTTGCTTTGTATGCTTTTAGGTCTTTATGTGTTAGCCTTATAAATTCCAAAGAAGGAATCATATTAAATTCCCCAATAGGTAATGCCATCGGGTCTATGCGAATTCTATTCCAAATTTCATCTTCTAAGTTTGATTTATCCAAAACAATATCCTCATCTGCTTCGGTCTCAAAGTAGGAATGTGAGCTAATTTGAAATTCTTTTCTATTATTAAGTTGCGCATATACTTGACCACACCATTCCTGAGAGGAAAACGCTACTTTAATCGCATGTGTATTATCATGCACAGGATAAAAACTACTGGTCATAATGGAGTAGGGGTATATGCCGGTGAGATAGTTTTTTGTAGCATTTAATTTTAATACCGGAATATTATCCGGATTGCTACCATCTGCCTTTACCTGTTTAGTTTTCAAAAAAGGTTCCGTAACAAATATCTTTACCGCTTTCCCTTTCCTAATTTCACCATATCTGGCTTGTTCCAAGGCATACGAGGTTATTTCTGCGCTACCTGCATACCAATACTCCTTAAACTCATTAGAGAGGCTTTTTTTTTGCTTTTTTGTTTCGCTCTTGCTTAAGGCAGCCAGCTCCTGATTATTTTCTTCCAACTTTTCTTTACAGGAAGTAAATAGCGTGGTTCCCATAGCCAAAAAGACTATCGAAAGTTCAACTGTCAACCATTTTTTAAACATAGTATGTACTTTTTTCTTAAAATTAGGTAAAATCTAAGAATTTACCATACTCATTAACGTTTCATAGACCAATTGAGTGGGTAGACCAACGACATTGGTGTACGACCCCTTGATTTCCTCAATACCTATTAGTCCTATCCATTCTTGAATTCCATAGGCACCGGCTTTGTCAAAGGGTTTGTACGTGGCTACGTAATGTTCTATTTCTGAATCGGTCAATTCCTTAAACTTTACTCGGGTAATCTTGTGCTTCGTAAATTGCGTTTCCGCTGTAGTAAAACAGACCGATGTAATGACCTCATGCCAATCCCCAGAAAGGCTTTGTAACATTAGATATGCTTCTTGAGTCGATTCTGCCTTTGCCAGCGAACGGTTATTGTGCCAAACCACAGTATCCGATGTGATTAAAATATCCTTTGGTTGTAATCCGTCCTTAAACGGCGTCGCTTTTAACGCGGCTAGATAGTTTGAAATCTCGGCGCCTTTCAATGTATCGGGATAAACTTCTTGAACGGGTTTTAGCCTAATTTCAAAATTTAGCTTCATTTCCTCAAAGAATTTTTTTCTCCTAGGGGAGCCGGAAGCTAAAATTATGGTGTACTTGGTGAGTTTGTTTGCTAACATCATCAATCGTTTGCTGCACTAAAATGATTCATCCAGTCTCCTCGCACTTTAAGCACCTGCTCAATAACATCCCGTACGCAACCTGTGCCCCCATCTTTGTGCGAAATGTAAGTGCTTACAGCTTTCACTTCTGGTACGGCGTCTTGCGGACAGCTAGCCAAACCAACCACTTGCATTGGTGGGATATCTGGAATATCGTCTCCCATATAAAGGATATTCTTCAAATCAATCTTATGGGTGTCTAGGTAATCGTTCAGTGTTTCAATCTTAAGGTGAGAACCCATGTAGATGTCGGTAACGCCTAAACCCATTAATCGCTTTCGCACGCCCTCGTTGGTTCCCCCAGTAATAATACAAACATTATATCCCTTAGTAAGGGCAGTTTTTAATGCATAGCCGTCTTTTACATTCATGGTGCGTAAAAGTTCTCCGGCTGTATCTACTAGAACACTGCCGTTTGTAAAAACCCCATCCACATCAAAAACGAAAGTTGTTATATCCTTTAGAAATTTTTTGTAACTCTTGTCCATTATTCGAATTTATTTAGTCTTTAAAAGTTTTAAATAGTGTTTACGACTTATCATTTTCGATAGGATAAGAAGCTTTAATAGTATTGCTTAAAAGGGTGTATATTTCTCTGTGTTTTTTTGATTTTAACTGGCTTAGATGTATGTGTAAGGTCTGTAAGTCCCCTCTACGGGCAGGTCCGGTTTGTGCTTCAAAAGGATTTAAAAAATCAAGTTTTTCCCCTGTTTCTTTTATTAAGGGTTTTAGCAATGAAAAATCAAGCTGGTTTTGTTTACAAAGTTCCTCGCCTATTGTGTACATATAATTGGTAAAATTACTAACAAAGACAGCTGAAACATGCAAGGCTTTTCTTTTGTCTGAAGCAATTGGCGCAACATTAGAACTTATAGTTTTACCTAAACGATACAGAAGTTTTAAGTCGTTTTCATTGGTAGCTTCAATACATAATGGAACCTTGAAAAAATCCAATATCCTTCCTTTCGTAAAGGTCTGAAGCGGATAAAACACACCCTGTCTCTCATGGGTTTCTAATGCAGATAACCCTACTGCGCCAGAGGTATGTACGACCAAACCCGATGTTACTATTTTACCACTTACTTCACCAATGGCGTCGTCTGTGACTGCAATAATATAGATGTCGGTAGGGTCAAGTTTCTCTTCATAACTTACCAAAGTAGTCCTATTTTTAAAATAGTTCATCTTATCTACAGCTCTTCCGACAACTTGCAGAACTTCAACACCATCCGCAAGTAAAAAGGCCTCGAATAAGTTTTGAGCTACATTACCAGTACCAAGAATTGTTATGGATATCATGGGGCAAAAATACAAAGAAATACATCATTGGTTTTATACTAAAATTAACAGTATTGTTTAGTCTTTATATGGGTTTATTCAACCTAAACATGCGAAAAAGAGCTTATTTTTGTAAATCAAAACCAACGTCTTCTCCTATGACAGATTTGTTTAAAAAAATACTCTTTTCTAACCGTTTAATGTCCGTTCTTTTTATTGTATTCGCTACTGCAATGGCTTTTGGTACTTTTATAGAAAGCTGGTACAGTACAGAAACAGCCCGTATCTGGATTTATAACGCCACATGGTTTGAAGTGATTATGGTATTCTTTGTTATAAATTTTACAGGTAACATTTTTAAGTATCGTCTGTTGCGACTAGAAAAATGGCCTGTTCTGTTGTTGCATACTTCTTGGATATTGATTATCATAGGTGCTTTTGTTACCCGCTACATAAGTTTTGAAGGAATGATGCCCATACGGGAAGGGGAGACTGAAAAGGTCTTTTATTCCGACAAGACTTATTTTACAGCCCATGTAGATGGTGAAATTGAAGGAGAACCTAGAAGAAAAATCCTGGAAGATAAATTAATCGTTACAGCAGAGGATATACAGTCCAATCTACCTTGGGATGCCGATTTTAACGGTCAGCCATTTACTGTAGCATATACTGGTTTTATTGAAGGTGCGAAAGAGGGCCTTATCCTTGATGAGAATGGCAATTCCTATTTAAAAATCGTTGAAGCGGGTGATGGTCAACGCCACGAACATTACTTGGAGAACAATAAGATTACGAGTATCCATGGCGTTTTGTTTGCAATTAACAAACCTACGGACGGCGCTATAAATATTATGACTAAGGCTACTGGTTACGAAATTAAATCGCCCTTTGAAGGTAGTTTTATGCGAATGGCAGACCAGTTTCAAGGCCAATTGGCAAAGGACACCATACAGCCATTACAGTTGCGTTCGCTATACAATACGGCAAATATGCAGTTTGTGATACCCGATTCTGTGGTAAGGGGAATCTATGGTGTTGTTGAAATTCCGGAGAGTGAAAAAACAGCGGTAGATATGGATGCCATGATTATGACAGTCACCGCTAATGGAAAAACAAAAGAGGTAAAAGTCTTAGGTGGTAAAGGAAGTACCAAGTTTTCTGATAAGGTAACTATAGATGGGCTAGACTTTTCACTCCGGTATGGTTCTAAAGTATACGAACTGCCATTTAGCATACAATTGAACGATTTTATTGCGGAAAAGTATCCTGGTACAGAAAGTGCTTATGCATCTTTTATGAGTAGGATAACAGTAAAGGATGAACGTGCATTTGATTACGACGTATATATGAATAATGTTTTGGATCACAAAGGGTATCGTTTCTTCCAATCTGGGTTCGATCCTGATGAAAAGGGAACCACATTATCTGTTAACCACGACTTTTGGGGTACTTGGATTACCTATGTGGGTTATTTTCTTTTGTACATGGGATTGATGGGTATTATGTTCTTTGGTAAAACCCGCTTTAAAGACCTAGCCGCTTCCTTGGAAAAATTGAAAAAAAAGAAGAAAACACTAATAACAACACTACTATTGCTTATTGGATTATCTTTTCCAATGAGCGCTCAGGAGCATTCTGCCGATGATGGTCATGGACACGCAAATGCTAGCTCAAGTTCCAATGCACCCACAAAAAAACAAGTAGATTCCCTGATAAAGGCCACCATGGTGAGTAAGGAGCATGCCGATAAATTTGGAAAACTAGTCATACAAGATGACGGTGGGCGTATGAAGCCAATCCATACTTTTTCTTCAGAGTTGTTGCGTAAATTAAGTCTAAAGAATAGTTATTTGGGTCTTGATTCTGATCAAGTGATGTTGTCTATGATGATGAATCCCGCCATATGGTACAACGCCGAATTCATTGCGCTGGATAAAAAGGCTCAGAATGATAGTATTCGGAAAATTGTGGGTATACCCATGGGTAAGAAGTATGTAAAAGCGACCGACTTTTTTGATGATAAGGGAAATTATAAGTTACAACCCTTTCTTCGTGAAGCTACAGCAACAAACAATCCTAATAAATTTGAAAAAGATTTTAAGGATGCTAATATTCGATTAAGCCTTTTAAATCAAGCTTTGGGACAGCAAATCTTAAAGATATTTCCATTATTGGACGATGAAAACAATAAGTGGGTCTCCGCGGTCGAATATAGGGGAGGGCAATATCAAATTTCAGATTCTCTGTATGCTAATTTCGTCAAAAATGCAGTGCCTTATTATTTAATGACCTTAGGTAAGGCACAACAAACTGGAGATTATACCGAAGCTGATAAATTGTTAGCGGCTTTTAACCAAAACCAACAAAACCACGGTAGTGAAGTATTGCCTTCTGACTCTAAAATTGAGACAGAAGTGTTGTACAATAAGTTGGATATTTTTAACAGACTTTATAAATACTACGCCGTTGTAGGTATTTTAATGTTCCTTATATTAATATTTCAAATTTTTAAAAATCGTGAACTTTGGAAAGCAGGTATCTATTTTTTCAAAGGGGTCATCATTTTATTTTTTCTCTGGCATACCGCGGGTTTAATTCTCAGATGGTATATTTCGGGTCACGCTCCATGGAGTGATGCTTACGAAAGTATTTTATATGTTTCTTGGGCCACAATGGGAATGGGGTTGGCTTTTGGTAGGAAAAGCGATATGACCATTGCCGCCTCTGCCTTTGTAACCGCAATGCTGTTGTGGATTGCGCACCAAAGTTGGGTAGACCCTTCTATTGCTAATTTAGTTCCAGTTTTGGATAGCTATTGGCTTATGATTCACGTTGCCGTTATCGTAGGAAGTTATGGTCCGCTTACGGTAGGTATGATTCTTGGTATCGTATGCCTTATTTTAATGGTACTTACCAATGCTAAAAACAAGAAGCGAATAGAAATTAACATTCGGGAGCTTACCATAATAAACGAACTAGCGCTTACCGTGGGCCTCATTATGCTTACAATCGGTAACTTCTTGGGAGGACAGTGGGCGAACGAAAGTTGGGGACGTTATTGGGGTTGGGATCCAAAAGAAACTTGGGCCTTGATATCCATTATGCTCTATGCCTTTGTAATTCACACACGATTGGTGCCGGGACTTAGAAGCAAGTGGACTTTCAATTTTTTAAGTGTAGTTACTTTCGGAAGTATTATGATGACTTATTTTGGCGTTAACTTTTATTTGGTAGGTCTTCATAGTTATGCTAGTGGTTCTCAGGTGATTACACCTACTTTTATTTACTACACCATTGCCGGAGTTCTAGCACTTGGTGGATTAAGTTACTGGAGGTATAAAGTACATTACGCTAAGTAAGAAGATTCATATTATGTATCTTTATCATATAAACGTAGCTAGGAGATGAGTTTAGAAAAAAAAGGATTAAATACAGTGTGCACCCATGTAGGGGAATTGGAAGATAAACAACATAAAGGAGCGGTTTCTCCTTTGTACATGAGTACTTCGTACGCTTTTGATAATGTAGACGTTAAGAGATATCCAAGGTATTTTAATACCCCTAACCAAGAAGGGCTTTGTAAAAAAATAGCTGCTTTGGAACATGCAGAGTCTGCTCTAATATTTGGGAGTGGGATGGCAGCCGTAAGTACAGCACTTATGGCTTTTCTTAGGGCTGGAGATCATGTAGTTCTGCAACAGACCTTATATGGTGGTACCTATAACTTGGTTACCGAGGAATTTTCAAAATACGGTATTGAATATTCATTTACCAAAGGTTGGGAGCCCAAAGATTTTGAGGCGAAAATCAAAGAAAATACAAAAGTTATATACGTAGAAACTCCTTCTAATCCCTTACTCACGATAACAGATATTGTGGGGGTTTCTGCAATTGCAAAAAAGCATAATATTGTCTCCATGATAGATAATACGTTTGCTAGTCCAGTAAACCAGAATCCAATCGATTTTGGTATTGATATCGTAATCCACAGCGCAACTAAGTACATGGGTGGTCACTCCGATATATGTGCTGGGGCAGTAGCTTCAAGCGAAGTATATATGGATCGTATTTTTCATCTTGCTAAAAATTTTGGAGGAAGTTTAAGCGATTATACTGTTTGGCTTTTGGAGCGTAGTATCAAAACCATGGGTATTCGTGTGCGGGCACAGAACGAAAATGCCTTGGCCATGGCCACCTATTTGTTTGATCATGGGGACATAGATGCGGTGTATTATCCAGGTTTGCCTTCTCATAAAGATTATGAATTGGCCAAACGCCAAATGAAAGGATTTGGCGGTATGCTTTCTTTTGAGCTAAAACCTTATATAGATGCCTCAAAATTTCAAAAATCCCTTAAACTCATAAAGTCCTCTATGAGTTTGGCAGGTGTAGAAAGTACGCTTTTGTCACCAACACAGACGTCTCATGCCTTAATGAGCGCCGAGGTTAGGGCTGAGCAGGGGATAAGGGACGGACTTATCCGTTTCTCCGTAGGTATAGAAGAAGTAGCCGATTTAATTGAAGATATAGAACAGGCAATAGCCGATGTTAAGCTTTCAACTTCAATAGCAGCCAACCAAAAGGTCTTATAAGCTATCGACACCCAGATTAATCCTGTAGATATTATGATAAAATTAGATATACTTGTATTTGGTGCCCACCCAGATGATGCAGAGCTTGGCGCTGGCGGAACCATTGCGAAGGAAGTAGCTAACGGAAAAAAGGTGGGAATTATAGATTTAACGCGTGG
>JBLIEO010000060.1:0-12210 GCA_047633095.1 Maribacter sp.
TAATTCCATATAATGAAATATAGTGTCATACTACTTTTTGTATGCCTGTGGGGTAGTACAAGTATAGCTCAGGATTGTAAGTCTATCCTTTTAGGGGACATTATAGATTTCCATGACAACACGCACCTATCCGGTGCAAAGGTCATCATTACCGGTAAAAACAAGCAAACAGTATCCAATGAACAGGGTAAGTTTAGGTTTGAGAAGCTGTGTGATGGTGTTTTGGAATTGGAAGTTTCCCATCCGGAATGTACCTCCCAATTTGTAACCCTAATTATACGTGGAGATACATATAAAAAAATATTACTCGAACATCATTTGGAGGAGCTTGATGAGGTCAAGGTTACCGGTACTATAACCAATAACACGTCCTCTGCACAAGAGGGACATTTATCACTTAATGAAGTGGAGAAGTATAGTGGTAATAGTCTAGGCGATGCGCTAAAGAGTTTAACTGGGGTATCTTCCTTAAATACAGGCGCAAATATCGTGAAACCAGTAATCCAAGGACTTATGGGAAGTAGGGTTTTGATATTGAATAACAACGTTCGTATGCAAGATATGGAGTGGGGAGAGGAGCATGCTCCAAACGTTGATATCAATGCAAATCAGGACATTAGCGTAGTAAAGGGAGCCGCTGCCTTGGAATATGGTGGCGATGCTATTGGTGGTGTAATTATTATGAAACCACTACCAATTGTTCGGACAGATTCCCTTTTTGGAAAAACCCAAACCAATTTATTTTCTAATGGTCGCGGCGGAAACATAACTACATCTTTGACCAAATCGTATAATTCTGGACTTTTTATCAAAGGACAGGGTTCCTTTAAAAAATTAGGTGACCTAGAAACACCCAACTATCTACTTACGAATACAGGTGTTCAGGAAAAAGGGGTATCAATTTCTATTGGTAAAAGAGATTTTCTTCAAGGCTGGGAAGCTTATTATTCATTCTTTGATTCAGATATTGGCATTTTAAGGGCCTCCCATATTGGGAACGTAGACGATTTAATTCAATCTATAAATAGTCAAGAACCTAATGTTATAAACGATTTTAGTTACAGTATAGACCAGCCAAAGCAGGAAGTGACACATCATCTTGGGAAACTACAGTATTACCGGAGATTTGAAGGGTTAGGCAAATTAAATGTACAGTACGACTTTCAAAAAAATAACCGGCTGGAATATGATATACGGGTAGGCGCTGATGCCAACAAAGCGTCATTGGACCTAAGTCTCACAACCCATTCCATTTCGACAGACTTTCAGTTTGATTCAAAAGATGGCCTAAAAGTGAAAACGGGGCTTCTTGGGAGGTACCAAATTAATTTTGCAAATCCAGATACCGGTGTTAGAAGGTTAATTCCTGATTACAACAAGTATGATTTAGGAGCTTTTGGGGTAGCTGAATACCGTTTAAAAGATAATTTAGTTTTCGATGCTGGTATACGATATGACTTCTCTCGGATTAATGCCAAAAAATTCTACAGAACATCTCGCTGGGAAGAACGAGGATATGACGAAGAATTTAGCGCTATTGTTTTAGAGGATTTAGGCACGCAATTACTAACAAATCCTGTTTTTGAATTTCATAATGTTTCCGCTACTACAGGTTTTGAATACGATTCTGGAAAGGAAACAAAACTCCGCTTTAATTATTCCATGGCGCAAAGGGCTCCAAATCCGTCAGAGCTTTTTAGCGAAGGCCTGCACCACTCCGCGGCTAGGATAGAACTTGGCGATTTAAGAATAAAAAGCGAAACGTCCTCCAAATTCTCCCTATCGTTAGAGAAAAATAGTACCAACTGGGGGTATACATTGGCTCCTTACCTAAATACGATTAATGATTTTATACTCTTAGAACCAACAGCCGTAGAATTTACCATCAGGGGTGCTTTTCCGGTCTGGGCATATAGGCAAACAAACGCCCAACTTATAGGTATAGATGCGTCGGTGTACAACAACTGGACCTCAAGAATAAGGACAGACCATAAATTTTCTTGGGTTAGGGGCACTGATATAAGTACCGATATCCCGCTAATCAATATGCCTCCAGCGAACTTCAACAATAGTATTTTCTACCGAAATCCAACATGGGGAAATCTTGTTCTTGGATTAGAGAGTATGTATGTTTTTGAACAAAATAGATTTCCTGATAACATATTCGTATTCTCACCAGAGCAGCAGGAAGAAGTTGAACTAGCTATCAACACCCCACCGGCAGCCTATCATTTATTGGCAATGGATATAGAAACATCTTATTCTGTTCGGAATAAAAATGATTTAAAAGTTGGTCTTCGCGTAACCAACCTACTAAATACTTCATATCGCGAGTACCTAAATCGGCTTCGTTATTTTGTGGACGATTTAGGCAGAAACATAAGCTTACGTATTATCTATAATTATTAATATAAACCCTCAACAAATGAAAAGAATTAAACAAGTACAAAAACAAGTAAAAATGAAAACAATTAAACAAGTACAAAAACAAGCAAAAATGAAAACAACAATAGCACTGTTAAGCATTGGATTGATGACACTTTCCTGTTCTAACGATGATGACCCTATTGCAGTAGATGAAGAAGAGGTAATTACTACCATGAACATAACGCTTACCGCTGCTGGAAACACGGTTACCTTAAGCTCTCAAGATTTGGATGGCGATGGCCCCAATGCACCAGAACTTGACGTGAGCGGAACCTTGGTAGCAAATACGGTTTATGCAGGCAGCATAGAACTATTAAACGAAACAGAAACCCCTGCAGAGGATATAACGCTTGAAGTAGCTGAAGAAGATGATGAGCACCAGTTTTTCTTTAATGTAAGTGGTTCTTTAACAGGCTTTGACTATACAGATACAGACGAAGACAATAATCCTATTGGATTGTCCTTTACGGTAGCTACAGGTGATGCGGGAACCGGAACCTTGAGCGTAACCCTGCGTCACGAACCAAAAAAACCTAATGATGGCACTTTAGCAGATGCGGGTGGTGAGACCGATATTGCACAGAGCTTTACTGTTACAGTTGAATAATATTTTTAGTTATCCTTCGGTTTTGGTTTCCCCAGACCGAAGGATATTTGTTTCCAAAATCCACTTGGAATTTCTTCATCTCCTTTAAAACCAAGGGCTACGTTTCCACTTTCCTCAGGAACGTAATTTGTTTTAAAAATATAGTCCCAAAGACTTAGGCTAATTCCATAATTAACTCCAAATTTTCCTTGTGGTAACTCATACGCATGGTGATATAGGTGCATTACTGGATTGTTGAGAACATATTTTAAAGGTCCCCATGATATTTTTATATTAGCATGGTTTATGTGTCCTAGGGTAATGGCTATAAAATGGACAATATAAGCCTGTTCTGGTTCAAAGCCACCCAAAACCATAACAGCAAGTGTCTTTAGAGGTTTGTAAAAAATATTTTCCATCCAATGATAGCGCAGGTGTGCGGCAAACCCCATTTCTTTTACACTGTGATGAATTTTATGAAACTGCCATAAAAATGGATATTTGTGTAATAATATATGAGTAAACCATTGTACAAAATCTAATAGCACAAAGAATATCAGTAACTGCGACCACTGCGGCAAGGTGGTAATGGCTAGTAAGGAAAAGGAATCCAGATGTACGCCCCAAGTATTAAATAGCGCTTCTAAAATTCCATAAAAGCCACTTATAACAATGCTAAAAGCGAAAAAATTAAAAAACATATAAAAGCCGTCCAACCAAAAATCGGTTCTGAATACAGACTGATTCTTACGCCACGGAAATAAAATTTCCAGCCCCCAAACAAACAAGGAAATTACAATTAAACCCCAAAAATAATTGGTATACCAAGGTACTTCGAACAGTATAGACTCCAATGTCCACTGCAAGCTGCCAACAATAGCGTCGCTAAAAACGTCCCAAAAAGTTTTCATAATTCAGGTTTTTAATCTAAAAAAACATGCTCCTTACTATCTTTAAACAAAAAAATATGTTTTAATCTATACTATAATTCCCATTTCATATTTTTGATTTCCGCAACACATTATAAAGGTCCTAGTATGTAAACGTTATATCTTAACCATCTTTTCGTCTTTATTTTTTTTGAAAATATAGGTATACAACCACATAATGGTAAAAGTTGGGATAACATCTAGACCAGGAATAATCTCCTCAACAAAGGCAACGATACCAGCGGCCTGTCCAATTTTTCCTTTATACATACGTGTCATAAGCCAACCAGCCAGCGGTGCCCACAATATATCAGAGAAATCTCCTAAAAAAGGAACTACTAAAGAAAGCATACCTATAGAATCGAACAATAACCCTAAAAAAAGGTGCTTATATTTTTTGTTCTTGGTTTTCGACATATTTTTAAGTTAATTGGCCATGACTTGAATTACAACAAATATGCCAAAAAATAGTGACTCTTAATTCTGAACCATACCGAAAATATGAAACACATTCAAATACCTAAGAAAGATTTGAGCTAATCAATTTTAAAAACTCATTTCTTGTTTCTTGCTTTTTAAATTCCCCTCTAAATCCAGAAGTGGTGGTTACAGAATTTTGTTTTTGGACGCCACGCATCATCATACACATGTGGGAGGCTTCTATTACAACCGCAACACCTTTTGGCTGTAATGTATCATTTATACATTCTAAGATATCATGCGTTAAGCGCTCTTGGACTTGAAGTCTGCGAGCAAAAACATCCACCACGCGTGGTATTTTACTCAAACCAACGATATGACCATTAGGTATGTACGCGATATGTGCTTTACCAAAAAAGGGTAACATGTGATGTTCGCAAAGGGAGTACAACTCAATGTCCTTAATGATAACCATATCATCATAATCCTCTTTGAACATGGCTCCTTTTAAAATTTTAACAGCATCTTGTTTATACCCTTGTGTTAGGAATAACATTGCTTTTGCAGCTCTTTCTGGTGTCTTCAACAAGCCTTCACGGGAAATATCCTCTCCAATCTCACTTATTATAGAAGAATACCTGCTTTTAACTTCATCAGTTATTTCTAAGTTATACTCTTCTAACTTACTATATGGGTACATAATTTTTTGTTTATTCTATTGAATTAATCTTTAAACAAATCTAGAGATTAATTCTATGAAATCAGCTAGTAATAGGATTAAAATAGTTCTATTAGACGTATCCAAAGGTTTACACGTAAGAGTTAATAACCTTGGTCATTATGATATGCTAATTAACAACCAATTAAGGGCCTTGTATTATGGGTTTATTTTGCCATGTCCTACCCATTGTCTAATTTCACTTCATAGAACATAAATGATGATAAAGGCTTCCAACATTCATAAATACTACGGGGAACTAGAGGTGCTAAAAGGCGTAGACCTTCATATTAAAAAAGGGGAAATTGTATCTATCGTAGGTGCATCCGGTGCTGGAAAAACGACCCTACTTCAAATTTTAGGTACTTTAGATGAACTTTCCAATAAACAAGAAGGAACGCTTATGGTAAATGGAACGGAAACCACTGCCTTGAATGACAAGAATCTTGCTAAGTTTAGAAACGAACATATCGGGTTTATTTTTCAATTTCATCAATTATTACCTGAGTTTACCGCCTTAGAAAATGTTTGCTTACCTGCATTCATAAAAAAAATTAGTAAATCGGAGGCTGAGAAACGAGCAAAGGAGCTTTTGGATTTTTTAGGACTTTCGCACAGGCACCATCATAAACCTTCTGAACTCTCTGGAGGAGAACAACAGCGTGTTGCAGTAGCTCGTGCACTTGTTAATAATCCCGCTATTATTTTTGCAGATGAACCCAGTGGCAATCTGGATTCCGAAAGTGCCGATAACCTTCATAGGCTGTTTTTTGAGCTACGAGAGAATTTTGGACAGACCTTCGTAATTGTTACCCATAATAAGAAACTTGCCGAAATGGCAGACAGAAAACTCACCATGGTAGATGGAAAAATAGTGGATAAGGTTACGGTATCCGCATAAACGCTTCCTAAGATATGCTAAACGAGGTTTGGGAATTTTTACAGTATCCTGTTAACCAGAAACTAGGAATCAACAATCAAGGGCGTAGTACCCTTTTCTTACGTCTACTTGGCCTTACGGTCTTTTTTAGTATCGCACTAGGCCTTTTAATAAGTAGTATTTCCCTAGTTTTTAATTTGGATTTTGGTAATCATGCCGCCCCCGAACTTTTTAAAACATATTCGCCAGCAATACTATTTTTTTTAGCTGTAGTTGCCGCTCCTGTCATAGAGGAACTCCTTTTTAGGGCGCCATTAACAGTATTTAAAAATCCTACCCATTTCAAATACGCCTATTATTTCTCTATTATCCTATTTGGCACCTTACATATTTCTAATTTTGAGGCGCTGGACGGACAATACTGGGCCATACCCCTATTGGTTTCCCCACAGCTTTCTGCGGGTATTTTTCTGGGCTACACTAGAACAAGCCTAGGGCTTTTTTGGAGTATCTTATTACATGCAGCTCATAATTTAATACTTGTAGGACCTGTACTTATGTATCTATTATTAGACATACCTCTGAAATGAAAAAAAGTGAACTAAAAGAATTTTTAGATGCGAAAGTACTGCAATACAACCATCCCAGTTTTCTGGAAAGCGACCCTATAAAAATACCCCATCAATTCAAAAAAAAAGAAGACATAGAAATTAGTGCTTTTTTAACGGCTACTATTGCTTGGGGAAATCGCAAAAGTATTATCAATAATGCCCAACGTTTAATGGAGGCTATGGATCAGACACCCTATGATTTTGTGCTGAATCATTCGGAGACAGATTTAGAAAAGCTAACTGGTTTCGTTCACCGAACATTCAATGGAATAGATGTGCAGTATTTTATAAAAAGCCTGCGTAATTTGTACGTTGCACATGAAGGTTTAGAGACCGTCTTTACCAAGCATCAAGCCCAGCAGACCTTACAACCCACTATCTCTAAGTTTAAGGAGGTATTTTTTGAACTTCCGCATGAACAAAGAACTACAAAACATGTTTCTGACCCATTAAAGGGTTCTGCAGCCAAGCGCATTAATATGTTTTTACGCTGGATGGTTAGGGATGCTAGTACCCATGTTGATTTTGGACTATGGAAAGGTATTCCGGCAGCAAAGCTATCCTGTCCCCTAGACGTGCACTCCGGAAATGTTGCGCGTAAATTAAAGCTACTAAATCGAAAACAAAATGACGGTAAGGCCTTAGCGGAGTTGGATAATGCACTCAGAAAACTTGATGCTGTGGACCCCGTAAAATATGATTTTGCACTATTTGGGTTGGGTGTTTTTGAGAAATTCTAGCAGTTATACGACACAAAAAAAACAATAGATAGGTACAAAAGGTTTCAAGACACAATACCCATAGTTCCCAAATCCAATAGTTGCTTTGTACCATTTTGGGTAATGGACTGGTATATGGCCTCCACGATAATCATATCCCTTTTGCCCATTTCCCCAGGCGCTACGTTTTTAGTTCCTAGCAGAATATGTTTGGCAAAATCATCCATTTGCAAGGCTTGTTGGCGTTTATGTGGGAAGTCAATTTCGGTACCCTTAGATGTTCGGCCGCTCATAGGCCCATAACTATGTGCAGGATCTAGCTCAAACCATCCTTTGTTGCAATGCACTTTTAATCGATTACCATTGGCATTATGGGAAGTCATCATATGACCAATTGCGCCTGATGGAAAACCGAACTGAGCGGTAATAGTCTCATCCGTGCCCTTGAAATACTCAGGTCGTGTACTAAATTCTTGTGCACTTACGGATATGGGATTTTGTCCTACGCCATAAATCGATGTCTGTATGGAATAGACACCCATATTCATTAAGGCGCCTCCTCCGGAAAGTGCTTTGTTCAAACGCCACTGGTCAGGATTACCAGCAGATATATAGGCAGCATCTGATGATACGAAATTGACTTCTCCAAAAGTCTTTTCCCGAATATACTTTTTAATCTCATGGGTATAAGGGTCCGATTGCATCCGGTATCCGATACTAAGTTTTACCTTATTATCCTTGCAGGCCTTAATGATTGCATTGCACTCCACAACACTTATGGCCATGGGTTTTTCACAGATGACATGTTTTCCTGCTTTAGCAGCCCTAATACAAAAATCAGCATGCATGCTATTCGGTAACACAACATACACCACATCTATCTTGGGGTTATTGATGATAGAATCAAAATTCTCGTAGTTGTAAATACTATCTCCAGACAAACCATATTTATCTTTCCAAATTTGCTCCTTTTCCTTGGTCCCAGTAGCAATAGCAGAAAGATAACAGTAATCGGTTTCCAACAAGGAAGGTGCTAGCTGATAGGTGCTATAGCTCCCAAGTCCCACAAGTGCTACCCCCAACTTATCCGAACTTGATTTATTAGAACCAAACAAAGAAAAGGCAGGACTTAACAATGCACTTGCTGCCAACCCCTTTCCAAGCGTTGTTGTGAAGGTTCTTCTTGTAATTTTTCCCATGTTTAAAAGGTATATTGATGGATTTTAAAGATAAGAATTATTATGTCCTAAAAAAGCACTGGTTTAGGAGAGAATATGTTGATATTTCAGTAATTTTAAAGCTGACTAATGCAATATAACCCATGAGAACACCTTACATTTTACTTCTTGCCTTTTTGGCAACTTTTAGTGGTATTTCACAGAATAGGAAATTACCCATAGATACCGTCATTACTACACAACACCGTGTCACCATAAACGACGCCGTTATTAATTACACTGCACAAACAGGAACCCAGCCTGTATGGGACGAAAAGGGGGAGCCAACGGCTGCGCTGCACTACACCTATTACACCAGAAACAATGTTAAGGATCGTGCGTCAAGACCATTATTAATTTCATTTAATGGAGGTCCAGGTTCCGCTTCTGTCTGGATGCACTTGGCTTATACAGGACCGAGAGTGCTCAAAATTGATGACGAAGGTTACCCTGTGCAACCTTATGGGATTAAGGATAATCCATTTTCGGTATTGGATGTTACCGACATTGTTTATGTAAACCCAGCCAACACAGGGTATTCACGTACCATACCTGAAACCGGTAAAGAAGTAGATCGCTCTAAGTTTTTCGGTATCAATGCAGATATTAAATATTTGGCCGAGTGGCTGAACACGTTTGTAACTCGTAACAACCGCTGGCGTTCGCCAAAGTATATTATTGGCGAAAGTTATGGAGGCACTAGGGTTATGGGACTTTCATTAGCCTTGCAAGACCAGCAATGGATGTATTTAAACGGGGTAATTATGGTATCTCCTGCCGATTATAAAGTGATACGGGAAGACGGTCCTGTTTCACAAGCAATTAACCTTCCCTACTACACAGCCGCTGCCTGGCACCATAAAGCGCTACCACCAGCATTGCAGCAAAAAGATTTATTGGAGGTACTTCCAGAATCCGAAGAATACACAATCAATACCTTAATCCCTGCACTAGCTAAAGGGGGGTTTATATCTAAAGAAGAAAAAAACAATGTAGCTAAGAAAGTGGCCTACTACTCGGGAATTTCGGAAGAAGAGGTATTAGATCAAAATTTGGTGGTGCCTACCTCCTACTTTTGGAAAAACCTATTGAAAGATAATGGTGCCTATACCGTTGGGCGTTTAGACTCCAGATATTTAGGAATAGATAGGCAAAAGACCGGCACACGACCAGATTACAATGCAGAGATAACTTCTTGGTTGCACAGTTTTACACCCGCAATAAATTATTACTTACAGGAAGAATTAAATTTCAAAACTGATATTAAGTATAATATGTTCGGCTCTGTACGGCCTTGGAATAATGAAAATGATACCACAAGAGAAGACTTAAGACAGGCTATGGCACAAAATCCGTACTTAAACGTACTGGTTCAGTCTGGCTACTACGATGGTGCTACCACTTATTTCAACGCTAAATATACCATGTGGCAGGTAGATCCGAGCGGCAGAATGAAAGATCGCTTTAGCTTTAAGGGATACCGCTCCGGCCATATGATGTACTTGCGTAGAGAAGATCTTAAGAATGCAAATGATGATATTCGAGATTTTATATCTAAAAGCTTAAGTAACGGAAAAAGTGCTAAATATTAAGGAATAGTGGAACGTACTCGGGTCGAAATACCCAAAACTGTTAAGGGTACTTTATTGTCTAAAAGATTTAAATCAAAAGGCGGGATGTTGTTTTCAAAGCCAATAGCATTTCTGAAAATTTCATCTCGCTTTCTTTTTTTTCTTTTTTTAAAAATATCTATTGTAACCCCAACAGTGGCACCTCCTAAAACTGTGGCAAGTAAATCTGCATTATCCCAACCGTTGTACTGATTTTCATCTATAGCCTCCTTGGCCAAACCAATAAGGAGGCTTCCTCCAACAGAACCTATAAAAGTCCATGTTCTATTACCCTTAGAAATTTGAGATGCCAAACCTGCACCGACTAGTCCATATAAATTACCCCCTAAAAAATGAAGTGCTTTATCCTTGTCTATCTGGGCGTAGGATTTTGTAATTAATAAAACTAGGATTAAAAATAATAGTCTAATTCTTCTCATAGTGAGCGCAAATGTATTAAATCTTGATTTAATGCCTTAGCTGTTTAAAATGAAAAGGATTACAAATGGAAAAAGTATCAAAAAACAGTATCTTGAGCATCTAAAGAAAATTATGGACATAAAATCTTATTTTAAAACGCTGAAACTTCTTCACCTGTCGCTATCCGCTGGGCTTTCTATATTTTTAGTCCTTGCGATTGTGCAGGGTAACGGTTTTAATACTAATTTAAACACAAATTCAACATTTCTATTCATAGTTCCGGTGGCTGCATTACTTGGCTATTTTGGAAGTCAGGTTTTATTTAAAAAAATGTTATCAAGCATTCCCAAGTCAGATTCGTTTCACAAAAAATTACAACGATTTCAGTCTGCATTACTTGTTAAATATACGCTTATAGAAGCACCGGGCTTCATTGCTCTTTTTGCATATTACGCTACTGGAAATGCACTCCCACTGGTCATTGCTGGTTGCCTTTTGGCTTACCTTTTTGTTCAGGGTCCCACCAAGGAAAAATTAAAAAGTAGTTTACCCTTAAGCGCCGAGGAAAAAAGAACTTTGGATTTTAAATAAAACGAATTATATGATACAAAAAATACTTTTACTCATGGGACTTGTAACTTCCCTTTTTGGTATTCAGAACATGACAGCCCAAGTGGTTTCTCAAGACTGGGCAAATTTGAATCAATTTAAAGAAGCCAATGCCCAAGTGAATATGGAAACGCCAGATGAAAATAGGGTTGTATTTATGGGAAACTCTATAACCATAGGTTGGGGTAACGCAAGGCCTGAATTTTTTAAAGATAAACCATACATCAACAGAGGAATCAGTGGTCAGACTACGCCACAAATGCTAATTCGGTTTCGCCAAGACGTTATTACCTTAAAACCAAAAGTAGTAGTGATTTTAGCTGGCACTAATGACATTGCAGGAAACACAGGTCCCTCAACCATAGAAATGATTATTGACAATATTAAAAATATGGCAGAGTTGGCCCATTCCAATGGTATTAAAGTTATATTGTCCTCTACCCTGCCCGTGTATGATTACCCTTGGAAGCCAGGTCTAGAACCAGCTCAAAAAATTATTACGCTAAACAAGCTTATAAAGGCATATACCAAAGAGAAAGGTCATATTTACTTGGATTATTTTACCCCAATGGCAGATGAGCGTAACGGTCTTCCTACAAAATATGCAGAAGACGAAGTACACCCAACAGTAGCAGGCTATAAAGTAATGGAACCTTTGGTAGAAGCTGCAATCACTAAAGCTTTGGAATAGTTTTCAGTCTAAGACACCTTGGATAAACAAGAGTTAGGATACTAAGCTTATAAACAAAATACAATGGCTCGAAAACCCATATTGATATCCAATAGGCTACTGGCTAAATATAAAATTCTAGAATTAAAACTACTCCAAAGAAAAGATACGCTTTATTATTTTCCAGATTAAACCCTGATGTAATTATCACCCTTAAGAATACAGTAAAGGAAAGAATTTACCTTGCATTTTTTCTCCCTTCTTTACAGGAGGCACCCCTTTTAACAGTTCATCATTAGTATTGCTTACAGTACCATCCGCAAAGGCGTTAAGTACAAATGCTCTTCGCGGTCTGTTGGATTTATTTTCATAAGAGCCGTGAACCAATAAAGGA
>JBLIEO010000061.1:0-11845 GCA_047633095.1 Maribacter sp.
AAGACTACCCATAAAAACCATGGATATTCCCACTCGTTAAAGTAATAATTTATACCTCCTGTAATTCCAATTGCAATTAAACCTGACATGATTTTAGCATAGAATTTTTTAAGCGTGGCTACCCTATCCCTTGCTCTTGAATATTTATTTTTCTGTTCAGTGTTTTGCATCCTATTATTTTAAATAATTATGAATTTTTCATAAACTCCTGAATTTTGCGCTCTTCCCAATCTTTACCAAAAAAAGGATTATACCCGTATGCACCAAATCCGTGCATTGTAAGTCCAAAACCCCACCCTAGTGCTGGGAATAAAAACCATGCAAAACTTGTGGTATTATAATTTATAAAGGCCAGTATTGGGATTACGATACTATATGCCAAAAGATTCCCGTAAAATCCCTTTATAGCTTCTACTTTTTCTTTTGCTCTTAGATACTTGCTGTTTGTACTTACATCTTGATTTTCCATTTTTACTTCTTTTAGGTTTTTATTTTAATCCTTCTTCTTACCTCAAATTTGCGAATTAAAGCTTGTGAGTTAAAAAATGAAATGCCCAATTGTAATTTTTTAAGACTGAGTTGTTGTTTTGGACCTATCTCCAAAACCATAAAGTAAGAACTAATGCTAAAAGCCATCGTCATCCATATATTCTTTAAGCTTCCGTTCTTCCCAAGACCTTCCAAAAAGAGGGTTGTAACCAAAGGCTTGCAAGCCGTGCCCTAACAAACCAAAACCCCAACCTAGCGCAGGGAAAATGGCCCAAGGAAAACTAGTGGTACGCCAATTAATGAAAACCAATATAGGTATGACGATAACATAGGAAGCCAAATTCCCATAGAAACCCTTAATGGCTTGTACCCGCTCTTTGGCCTTCTCATAGCGCTTATCCTCTATATATGACTCTTGCGTTTCTACAACCGATACTTTTTTGGAAAGCATAGGTAAATACACCTTAAAATGGTCGCTTGTCTTTTTTATACCTACCTCTCTGTCCGTGAGAATGTCATAACGTTGTGTTATGTTTTGCAACCCAACACCTGTGCTCTTATTTATCACTTGTTTTTCCTGGAGGTTGTTACTGACTACCAGCATATCATCGATTTCCTCCACCTTAATATGCAAGGGCTTTTTAGACGTTACGATATTGTGTTTTACAGCATTCTCCAATAACAACTGCAAGGATAAAGGAACAATTTTGGCTTCCGGGTTTTGTGCCACATCCGGAACATCAAAGATTATACTATCCTCAAAACGCATTTTTAATAGCCGAACATAGGTTTTTGCGAATTGCAGTTCCTCATCAACGGATACCAAGTCTTTGTTCTTTTGCTCCAACACATACCTGTATACCTTAGAAAGTGAGGTCGTAAACTTTTGTGCTTGATAGGGGTCTTCATCTATTAAGCTGGTAAGGACATTTAGACTATTGAAAAGAAAGTGTGGGTCTAACTGGTTTTTTAGTGCATCGAACTTTGCGGACGCAGTTCCCGCAATAATTTTCTGCTTTTTGACATTTGTATCCTGTAAGGCTTTGTAAAAATAAAAGGCATGCAAAATCGCAGATACCAAAATGGCAATAAATAAGGTGAAAATATAACTGGCTGGGTTTTCATTTTCAATAAATTCTTTGAATGTACTACCGTAAATCGCAACCTCCACTAACATTCTTGCAAAACCAAATGATAGCACTGTTAATACTGTAGACCCAATAGCGCCATACCATAATCGTTTTTGCATCTGCTCAGACCAACTAAATCTGCTGGAAAGAAAATCGTTGTAGTAGGTATTTGCTGCCGTAATCACAAAAGCATAGATGAAGGCTACACCAACACCTTGAAGTTCCTCCACCCAATTAATACCACGATTTAGCGCCAAAATAATGTTCAAAAGGGACACCCCGGCTGTGATGTACAGGCTTATTTTTATAATATTTTTTATATTCCCTATTTTTCTCCGTTCGTTCACTGATTTTAATTTAAAAAAGTTGTGGCCATACTACATTGTATACCATTGTAATGGGCTATAAATCAAGCTTGTTTTTATAATCAAATACGTTTAGTTGCACGCTGCCAATACTTCCTCTGCCCTTTTCCTACCCCAATTAGGATGTAGCTCACTTTCTGGTTTAAAGGTATTAAAAAGTTCTAACGAGCGCACCACATCTGCACAATAGGGGGCCGTATCCTTACCAAAATACTTGGCCGACCCCATATCCCATTCCGCTTTTGAAAATACTACCCTAGGATTTTCAGGAGCCAATTGAAGTGCTTTTGCATATAGCACCGCTACCTTTCCAGAAAGCATCATCCCATAAGCCGCGCCGTCAAAAGCTATCCATGCGGTATGTACCATGGCCTGAAGGACTATGATTTCTGGATTATAAGGCGAAATGGCCTTCGCTAAATCTACAAACTCTTGCGCCTTATCCAGGTGCTGCTTTAGTTTTTCAGTGTCCTGCTCGCCAAATGAAGCACTAGTGTTTACTTGAGCCACATAGTAATGCGGTAGCCAGTTGTCCATCTCGGCAGCGCTAATCCGTTCAAATATATTGGAGGCTTCTGTATTATTACCTTCCTTCCAATGCGAAAAGCCCGCTTGCATTCCTTTGCTGTACGCGTCTTGAGCAATTGCTGTAGTCGTTATTACTAAGGATAAAATCAGAATAAGTTTTTTCATTGTTGTTGATTTTTAGCATTATTAAAGTCAAATTTGAGGCTACCATGCAGGAAACAGAAAAAAGAAGCACTGAGTTGTTGATTTTAAAGACCGAATTGCGGTAATTTTGTACCGTGATTAAAAACCTTCAGTTACGCCTATCATTAGTAGAGGAAGCCCAAGAAGGGAGCCTCAAAAAAAGAACTGCCCAATTTTTAGGATTGGGAGCCCGGCCATTTACCTTAAAAATACTTCGCAAATCGATTGATGCCAGAAAACCGGAAATCGTTTTCAATTACAAATTAGCCGTTTTTATTGGGGAAGATGCTCCAAAAGAAAGTTATGTCTTTGATTACAAGAACGTTTCTAATGCCAAACCGGTTCATATTATCGGATTTGGTCCTGCAGGGATGTGGGCAGCGCTTCGCTGTTTGGAATTAGGGTATAAGCCTATTGTTTTGGAACGAGGTAAAGATGTAAAGGAACGCAGACGTGACCTCAAGGCTATTAATCAAGACCATATTGTAAACGGAGAAAGTAACTACTGTTTTGGGGAAGGTGGCGCAGGAACCTATTCAGACGGGAAATTATACACCAGAAGCTTAAAACGTGGCGATGTGCGACGTGTTTTTGAGAGTTTGGTACACCATGGTGCAACCGAAGAAATACTTGTGGATGCACACCCACACATTGGTACCAACAAACTTCCAAAAATCGTTCAGAATATTCGCGAGTCTATTATAGCATACGGTGGCGAAGTTCATTTTAAGACTAAAGTAACCGATTTCATTATTGCTAACAACCAGTTGAAATCCATTGTATTGGATGATACTAAAGAAATGGAAACGCAACGGGTAATCTTGGCAACGGGACACTCCGCCCGTGATATCTTTGAATTGCTCCACAAGAAAGACATTGCGTTAAAAGCAAAATCGTTTGCCATGGGTGTTCGGGTGGAACATCCACAACACATCATCGATTCTATTCAGTACCATTGCCCCGGAGATCGCGATGCCTTATTACCGGCAGCAGCTTATAGCTTGGTGCATCAGGTAAAAAATAGAGGCGTATATTCCTTTTGTATGTGTCCGGGCGGATTCATAGTTCCTGCCGCTACGGCTCCAGGGGAAGTAGTGGTAAACGGCATGTCGCCGTCTAAACGAAATAATCTATATGCCAATTCGGGTATTGTGGTAGAAATAAACGTGGACGAGGATATTCCTAAGTTCGATAAATTTGGGTCGTTGAAAGGCTTGGAATACCAGAAAAGTTTAGAGCGATTGGCTTTTACTTCAGGCGGAAGAACACAAACTGCACCAGCACAACGAATGACCGATTTTGTAGCAGGCACCCTTTCTAGTGATCTTAACCCAACCAGTTACCAGCCTGGTCTCAATTCCGCACCAATGCACTCTTTACTACCTAAAATGATAGGTAGTAGATTACGACAAGGCTTTGCAGAATTCGGTAAAAAAATGCACGGCTATTATACTTCTGAGGCGAATATTGTAGGCGTAGAATCCCGTACTTCGTCACCAGTAACCATTCCTAGGAACAAGCAATTAGAACATCCACAGATAAAAGGACTTTTTCCTTGTGGAGAAGGCGGTGGCTATGCGGGTGGAATCGTATCCGCTGCCATGGATGGGGAACGTTGTGCGGAAGCGGCTGTGGCTGGTTTATAAAATTTATAGGATATCTAAGTATCTCTTTAAAAAATGGCTTAGCCTAAAAGGACTTAGGACTAAAAAAGACTGTCCACCATCACTAAAACGTAATAAAAAAATTAAGTTCGATTCTTATGATATCTCAAAATCTTAGGTCTAATTTAAAACGAAACTTAAATTTCGCTCTGTTTTACCCCGTAGGTAATTCTTTTATTCGTTATTACCGCACACCCACTCACGGCCAAACTTGTTGTCGCTGTACTATTCAATACGGGATCACCGAGCATTCCACCATACTCCACTACATAACCCTGAGAAGCATAAGCACCAACGCCGTTATTGGGTAAATCGTTCCAATCACGAATGGATGCAACACCACCAATTACGAGAGCAGCAGCTATATTTGCATACTCTTCTCCATTTAAATTATTGGGTTCACTGCCATTCCAATTGGCAAAGGTTAATTCGGTACCATTTGACAAATCTTGCCAAAACTGCGTACCCCCTTCTGGACTGTCATCCATCGCCATTCACCCTCAACCACCAAACCGCTATCTTCTCCTGCAGTTATAGAAAACTGTCTGGTTCCAAAAGGATTTGATGAGCTCCTAGAAGATTCAATTGCTAAAATTACTGCCTCAAACTCGGTGTACGTTGCAGGTCTGTTTAAACTAAATTCCCCTTCCGTAGCATTCCAGGGTGCCGTTATAGTAGGATGGGGTTCCCGTAAGGTTAAGAATATCCTCCCCATTTACATATCCGCTAAAAATCTGTACGTACACTACTGAGGTGCTAGAGTCGTCTGAATCCGTAATACTAATGGTCTGAGCGACGGATACCACAAAACGTATAGCAGAATTGGATGACATCTCATTAGATGTCAATGGATATGATATAGTGCTTCCGTTAGAGAGTGTTCTAACCCTTATATACGTAATCCCGTTGAACATTTGTACATCTAAACTTTGCGAACCTTATGTTGTGTCGTAATCCAAGGTGAGCGTTGCACTTATGGCAGTTGATAAATCTAAAGTTCTTTCAATAGCTCTGTTATCCAAATTCCTAAATCGAAGTTGATTTGAATAAATCCGAATTCTACCATTATCTGGATTTATTGACTCACCAGTTTCCGTACAATCGCCAGAAAAATCTATTGAACCAGTATTGGCAATGTATGTTCCCGAATCAAAATCATGAGCAAAGGTATCCTACCCATAAACCGTAGTGGTTACAGAAACAAAAATTCCGATATAAAGCAATAGCTTTTGCAACATATCTATGTACTATTAGTTTACAAGGCTAAAAGTACAAATACCTACCTGTGTTACTGCATTAATGTTATGTAGGGTACTATATGCGATATAAAGCCTAATTAATTGGCAGTCAATTGGCTATACGCTAAAAGTTTAGGTTAAAATTGTTTTATTGCTAGTCGCTATAATAGCCGTAACTTCGCAGCTTATTTGAAATTATGACATTTAAAGAACTCGGCCTAGCCGAACCTATTCTTCAAGCATTAGAAACAGAAGGCTATACACATCCCACTCCCATTCAAGAACAAGCAATTCCGATTTTATTGACGGGAAAAGACCTCTTGGGTGTGGCTCAAACAGGTACTGGAAAAACGGCTGCATTTGGAATTCCCATTTTGCACCACTTGTACGAAGGTATTTCGCTCAGTCAACATAAACGAAAAGTAAAAGCTTTAGTAGTTACCCCAACACGGGAACTTGCCATCCAAATAGGAGAGAGTTTTACAGCGTATGGAAGACATACCGGCCTAAAAAATACGGTTATATTTGGTGGTGTAAAACAAGGAAAACAAGTGAATGCCCTACGTGCCGGAGTCGATATTATAATAGCCACTCCAGGCCGACTCTTAGACCTTATGAACCAAGGTTTTATTACATTTAAGGATTTAGAATTTGTAGTTTTAGATGAAGCGGACCAAATGTTGGACATGGGCTTTATTCACGATATAAAAAAAATAATTGCCAAACTACCTCCCAAGCGTCAATCGCTCTTCTTTTCGGCAACGATGCCAAAAAGTATTGTTGAGTTATCTAGAAAAATGTTGGGAGATTTTGAGCGGGTTACTATTAAACCAGAACAGGCTACTGCGGAAAAAGTAGAACAGGGAGTTTACTTTGTAAGCAAATCAAACAAACCAAAGCTTTTGGTGCATTTATTGGAGCAACGGCCTAGCGATTCTGTTTTGGTTTTTTCACGTACCAAGCACGGAGCAAATAAAATTGTTAAGAAATTGGACCAAGCGGGCATACAATCCGCAGCAATACATGGTAATAAATCACAAGCGGCACGCCAAAAGGCCTTAGGTGCTTTTAAAGATGGTAAATTAAAGGTTTTGGTAGCTACGGATATCGCCGCCCGTGGTATTGATGTAGAAGAACTTTCGTTGGTGGTAAATTATGATCTTCCAAATGTTTCTGAAACCTACGTACACCGTATCGGAAGAACAGGACGCGCCAGCGCTAGTGGCATTGCCCTTTCTTTCTGTGATAGAGAGGAACGCCCTTACCTAAGGGATATTGAAAAATTAATACGACAGGAAGTTCCTCGTATGCCACAGCATCAATTTGTGGATGAGGGCACCGATGAGGAACAGGACGATAGACCTGCCCAAAAACCTAGAAACCAAAGAAACTCGGGAAATAGTAATAGATCAGGGAATTCAAACTTTAGGGGAAAAAACAATCGAAATACAAGTAAACCTAAAAAACGAAACGATTCTGGACGAAGCGAATAGCATCTCTTAAAAATTTGTAAGATACCTACCAATTAGAATACTAAAAAAATGCAAAGACAATTGGTTATTTATGGCAGCGGACGGCACACCGTTCCCATTTTACAATATATAGCCGAAGCTACTGGAAAAGAAAGGCCTAACATCTGTTTTATACCTACGGCAAGTGGCGATGACAAAGAGTACGTCATCAGATTTTACGAAGTCTGCAAACAACTGAACGTGATACCCCATGTGCTAGAAGTCTGGATAAACTCCTACGACCACAAAGAAAGTTTTGAGGACAAAATAAGTAAAATGGATGCTATTGTCGTAGGTGGTGGCAATACACTTAATATGTTGGCCATCTGGAAAGCACAGGACATAGACGTCTCCCTAAAAAAAGCGTATAGAAATGGAGTAGTCATGGCTGGTGGTAGTGCAGGATCGTTATGTTGGTTTAATGGGGGTACTACAGATTCACGACCAAAAGAATTAAGTATCGTTAAAGGCATGTCATTTATTAACAAAAGCCATTGTCCTCATTACAATTCAGAAGCTTCAAGAAGACCTTTATACCACCAAAATATTCTATCCGGAAAACTTTCTGGTGGCTATGCCTGCGATGACCGATCCGCTATCCATTTTATTAATGAAAAAATACATACCTCGGTTTCTTTGGACGCTGAAAACCATTCGTATGATGTGTATGAAAAGAATGGGGAAATCGTTGAGGATAGAATTTCTAGCAAAATCATCGGGTAGTTTAGTTGTCAATAAAGGATTGTTCAAAAGCTAGTTAACAGCTCCTTCCTTTTTCAAAAAGATGCAGCAGAGGGCAAAGCGAGTACTATCTTGGAATAAAAGCCTAAGCAATAACAAGCAAACCCCAAATACACCTCACTCCTGCTCTTCAATTGAATTCCTTTTCAAGAAAATATTCCAAAAGTTTCTACCTCATCACAATACAAACATTCGTGTAGCGTTTATTTGAATTTTTTAGAATATCTTTAGAACATGACCTTTGAAAGAAATTTTTATTACCAACCAAGACCTTTATGACCATAGGCAAAGGTTCACCATTTATACATTCAAAAAAAATACCGTATTCCGCAAGGTGTTAGAGCTGCATGCTCGGTTTTATTTTTTGTTTTGCTAGTTCTGCTTACTCTAAGACAGATACTGAAAACAAGGTTAAAATCGCTTGTGTTATGGATAATGTGGATGTGGATACTGCTGTACCCATTAGGTTTATTGTAAATAAATAATTAACAAATGCCCTGAAATATACATTTCTAAAGGATACTGAGGGACAGATTGAAATAAGCTTGGCAAAATCCAATATCAATACCCTAACGCTAAAGGTGGCCGACAACGGTTTTGACAAGCAGCAAGGGCTAGCATCTAGAGGTACGGGTTTTGGTACGCTATTAGTTTCCTTACTAACACAACAACTAAACAGAAAGATACAGGAAGAAATAAAAAACGGGACATCAGTATTTTTTCAATTTAAAATGGATTCGGCAGCTTAATGACAGTTATACCTATAAAAATATTAATTGTAGAGGATGAAATGGTCATTGGAGCCAACATCTCCCTACAACTCTCCGTTTTAGGCTATGAGATTACTGGTATTTTGCCAAGGGGCAAAGAAGCCCTGGCACATGTAAAAAAAAACCAACCGGATATCATTTTAATGGACATCAACCTAAAAGGTGAATGGGACGGAATAGAAACTGCACAACAGATAAACAAGAAGCAGCATATCCCAATCATTTACCTTACCGCAAATGCGGATGAGGAGCATTTCAAGCGAGCAAAGGCGACCAATCCGTATGCCTTTATTTCAAAACCGTTCAAAAAGTTAGATCTTCAACGGGCTATTGAACTTACGCTAAATCGCATTCAAAACACACAAAATAAAGAGACATCAATCAAAGAGACGGCAACCCCTTTTATTTTAAGTGACAGTATTTTTGTGCGCCACTATGAAAAGATGATAAAAGTGGTGATTCAGGATATTCTTTATATCGAGGCAGAACGTAATTATTGTCGCATCCATTCCAAAGGCAAAGAGTACCTATTGGTCATAACTTTAAAAGATATGGATAACAAACTGCCCGACCAGCATTTTCTGCGCATTCACCGTTCGTACATTATTAATATTTCTCAAATAGACGAAATAGCCCAAACCCATGTGGTCATTTCTAAAACGGCCATTCCTATAAGTAAATCCCAACGGGAAGAATTATTGAAACGTTTACAGACCATTTAACGCTACCCATTTACGTTATTCTTTTTCTATTTGCACAATTCATCCATGACCAAAAGCTTTGGTAAATAAAAAGCAACATTGGGACAATCTAGGATAGCATTCGTCCTAACTGAATTGTATTCGGTTCAATTTATCCTTTTCTTTAAAAAGACCATTTAAAAACAACTTATCAATTAGTAACAAACAACCAAAAAAGTGATTAGTATATTAAAATAGGTAGGTCAACATTATTCGGGGGAATGCATGGCAATGAAAAACAGGTTTATATTTTTATTGTGTTTAAGTAAAAAAAAACCAATCAAAATTGTTGTGGTTGGCCTGCCTTTTTAATCATACAATAATAAATACAATGCGTTTTGGAGGAAAGCCTTTTTTGACAATTCCTACTGGCTTGGTAAAATAAGATATAGTTGCACGGCATGCTAAGGAAGTAAATGCTTCTTGGAGCTTTGAGAAATTTATGGTTAAGGTAGCACCCACAACAAATGTTGATAGTACAGAGATATAAGTGCTTTGCAAAGACCTTAGCGGTTCTAGCACCCTTATTAAAGAAGCAACAGGTCAGTAATTATTTGATATAGCTATAAACCAATCTGACTAAAGATGGCAAAACCCGAAAGTATCTTTCGGGTTTTACTGTTAATTAGCATAACCGCATGTCTTTAGCACGTATGAATCTAAATGTTGAATTATAAAATGTAACCTATTGAAAATCATTTAATTTAGTTAATTTTAAGACGCTAAAACCAACCAAAATGAAACCGATTCATCAAATTTTATTTGTATTATTATTAAATATTCTAATAGGGTGTTCTTCTCCAGAAACATATGACATCTTAATTAAAAACGGCCAGATAGCAGACGGTTCTGGCCAACCGATATATCTAGGCGACATAGGAATTAATGCCGATACGATTGTCGCTATCGGAAAATTGGAAGATGCGAAAGGTGCACAAGAAATAGACGCCTCCGGTTTGGTAGTTGCTCCCGGATTCATAAACATGTTGAGTTGGGCTACCGAATCGTTGATTGTTGACGGAAAATCTCAAAGTGATATTCGACAAGGGGTCACTTTAGAGGTTATGGGAGAAGGCTGGTCTATGGGCCCCCTAAATGAAAAAATGCGTGAAGAACAACAACGCACACAAAAAGATGTCAAATACGACATTGAATGGGACACCTTAGGGGAATATCTAGAATTTTTGGAGCAAAAAGGTATTTCTACGAATGTAGCCTCTTTCGTTGGGGCAACCACTTTGAGAGTGCATGAACTAGGAGAGGCAAACCGAGCTCCTACTCCAGAAGAACTAGAAAATATGAAAGCCCTTGCCAAAACCGCCATGGAAGAAGGTGCTATGGGTATTGGTTCATCATTGATTTATGCGCCTGCGTTTTATGCAGATACCCAAGAACTCATTGAACTCTGTAAAGTGGCCTCTGCGTATAACGGTATGTACATTTCACATATGCGCAGTGAAGGTGATTACTGGTTGGAGGCTATTGATGAATTACTACAAATTGCAAATGAAGCGAATATTCCAGCAGAAATCTATCATTTAAAAGCGGGTGGAAAAGACAATTGGAGCAAATGGGAAGCTGCCATTGCCAAGATAGATTCTGCTCGCACTGCCGGATTAAAAATCACCACCGATATGTACAATTATACCGCAGGGGCAACTGGCTTAGACGCTTCCATGCCACCATGGGTGCAAGAAGGTGGTTATGGAAAATGGGCTGAGCGTTTGAAAGACCCAGCTATACGCAAAAAAGTTATTGAAGAAATGAAAGCCAAAGGTGATGGTTGGGAAAACCTTTATTTTGCCGCCGGAAGTGCGGATAAATTAATCCTGAATGATTTTAGGAGCGACAGTTTACGATACCTGACCGGTAAGACCTTAGCTGAGGTAGCCACTATGCGTGGCACTAGTCCTGAAGAAACGGCAATTGACCTCGTGGTGCAAGATAGTAGTAGAGTGGGCACCGTATATTTTCTAATGTCTGAGGAAAATGTAAAAAGGCAGATTGCACTTCCTTATATGAGTTTTGGTTCTGATGGCGCATCGATTGCACCTGTTAAACCTTTCACTAATGCTAGTCCTCACCCAAGATCTTACGGTAATGTAGCCCGCCTATTAGGTAAATATGTACGGGAAGAAAAAGTGATATCGCTTGAAGAAGCCGTCTATAAACTAAGTGGACTTCCGGCCAGCAATCTTAAAATTAAAAATAGAGGCACGCTTGCCATAGGCAACTTTGCGGATGTTGCCATTTTTAATTCCGAAACCATTATAGACAAAGCCACTTTTGATAAACCGCATCAATTTGCTGAAGGCATGGTACATGTTCTTGTAAATGGAGAACAAGTTCTGAAAGATGGGGAGCATACCGGCGCATTACCAGGAAAAGTGGTGCGAGGGCCAGGATGGAAGCAACATAAGTAATACATAATAATCTAATAAAACAATGAAAAAATCGGCAGGCTTAATCCTACTAGTACTTACCCT
>JBLIEO010000062.1:0-11832 GCA_047633095.1 Maribacter sp.
CGTAGGAATGCGATGCAAAAACTCACAGGGAAACCAGAAATTACCCGATTTAAAGGTTTGGGTGAAATCTCTCCTGATGAATTTGTTCATTTTATAGGGGATGATATTCGACTAGAACCTGTGATGCTTGATAAGGGTATGTCAATAGAAGAATTATTGAGTTTCTACATGGGTAAAAACACACCTGATCGTCAAAAATTTATTATTGAAAATCTTAAGGTTGAGATTGATTTAGTGGAAGAAGATAAATAAGAAAAAACAAAACAGATAGTAGTCCTTTATGGAAGAGAATGAAGAAGATTTGAATTTACCTGCTGATGATGAAAACCAATCTGAGAATGAGCAAGGCTTGAATGAAAATCAAGATGCTTCTTCCGAAGGTAAATCAGATGATATCTCTGAAGAGGTACCTATTGTTGAAGACCAAGAAGACAATGCTTTAACTAAGGTTACTGGCATGTATAAAGATTGGTTTCTTGATTATGCTTCTTATGTGATTTTAGAACGTGCCGTTCCTGCAATAGAAGATGGGTTCAAGCCTGTTCAGCGTCGTATTATGCATGCGCTTAAGGAATTGGATGATGGGCGTTATAATAAAGTAGCTAATGTTGTTGGGCACACTATGCAGTATCACCCACATGGTGATGCTAGTATTGCTGATGCCATGGTGCAAATGGGCCAAAAAGACCTATTGATTGATACACAAGGGAACTGGGGTAATATACTTACAGGCGATAGGGCTGCGGCATCAAGATATATAGAAGCGCGACTTTCAAAGTTTGCCTTAGATGTTGTTTTTAGTCCTAAAATTACAGAATGGCAACAATCATACGATGGCAGAAAAAAAGAGCCGGTAAATCTTCCGGTCATGTTTCCTTTGCTTCTGGCACAAGGAGCTGAGGGTATTGCAGTAGGACTTTCGACAAAAGTACTTCCGCATAACTTTATCGAACTAATTGATTCCTCTATAAAGCATTTAAAAGGGCAAGGATTTAAAATATATCCTGATTTTCCTACCTCTGGGATTATTGATGTCAATAATTACAATGATGGACTTCGTGGTGGAAAAATAAGAGTACGTGCAAAAATAGCTACATTAAATAAGAATACATTAGTCATCAATGAGATTCCTTATGGAACTAACACCTCTACTTTAATTGAATCTATTTTAAAAGCGAACGAAAAAGGAAAGATTAAGGTTAAGAAGATTGAGGATAATACGGCGGCGGATGTTGAAATTTTAGTTCACCTGCCTTCTGGAATATCACCAGATAAAACGATTGATGCGCTATATGCGTTTACCGCTTGTGAGTCTTCTATTTCTCCGTTAGGGTGTATTATTGAAGATAATAAACCCCTGTTTATTGGCGTAACAGAAATGTTAAAGCGCTCTACGGATGCGACTGTAGCGTTGTTACGACAAGAGTTAGAAATTCAGCTTTCAGAATTAGAAGCGCAATGGCACGCTGCTTCCCTAGAAAGAATCTTTATTGAAAATAGAATTTACCGAGATATTGAAGAGGAGGAAACTTGGGAAGGCGTAATTGCTGCTATCGACAAAGGTTTAGCACCGCATACAAAGCATCTAAGACGCGCTGTTACCGAAGAGGATATTTTGCGCTTAACGGAAATTAAAATTAAGAAAATATCAAAATTTGATTTAGGTAAAGCGCAGCAATATCTTGATAATTTAGAAGAGAATATTGCGGAAGTTAAACATCATCTAGCAAATTTGATTGACTGGGCTATCGCTTATTTTAATAGGTTAAAAATTACTTATGGTAAGGATAGGGGGCGAAAATCGGAAATTCGTGTATTCGATGATATCGAGGCGACCAAAGTTGCTATCCAAAATACGAAGCTTTATGTAAACCGCGAAGAAGGCTTCGTGGGCACCTCGCTAAAAAGGGACGAATACGTTACCGATTGCAGTGATATCGATGATATTATCGTTTTTACTAAAGAGGGTAAAATGCAGGTGAATAAGGTGGATTCAAAAATATTTGTAGGGAAGAATATCATCTATGTAGCAGTGTTTAAGAAAAAGGATAAGCGTACCACCTATAATTTAGTTTATAAAGATGGTAAAGGTGGCCCATCGTATATAAAGAGGTTCAATGTAATTTCTATTACACGAGACAAATCTTATGATTTAACGTCAGGTAAACCAAATTCAGATGTGCTTTATTTTTCAGCCAATTCCAACGGAGAGGCAGAAATGGTGACTGTAAACCTAAGACAGGCTGGTAGTATAAAGAAACTGAAATGGGATATGGATTTTGCAGATGTCCGCATAAAGGGCCGCGTATCTAAAGGAAATATTGTTACCAAATATACGGTTAAGCGTATAGAACTTAAGGAAAAGGGTGTTTCTACGCTGAAGCCAAGGAAAATTTGGTTCGACGATGTGGTACGACGTCTAAATGTAGAAGGTAGGGGAGCACTCATTGGAGAATTTAGAGGAGAAGATCTCTTGCTTATTATCAATCAAAAAGGGGTGGTCAAAACAATTTTACCGGTACTCACGTCACATTTTGATGACGATATGATTGTGCTAGAAAAATGGAACCCCAACAAACCGATTTCCGCTATTTATTGGGAGGGCGAAAAAGAACGTTTTTATGTGAAACGCTTTCTTATCGAAAGCGAAAATAGAGAGGACCTGTTTATTTCCGAACATTCAAAATCCTACTTAGAACTCGTTTCTACGGATTGGAGACCCATGATAGAATTAGAGTTCCCAAAACCTAGGGGAAAAGACCCAAAAGAAAATCAATCTATTGCTGTAGAAGATTTTATATCGATTAAGGGCATAAAAGCTTTAGGGAATCAATTGACCTCAGAAAAGGTGAAAAACATTAATACATTGGATGCTTTACCCTATGAAGAGGCTCTTGTGGAAGAAGCCAAGGATATGGAAGTGGTGGATGAAGAAAATGTGTTGGCAAGTAAATCTGATGTCCCAAAAGATAAAGATGTAAAGAACAGCACTTCCGAAAACGAAGCCGATACAGATGATGACGGAGAGGTGCAAATCACACTTTTCTAACGCATGCTATGAAAAACCTTTTTAAAGAATTCAAGAATTTTGCCGTAAAGGGTAATATGATAGCTATGGCCATTGGTATCATTATCGGTACCGCTTTTAACAATGTCGTGAATGTGCTAGTAAAAAAAATCGTGATGCCTCCACTATCTTTATTAACAGATGGTGTAAACCTTGCTAATAAAAAAATGATTCTAAGGGTTGCGATGGATGGTAGGGAAGAAGTAACTATAGGATATTGGGAATTCTTAGAAGTAATGATAGATTTTGCTATCGTTGCTTTTACTATTTTTATAGTACTTAAATTTATTAACCGATTTAAGGACAAAGCTGAAGACCCGGACAACATCGAGGTTAAAACGCCAAAGCAAATAGAATTGCTCTCTAATCTGGAAAAATTAATGACGGAGCAGAATCAAATTCTAAAAAAGTCAAAAGGAGTATAGCTTGTTTAGGGTTGACTGTATTATGTTTATTGTTCAAAGGCCAAAGGTTAAACAAGTTGTTGTTTGATTACATTAATAAGTATATTTAAAAAAAATTGAATTAGCGAAATGGATTTGACAAACCCTCTGGTGTGGGGAGCACCTTGTTTTATAATTTTTATACTCCTAGAACTTACCTACAGTAAAAACCATGATGAACATCATGATTTGTATAATTGGAACGACCTATTTGCAAGTGGTTTTATGGGTGTTGGTTCTGCCATACTTGCAGCGCTTTTAAAAGTAGTATCGGCTATAGTTATTTTTACGTTTGTGTATGACTTGTTTAATCCTTTGGTCGATGGTGTTCGCACCCATGTTTTAGGATATGAATCCTTTGGATACGCTTGGTATGTCTGGTTGCTGTGTCAAATAGCAGATGATTTTACGTACTACTGGTTTCATAGGGCAAACCATGAGATTCGAATCTTATGGGCAGCACATATTGTGCACCACTCTTCTGATAATTTCAATTTAGGTACAGCAGTTCGTAATGGCTGGTTTACTTTACTTTACAAGCCATTTTTCTATATGTGGATGCCTGCACTTGGTTTTTCTCCCGAAATGGTGGTGTTCTGTTTAGGTATAGAGGCATTGTGGCAGTTTCAGCTGCATACGGTGCTACTTCCTAAGCTCGGTATTTTTGAGAAATTCATGAACACACACACGATGCATCAGGTGCATCATGCTCAGAATGTAGAGTACTTGGATAAAAACCACGGCGGATTCTTAAATATTTTTGATAGAATGTTTGGAACATGGTTGGAGTTGGATGATTCCATAGATGTAAAGTATGGTGTAATTCACGCGCCAAGTTCAAATAATCCTATCGTAATCTTAACCCATGAGTTTAAGGATATTTGGAAAGATACCAAGAAGACTAAAAAATTTGGGGATAAGTTAATGTATATTTTCGGACCTCCAGGATGGAGTCATGATGGAAGTACCATGACTGTAAAACAGCAGCAGCGATTATTTCGAAAGCAAAAGCTTGAAAACCCTGAAGCGGCTTTTAGTAGGCCTAATTGAGGTATTCTGCAAGCTTAGTCTACACAGGGTGATTGTTGATGGTGTTTAAAAACGTGGTGTTCATCACAAGTACGGAGGTGAAGCAATGATTAGGATATCATTTAAACCTTTACTTTCTGGTCATTGATAATTGTTTTGTGCTTATTTTTTAAAAGACAAATTAATCCGTTTGCTGGACTTTCTAAAAGTATATATATAATTGATTCACCTACACCTTCTGTTGCTTATGGGTGTTGTTATTGTGCTTAGTTTGATTCTATTTTAGGCCAAATGCGCTTTTGTCAATCTAGATTAAGTTTCAAATATCTTTAAGTTTGGGTTGTAAACTTTTAAATTTAGCCTGTGGGTATTATTTATTGAACAAATAAGTGCGCTTTTACACTCCTAGCTTATTTATAAAATCTTCATTTCCGCGTCTTCGAGGCCCACGGCTTCTAGTTAAATTATGATTCTATAGTAATTTATAATTTCCGCTAGTATAGAAGCGATGTAGCATTGTTTTTTGATTATTACCACAACGTCTATATACTGGAATTTCAAAATCAGAACCTCTTTCTGTATGGTCTAATGTCCAAGCCCTTATACAAATCTGATACATCAATTTTATTTTCCTGCTCTTGCCTATAAGAATCTGAAATTAGTAAGAGTATTATAATAATTTCATGAATAAAAGGAAATAAAAAAAAAAGCGTTCATACTTACAAAAAGCTCTATAAGGATTAGCGTGAACAAGGCTCTCCAAGCCTCTGTAGCAGTGAAAGCATGGTTAGTCGGTTTTGTAAGCGGTACCGGTTCTAACGTCCAGCTCCTTATTAGGGTTCTTAACCGCTTTGTTGTATTGAAAGGTGTATGAGCTGTCGGTGGTACTGGTAATTTTATAATGAATGGCAACTTTGCTTTGAACATCTTGGAGCACAAATTCACAATCATTAAACCATCTAATACTAGCGCTATCTATTTTCCCTTCGTAGTAGTCTACGCTAAAATCAGTTCCGCGAATAAACTTTCCCGTTTTCACGGAGTCTCTAACTTCGTAGTTAAATATAAAATTTCCGGTCTTATAGGCTTTGCAATTGCGTTCAGGCTGATAGCAAGAGGACAATCCAACAACAACCAAAAAGGTTAAAACTACATTTCTAATCATGAATGCAAAATAGTCAAAATAGCCGTTGTTTTAATCTTTTTGGTGGTAATAATTTTACAGTACTACCCTTCCGGGATGTAGGATGAAAAAGTACCGTCTTGATAAAATACGATTACTTTTTCTACCTTCTTTTCTGTGGTTTCGATTGCAGATTTTATTTGTGTTTTTGGTGTTTTATTTTCTAACACGTGTGTTGAAGTTTCTTTTGGAAAGGCACCTTCGCCGTATAAAAGCCAATACAGATTTACTTCGGGGTAGGCGCGAACAAGTTTTGTTACAAATTCCAAACTGGGCTTATTACGTCCTTTAAGTAAGTGGGAAATACTGGAGCGCTGCACCTGAATACTATCTGCAAAAGTGGATGCAGAAAGCTCATAATACGTTAAGATTTGTGCTATGCGAAGGCTGATTTTATCTATATCCATAGGTGTTTACAAAATTACATAATTTTATACATCTAAATATCTAATTTTCCCTAAATTAAAAGGTATACCAGATATATTTTATTATGTAATACTTTATATAAAACAATTTAAAATATTGATATTAAGCATATTAAGTATATAAACTTATACGTATTTTATTTTGTATACAAATCCTTATTATATGGTCAAAATAAGTCACAAAATTAGCTAATAGGTGTTTACAAATGTAAATTTTAAGCGTTGTATTTTTGTGATTCTAGAAATTAATAGTCATGAATGAAGAGCTGAAGTATACTGATTTTAAGGTGGCAGAAATACAGGGAAGGTATGTGACCAATGCGCATATTCAGAATTTTATACACCAATTACCAGCCTCGTTTCATCTGAATGTTTTGGGTGAATCGGTAAAGGGAATTCCGATTTATGGATTAAAGGTTGGCACGGGACTCAAACGAATTCTCATGTGGTCCCAGATGCATGGAAATGAATCGACGACCACCAAGGCAGTTTTGGATTTGATAAACTATCTAAAATTAGAGTTGGGCGAAACTGAAAATATCCTTCAGAATTTCACACTGCAATTCATTCCCATTTTAAATCCAGATGGTGCAAAAGCATACACTAGAGTAAACGCAAATGGAATAGATTTAAACAGGGATGCTCAGAACTTATTACAACCAGAAAGCAGAATACTGAAATCTATATATGAAGATTTTAAGCCCGATTATTGTTTTAATCTGCACGATCAGAGAACCATATTTAATGTGGGCCGTACCGAAAAACCAGCAACGGTTTCCTTTTTGGCTCCCGCTTTTGACGAAGGGCGAAACGTTTCCGAAACGCGACTTAAAAGTATGCAACTTATTGCTGCTATGAATGAAAAGCTCCAAGAACATATTCCCGGACAAGTTGGCCGCTATGATGACAGTTTTAATGCTAATTGTGTTGGAGACGCTTTCCAGATGCTTCAAACGCCTACCATATTATTTGAAGCGGGGCATTTCCCTAACGATTACCAAAGAGAAAGTACTAGGGTATATATTGGTATTGCTTTATTAGAAGCATTGAAAACTCTAGCGAGCGACAACTTAGAAAAATTTACGATTACGGACTACGATGCCATCCTAGAGAACCAAAAAATGTTCTATGATGTGATTATAATAAACGTAAATGTTTTGAATGCTGATTTGGAAGTGGGTACTATGGCAGGGATATTGTTCCGTGAAAAGCTACACGAGGACCGAGTTCTATTTGAACCCACAATTGAGTTTATGGAAATTACAGAAAAGACGTTATTTGGTCATGAAGTAAAAGATGCGTTAAGGGTAGCGGACAGGTTATGGTTAGAAAATCAGGGTATTTTTGCTCTCTTTACGTAGAATTAATCTGTTTATTTCTGTTAAAAATACAATTGGACTTACATTTTCTTTAAAAAAAGTGAAGATTCTTTACATTTAATTTCATAATGTTTTAATTTTGTCAAAAATTAAGCAACCATGGGTAAAGTAAAGTTAGACGAAATAGATCACCAGATACTGGATATGTTAATAGATAATACGCGAACACCTTTTACGGACATCGCAAAGAAACTATTGATTTCCGCAGGAACCGTTCACGTTCGTGTAAAAAAGATGGAGGAGGCAGGCATCATTAAAGGGTCTTCCCTTACTTTAGATTATGTGAAATTAGGCTATGCATTTATAGCCTATGTAGGTATATTTTTGGAAAAAACACACCAGACCAAGTTTGTATTGGAACGTTTGAACCAAATTCCAAATGTGACTATTGCGCATATCACTACAGGAAAGTTTAATATCTTTTGTAAGATTAGAGCTAAGGACACTACGCATGCTAAAAATATCATATTTAAAATTGATGATATAGAAGGTATTAGTAGAACAGAAACCATGATTTCTTTGGAAGAAAGCTTCAACGATAAAAAGCGTTTGATGCACACGATTTTCAACGAATTATAGATCCTAAAACGATTACAGACTGAAGCTCAATTGGTATACTGCAATTGGGCTTATTTTTATTGACTTTAAAGTAAAACAAGTCTTATGCGATTATCGGAACTTAAAGAAAACGAATTCAACCATTTTTATGCCACGTACCTAAACATGGTAAAAGATGAGGAGCTCTTAGAAGCCTTGGTAAAAAGTAGAGATTGGTTTGTTGACTATACAACGGAACTTAAAAAGGAAAAGCTTTCATATGCCTATGGTCCAAATAAATGGAGCATTGCGGAAGTGCTGCTTCATATTATAGATACAGAGCGTATATTCCAATACCGGGCATTTCGTTTCTCCAGAAATGACCAGACAGCTTTACCTGGATTCGACCATGAAGCGTATGTTCGGGAATGTGAAAGTGAAAAACGTACAAAAGACAATATTATAGCAGAATTCCTTGCGGTGAGAGCGGCTACACTGGCTATATTTAGCTCTTTGCCAAAAGAAAAACTAAAGCGTATTGGGACTGCTAGTGATATGTCATGGAGTGTTGCTGCCTTAGGTTTTGTAATTAGCGGTCATCTAAAGCATCATGCCAAAATCCTTGAAGAAAGATATAGTTGATTATTCTAAATCAAATAATCCTTCTATTGCTGTGCTAAGGTCCATTTGTATCTCGGAATCTAAATCTTTGTAATCCATGACCTCCTCAGGAGTTTTTGATGCCAGCTCTTTTTCAAGGTTCTCCTCAAAATTAGCAATGAAGTTAGAGAGGTTTTTACTGATTTTTACCAAATAAAGGGTATCAGGAGTTCGTAGTTCTACCGCTTCAACAATATCCCCATGTTGGTTTTTAAAATCAATAATGTCCTCATCCCCATACCCATGCGGGTAGGTGTCAATCAAAAGATTAGCTAGTTCGTGATCTAATTTCTTGTAGTCGATTAAACGTCTTAGCATAACTAGATGGTTTTTAATTAGGTTGGTTTATTAGATTACCTAAACTAGTTATTTTAAATCTTCCCTGAGCCATAGAGTTGTGAAACACCTCTTTTTAGTATATGAAGGTTTTATTCCGCGTAGTATGCGAACGATTCACGTATCAATTCCGTAGGTACGGTAATATCTATTTGAGCCTCACCAATGCTATTGAGTAAAACAAAATTGATATTGCCATGGGAATTTTTTTTGTCATATTTCATGAGTTCCGAAATCTTACTTATGTCTTCATCGGAAAATACTATGTTATCATAGTGATTTAGAAACGTAGCTTTTATTTCTTCCAAAGCAACTAGCGTAAGTCCGGTTAATTTATGGGAAAGGTATGCCTCTAAAATCATCCCAATAGCTATGGCCTCCCCATGCAGTAAGGTCGCTTTTTTTTTGCTTTCCAAGCGATAGGATTCTACTGCGTGACCTAAGGTATGTCCAAAGTTTAAAATTTTTCGGAGACCTTGTTCGGTTGGGTCTTGTAAGACTACGTTGTTCTTAATGATTATGGATGGAAGAATCTGCTGTTTAATCTCCTGAAGGGAAGTTGTTGCTTTTAAAGTTGTCCAATAGCTTTCGTCGCGTATGAGGCCATGCTTTAGCATTTCTGCAAAACCGCTAGTTACTTGGCGTTCTTCTAAGGTGTCTAGAAAATCGGGGATTACCAATACCATAACTGGTTGGTTAATAACTCCGATCTGATTTTTTAAGACACCTAAGTCCACACCGGTTTTACCACCAACGGAGGCATCCACCATAGATAATAAGGTAGTGGGTACGTTTATAAAGTTAATTCCCCGCTTAAAGGTTGATGCTACAAAACCACCCAAATCAGTCAGTACGCCGCCACCCAAATTAATAACAAGGCTTTTACGGTCGGCACCCAACTCCGAGAGCGCTTCCCAAACACCAACACAAGTTTCTATGGTTTTATTGATTTCGCCAGATGCTATCTCGATAATTTCAAAATGATGCCTACCTGAGATTTCAGCCATAAACTGAGGCAAACAAAGCTCATGGGTATTCTCGTCTACCAGAATATAGATAATTGAATAGTTGGCCTCTGCTAAATGCGTGTTCAGAGCTGTATAGGCAATAGTATTAAAGTGTACGGCGTAAGCATCAGAAAAAATAGATTCCATAAAAACATCGAGTTAAAAAACGGCCTATTTAAGCCTTGGTTCTGCTTACAAAATAAAGAATTTTTAATCTAAAGAATAGCGTTTATGTGATTATATTTGATAACTAGAAATATTGCTATTTATGGATGAAATTTTTGAGGATACCGCAACGGCTTTTTCGTTGAAAACCGATTCTGAACTGGAGAGAGCCTATTTTCTTTTTAAGATGATTGCCAATGAGCCTTTGGTGAAAATGGGAGCCCTAATGACGAACTTCGCACTAAAGGCTAAGTTACCTGTCGAGGGTCTCATTCGCGTTACAGTGTTTGACCATTTTTGTGGTGGTATTAATGAAGAGGATTGCCTGCCAGTGGTGGACCGTATGTTCGATAAAAAAGTATGTTCGGTACTGGATTATTCGGTAGAAGGAAAACAAGAGGAAGATCCTTTTGATAACGCGACAGATATAATTCTTAAAATACTAGATTTTGTAAAGGAAAAAGATGCTATTCCTTTTGCAGTCTTTAAGCCTACAGGTCTCGGACGTTTTACGCTTTATCAAAAAATAGGGGAGAAAAAGTCCCTTACAGTGCAGGAAACCCTAGAATGGCAGCGTGTTGTCAATAGATTTGATACCGTGTGCAAAAAAGCCTATGATTTAGATGTATCCTTATTAATAGATGGTGAGGAAAGCTGGATGCAGAACGCGGCAGACGAATTGGTGGAACTGATGATGCGTAAGTACAATAAGAAAAAAGCCATTGTCTTTAACACGCTACAAACGTATCGGTGGGATAGACTTGATTATTTAAAAGAGCTACACAAGAAAGCGCAGCAAGACGGATTTAAAATTGGGATGAAAGTAGTTCGTGGTGCTTATATGGAAAAGGAGAACGAAAGGGCTAAGGAAAAAGGGTATCCTTCACCTATTTGTGAATCTAAATTAGCAACGGACAACAACTTCGATGGTACAATCGCTTATATGGTAGATAATCTGGAGACTATTTCCGTTTTTTCGGGTACTCATAATGAGCAAAGCTGCTTAAAGCTTCTAGAATTGATGGTCCAAAAAGGAGTTGATAAAAATAATAAAAGTATATGGTTTGGTCAGTTGTATGGGATGAGCGACCATATTTCTTTTAATCTTGCCTATAAAGGCTACAATGTTGCCAAATATTTACCTTTTGGCCCAGTGAAGGACGTGATGCCTTATTTAATTAGGCGAGCTGAGGAAAATACATCAGTTGCAGGACAGACTACCCGAGAACTTTCCTTGCTTAAAAAAGAACGGAAAAGAAGAAGAATCTAAGTGATTTAGAGACTTAACCAATAAGTCTCATTTGTGGTGAAAAATTATGTTGGGCTTAGCCCTAAAAATAGAAATGAATAGAGAACCCCGGTCTAATTGCTCATGGCAATTGAATCTTGGAGATTTTTAATAGCCTCTAATTTATCTCAGGGATAATGTGCCATCTGGTTCATGGGATTTAGCTAAAACTTGGGCAGCAAGGAATCCCTTTATATAGGTTGCCTCTTAGTGCCAAAGTTGAAAAGCTAATAAATGACATTTTGATTATCGACATTTAAATATCTATAGGTACGTTATGTAAATAGTGTGGGTGTTTATTATAATTGTACGC
>JBLIEO010000063.1:0-11686 GCA_047633095.1 Maribacter sp.
AAATTAATGTCTGTTGTTGCTTTGGTTATTGCGCCAAGTATCGCAATAAGCGGTGATACCATGATGGCATATAATGAGACTAAGACAGCAACAGAAGTTGTTTCCGAACAGATGGAAAGAAGTGTTGCAGTAAGCATAAATAACAACGAAGATGGTACTACAAGAGCGGTAGTAGTAACTACAGTTACAGAAAACGGTAAAAAAACAGTTTCTGAACAAGTTTTTGAAGGAACAGAAGAAGAAGTGAAAGCTAAAATTGCAGCTTCTAAGAATGCGAATATTCAACTTCATACCCTTCATAAAGAAGTAAAAGAAGAAATGAATTAGATTTCCTTTCTTTTTTTGTCAAAATCCCTTCATGTTTTGCATGAAGGGATTTTTTTTGAGTTTTAGTGAAATTTACTCTAATTCATTGTAGTTTGAAGCTAATAGGAATAGCAAAAGATACTTTAACGTTTTGGTCATGTTGTTTACCAGGAGTCATTTTTGGTAGTTTACTAATTATTCTAGCGGCTTCGTTTTCAAGGTTTTGCTTGGTCCTCGCATTCGAATACCGCCAATGGTGCCATCTTTTCTAATGTCGAACATTAGATTTACACGTCCTTGTATGCCTAATTCCTGTTCCACCTCTGGATAGCGGAATACTTTTGAAATATGCTTCTGTATCATTTTGCCAAAGCAGGCTCTTCTGTCGGTTTCGTTTTCACAATTTGGAAAAATGGAACTTCTTCAATGTTTACCTAATTTACCTCCGGCTCAAGTTCATGCGTTAGGACTTCAATATCTAATACTTCTAGTATTTTGGTATCCGTGTCTGCTTCTGTAGATTGTATTTCGGTTTCAAACATCTCAGGGCCATTGGCTACAATCTCAATTTCTGGAGGTAGCACATGTTTTATTATTAGTTTTTCAATCGTAAATTTTTTCATATGCCTCTCCTCTATGATATCATCTGGTTTACTTAGTTCATGGGCATAAGTATTTGGTTTTTCACAGGTCCTCCATTCTAATGCCGTATAGGATAGTAGCATAACTGTAACTAATCCAATAGCGAAATAAACACTACTTCTTTTGTTGATGTCTTTGTAGGGGTTCTTTTTAAGTTCCATACTTCTAAAGGTTTGTGCTGCCAAAAGGCGAACTGGGTTATAGCATTTTGATTTATACTTAAAATCACCTTTTTTAAGTTGCTTATAAAATGGGGAATGAGGGAGCTATAGGTTTCGGTGAGCGAGTTGTCTGATTAAACATAGGGTTTCCTATCTTTTTAGAGAATTTAACTCCCGAATAGCGTCAACGATTCAAATAACACATCTTACTTTTATGCTATGGGATTGTTTAAAACAGCTACACTAAAGGTTATCTGTTTCAAGGATATGGAACTAATGATACACTTGATCTTCGCGATAGGGCTTTGGAGGACGAAATAATCGTTTTATGCGCGAAATACTTATTCCTCGTATGGATTTAGAGTATGTTGTGATTAGCGATATAGATGCTGCCATACTTCATACATGTGTAGTCTCTTCCTTAAAATGGAGAGTGCTTGTTAATTCTATATTTAAAAGAGCTGGGAGCCGCTAAGCCTTAGAAGGAGCAGCAGATATTTTTCCTAAATTACATTTAGGAAAATCGGGTAAAAATTCAAATCCTATTTTTTATGTGAGCTATAGTCCTTGGCACCTTTATTACTATCTAGAGCTGTTCTTTAGAACAAATAATTTTCCTACAGGCCCTATTTTGTTGCGGAGAATTTCTAGCCTTAGGGCGAAAAAAAGAAAAATTTTTACCCCGCATAAACAATGCGAAATCATTGCTATTTTAAAGATTTACCTCAGTTTGTCCTTTATTCCTATTGGCGATGGCGGAAAAAAAGATGTCGATATTTAAATGGATATGGCCAAAGACTACCTAAATCAAATTAAAACAATTCATTTAAGTAGTGTCGATGATGCTAAAAGAATAAAAAGGATTCGGTAATTATTCGGTGCGTTTACCCAAATTCCCTTTTTGTTGGTAGAAGAAACAGGAGAAGTTATGTGCCATGCCAAGGAGCAGGGTTTTATATGATGCCCTTATTGCTTAAAACAATCCGTGTATCTCTGCATCTATCTTGTTGATAATGTTTCCTAAATCTTCTGGATTGTCTACAAAATCGAGTTCGTCAACATCTACAATAAGTAAATTTCCTTTTTCATAGCCATGTACCCAAGCTTCATAACGTTCGTTCAACCTACTTAAGTAATCGATTGAAATGGTGTTTTCATAATCTCTACCTCGTTTGTGTATCTGTTTTACCAAATTTGGAATGGAACTTCTGAGGTAAATAAGTAGTTCTGGTGGTTCTACCAGACTTTCCATTAATTGAAATAAACTGGAATAATTTTTAAAGTCTCTGTTGGTCATCAAACCCATCGCGTGGAGGTTGGGCGCAAAAATATGGGCATCTTCGTATATAGTTCTATCTTGAATAACACTTTTGCCACTCTCTCTAATCTGCAAAATTTGACGGTATCGGCTATTTAAAAAATAGATTTGAAGATTAAAGCTCCAACGTTCCATTTGATTGTAAAAGTCATCTAGATACGGATTGTCTACCACTTCTTCTAAATGCGCTTCCCATTTGTAATGTTTGGCCAATAATTTAGTTAAGGTAGTTTTTCCTGCTCCTATATTTCCGGCAACTGCAATGTGCATTTTTGGTCCTATTTAATGGTTAGATTTGGTAAAATTTTTACCTCGCAATATACAAAGGAATTTAGGTATCTGAAAAAATAGTAGATGAAATACGCTAATAATTCATGGGAAACATGTGATATGCATTAAACTGGATAAAATGAACTTCAATAATTTTTGTAACCTAACTATTTTCATACTTTTGTATTATAACATAGAGGAAGGATTTGACTGATTGCAGCCTCTTGCCCTAAACTAGATTCAGGGCCTAGTTTTGATATAACTAGTAGCTGAAATTTCAGCGTTAAATGCTAAAGCAGTTTATTCCGGATTATCGTTTGGAATCTTCCTTTGGGAATGTAAGCTACTTTATCTTAGCCTGTCAAATCCTTCGTGAAACTAAATTTTTGTAATGGCGTATTTGTTTACATCAGAGTCTGTTAGTGAAGGACACCCAGATAAGGTAGCCGACCAAATCAGTGATGCCCTTTTAGATCATTTTTTAGCTTTTGACCCAGAGAGCAAGGTGGCTTGTGAAACCCTAGTGACTACCGGTCAGGTAGTGTTGGCTGGAGAAGTAAAGAGTGACACTTATTTAGACGTGCAGACCATTGCGCGGGACGTCATAAATATGATTGGGTATACCAAAGGTGAATACCAGTTTAGTGGCGATTCTTGTGGGGTTATTTCTTTAATACATGAGCAATCTCAAGATATCAGCCAAGGCGTAGACCGCGGTTCCAAGGAAGAACAAGGTGCTGGTGATCAAGGAATGATGTTCGGCTATGCAACAAAAGAGACCGAAAACTATATGCCTTTAGCGCTGGATATTTCGCACAAACTTTTACATGTTTTGGCAGAATTGCGAAAGGACGGAACTGAAATACCATACCTAAGGCCAGACGCCAAGGCACAGGTTACGATAGAGTATTCCGATGATAATTTGCCGCAACGAATTGATACCATTGTAGTTTCTACACAACATGATGCTTTTGATGCGGACGATGATAAAATGCTGGACAAAATAAAGTCAGATATTATTTCTATTTTAGTTCCCAAAGTAAAAGCCCAATTACCCAAAAACATACAGGTGCTGTTTGATGATCAAATTACCTATCATATTAATCCTACTGGAAAATTTGTTATCGGCGGGCCACATGGAGATACCGGACTTACCGGAAGAAAAATTATCGTAGACACCTATGGAGGTAAAGGTGCGCACGGTGGTGGTGCCTTTAGTGGAAAAGACCCAAGTAAGGTAGATCGTAGTGCGGCCTATGCAGCTAGGCATGCCGCTAAGAATTTAGTCGCCGCGGGTGTCGCAGATGAAATTTTGGTTCAGGTAAGCTATGCCATTGGTGTAGTGAAACCCACCTCTATCTATGTGGATACCTATGGTACGAGTAATGTACATTTAAGCGATGGTGCTATTGCAGAAAAAGTAGCCGTTTTGTTTGATATGCGACCTTTCGCCATAGAAGATAGATTAAAATTGAGAAATCCAATTTATTTGGAAACCGCCGCTTACGGCCATATGGGCAGAACGCCTACTACGGTAACAAAGGTATTTGAATCGCCTTATAACGGTAGGGTAGAAAAGGAGGTAGAGCTTTTTACTTGGGAGAAACTGGATATGGTAGCTGAAGTGCAAAAAGACTTTAATTTGTAAGTTAGGCTTCTCCATTAGCTTTAGAACACAAAATTATACACTATGTCAAAGTTCTTTTTTAGATATGTTCTTGTGCTATTAACAGTAGTTTTTATTTCCTTTTCCTGTGCCAGAACCACGAAAGTTGCAAAAGGTGAGATTTCGGAAACTTACGTTTCTGAAAATTACACTAAAAAGGAAGTAAAAATAGAAATGCGCGATGGGGTTTTACTGCATACCACTATTTATTCGCCTAAGGATACTACTAAAGAATATCCTATTATTATGCAACGTACGCCCTATAGTTCTGCGCCTTATGGGAATGGGGAATTCAAACAGCAGATAGGGCCAAATATTCACCTCATGCAAGAAGGCAATATTGTGGTGTACCAAGATGTACGTGGCAGATGGCTCAGTGAAGGTAATTATGAAAACATGCGAGCCTATATTCCTAACAAAACTTCGGATAAAGATGTGGATGAGAGTACAGATACGTATGACACCATAGATTGGTTAGTAAACAATGTTAAGGGTACGAATGGTAATGTTGGTATTTGGGGTATTTCGTATCCTGGTTATTATGCCACGTACGCTACCATAGATGCGCACCCCGCTTTGAAAGCATCTTCGCCGCAAGCTAGTATTGGAGATTTTTTCTTTGATGATTTTCACCATAACGGAGCGTATATGTTGAGTTACTTTAGGGCTACTTCCCTCTTTGGTACCCCAAGACCTAATGGTGACCAGCCAATTGACACCGCATGGTACACGCTACCCGATTTACCGACAGAGGATCAATACCAATTCTTCTTGGACAAGGGGCCGCTAAAGAACTTGAATTCTTTATTTGAGTATGAGTTAAAAGATAAAGTTAGCATTGCCCCTGATGGTATGACCGATGATTATTTCTGGAACGAACTTAAAGAGCATCCCAATTACGATGAATTGTGGCAAAGTAGGGGGTTGATTCAACATTTGGATAAATCCAAGTCGCACGTCGCAACTATGGTCGTTGGTGGTTGGTTTGATGCCGAGGATCTGTACGGACCTTTGGAGACCTATAAGAATATTGAAAAGAATAGAAATAGCTACAATACTATGGTTTTTGGTCCTTGGGATCATGGGCTATGGGCAAGACGTAATGGGAGAAGCTCAGTAGGTAACTACTATTTTGGGGATTCTATTTCCGAATTTTTTCAAAAGAAGATAGAGACTAAATTTTTTAACCACTTTTTAAAGGGAGATGGAGATGCCAATAGTGGTCTACCAGAAGCCTATGTCTATGATTCCGGCCGAAAGGAATGGAAAAAATACGATGCATGGCCACCAAAAGGAACCACTAAAAAGGACTTCTTTCTTTCCGATAATCAAGAATTAACGCCTAAACTGAAAAGTAGTATAGGAATTCAATTTATAAGCGACATTAAAAAGCCCGTTCCCTATTCTGAGGATGTTAAAACGGTATTTACACCACGAAAATACATGACGGACGATCAGCGTTTTGCCGCCCGCCGTCCAGATGTACTTGTTTTTGAGACGGAAGTCATGGAAGAAGACTTGACTCTAGCTGGGGATATACTTGCGAAACTAAAAGTAGCGACTACAGGTACTGCAGCGGATTGGATTGTAAAGGTCATAGACGTACATCCCGCAGATACCGAAACCAATGAAGAGATGCAGCCCCATTTAAGAATGAGCAACTATCATCTAATGGTGCGTAGCGAAGTTATGCGCGGTAGGTTTCGTAACAGTTTCTCCGACCCCGATCCCTTTGTAGTAAATGAGAAAACGGAAGTCAATATAAAACTGCAAGACGTATTCCACACCATTAAAAAAGGGCACAAGCTACAAGTGCAAATACAAAGCACTTGGTTCCCGCTGATTGACTTAAACCCACAAACCTACGTAGACAATATATTTAAAGCTGATGAAGCAGATTTTAAAACTCAAACACATACTGTGTTTACGGATAGTAGTTTGGAGTTTACGGTGTTGGAGTAAATGGTTGAACTATTATTAAATTAGGGAAATAGTATGTAGCAAAAGGATTGTGTCTTGAAGCTGGGTCCCAAATTGGATTTTTGCTTTCTGATGATTAAAAGGTTAATAATTTAGAGGACACTCTTAATTCCCTTGGTTTTGGTGAGGATTTTGGTCTAGGGTATAAATGAGATAATGGACTCAATCTTGGTATCCGATACAATGTTGGATTATCTGATACTAGCGATTTGGGTGCTTCGGATAGAAATAGTATACCCCAGTTGTATGTAGGCTATTTCTTTTTTTAAACGATTAAAAGCCCACAAAATAAATAAAGGAAAGCTATTTCAGTTTTTTTGCACCATATTTCAACGAACTTGGTTAAATCCAGAGGATAAATCTGTGTGGTAGATAGAAGCAGAGGTACTTGAATCATAGTGCTGAATTTATATTGACATTATATGAACAATTTAGAGCTACAATATGAAATCTATAGTAATCTGTTTATTCTTAGGCATAGCTTTCTCAGTTCATCCGCAAGTAGAACGCATACAAACAGAGAATAACTCCCTTCAATTCACTAATTTATTCGATGCTACACAGAAAGCGCACGTAGCTTGTTACAGAATACCATCCATGGTTACGGCACCGAACGGAGCTGTGCTCGCGGCAATAGATGAAAGAATACCATCTTGTGCAGATCTAAGAAGCAATAGGGATATCAATATTGTCATGCGCCGTAGTCTTGATAATGGAGTTTCATGGTCTACTATTGAAACAGTAGTGGATTACCCGGAAGGGAAATCGGCCTCTGACCCTTCAATGATTGTTGATAAGATCACAGGTGCAATTTTCATGTTCTTCAATTACATGGATTTAGACAAGGAAAAAGAGGTCTATTACTTTAAAGTAGTAAAAAGCCTTGATAATGGAAAAACCTGGAGTACTCCCATAGATATAACATCGCAGGTATCAAAACCGGAATGGCATCAAGATTTTAAGTTTATTACGGCCGGTCGAGGGATACAAACTGCCAACGGCGCCTTGTTACATACCATTGTGAATTTAGATAAAGGCTTACATCTTTTTGGAAGTGAAGACCATGGGGATAGTTGGCACTTCATTGACACTCCGATTACACCCGCCGATGAATCTAAGATAGTGGAACTTATGGATGGCAGTTGGATGATAAATAGTCGAGTAAACGGGTTAGGCACACGTTATGTACATACATCAATTGATAAGGGTAAATCATGGAAGTCCCGCCCCGATGCATCGCTCATAGATGCTGGATGCAATGCTAGTATTATCAGGTATACATCTGTTCAAAATGGAGATGATAAAAACAGACTTCTTTTTTCAAATGCAAATTCAAAAAATAATCGAAGTAATCTTACCGTAAGAATAAGTTACGATGAAGGTGAAACTTGGTCAGCTGGTAAAACGATTTATAGCCAAGGTGCTGCTTATTCTTCTATGAATGTACTTTCAAATGGTGCAATTGGTCTGTTCTTCGAGAAAGACGATTATCAAGAAAATGTATTTGTGGAACTTACCTTAGACTTGTTAACAGATGGAGTAGACACCTATGTTTTACCCGAACAAAAATAAGTCCATATGTATAATACAAACACGAGGTTAGAACAAAAGTTAAGAGATAAATTTAGTTTTTTTTAAAGAATTTTTTGATTCCTTTATAAAGTAGCAGCATCAAAACTCCCGCCACAAGTCCCACTAAAAATTCAACGATAATACCGGGAACCGCGGGAAAAATATCGTGAAGAAAATCCACGTTGTGTACAAATATTCCTCCCGAGACTAAGAGCAATGCGATGGTGCCAATAACGGATAGTGATTTAATTACTATAGGTAATGCGTTAACAAAAAATAGCCCTATTATATCAGAAATACTATTTTCGTTTTCATTGAAGTTGATGAGTCTAAGTCCAAATTCATCCATACGAACGATTAGCGCAACAATTCCGTAAACTCCTACTGTAGCTATTAGTGCAACGATAGATACCACAATTATTTGAGTGGAAAGTGGTTCGTTTAGAACTGTACCTAAGGCGATGATAATAATTTCAATAGACAAAATAAAATCGGTTAGAATGGCCGACTTAATTTTTGTTTTTTCTATCTCTAGGATATCACTTTCATTAGGAGCTACTATTTCTGAAGGAATATGCGTTTTATCGAGTGGTACAAAGAATTCATATATTTTTTCTGCTCCTTCAAAGGCCAGGTAAAGCCCACCAAGAACTAGTACTAGTGTTACTGCCCAAGGTAAAAAGGCACTCAGCAGAAAAGCAATAGGTAGAATGATAATCTTGTTAAGGAGAGATCCCTTGCTAATGGCCCAAAGAACGGGCAGTTCCCGTTTGGAAACAAAACCGGAAGCTTTCTCTGCATTTACGGCTAAGTCATCTCCTAGAATTCCCGCGGTTTTTTGAGTTGCGATTTTACTCATTGCCGCAACATCGTCCAATAGCGCTGCTATATCATCTAGAACTGCAAAAAATCCGGAAGCCATACTATGTGTTTATTCATTCAAAGATAAATCAGGTTATCGGAATAGCGGAATTCATTCGCATCAATTACGACCTTAAAGCAAATTTTGTGGTTTATTACCATCCTGACCCAAATAAAGTGTCATTTTTATTCGGGTTTTAAAAATCTCAATAGTTTGCGTTTTATACCTACCCAATGCCTCCTTTTTAGATAGCAGGTGAAAAAAATTACCCTTGGAGCGAGCTTTTGCGGGATTATCTAAATAACGGGCTAAAGGTGGCGAACATAAAAGGGGTGTATTATCCCACCAAAACACTAGGATTTTGTGAATTTTTTTGAAATCATTAGGTTTTTAAAAGTTTCTGAGTTTAATTTGTATTCTTAAAGTTCAAACATTTATTGAATAGTTATCAAGAAAGGTGGAGGGATTAGACCCTTTGAAACCTTAGCAACCCTTTGTTCCATGCAAAGAAGGTGCTACATTCTATCTTCACGCTGAATTCGTTTCAGTGCCTACGTAGTAGTGGGATGAAGTATAGATAACGAAAAACCAATTGCCTGAGGCAATTTTTTCACTTTCTTATAACTTTTTGATTTTACCTAACCGCAACGTCGGCTGGCTAGGGTTTGGCTTTTAAATAACTTATTTAACTATTTAAAAAAGTAAAATCATGAGTACACACAAATTAGCAACGAACGCATTGCACGCAGGTCACGACACCAAGCAAAACGGAGGTACCCGAGCGGTTCCTATTTATCAGACATCATCTTATGTTTTTAATGACACGGACCATGCAGCGAAACTTTTCTCCTTGGGAGAATTGGGCTTCATCTATACTAGATTGAACAATCCTACCAACCAGATTTTACAGGACAGGCTTGCCGCTGTGGAAGGTGGCGTAGGTGCGGTAGTTTTTGCGTCTGGGACAGCAGCAATTTCTACCGGATTGTTAACGCTATTAAAAGCGGGAGACCATATTGTAGCTTCCAGTAGTTTGTATGGTGGAACTTTTAATTTATTGAATGTTACCCTTCCACGCTTGGGTATTACTACCACCTTTGTAGATGCATCGGAACCGGAAAAATTTAAGGATGCTGTGCAGGAAAATACTAGGGCCTTCTTTGTGGAATCCTTAGGGAATCCAAAATTGGACGTTTTAGATTTAAAAGCGATATCCAAGCAAGCTAAAGCAGCAAAAGTGCCATTTATAGTGGATAACACGGTTGCTACTCCAAGTTTATTAAACCCTATTGAGCACGGGGCGAATCTTGTAATTCATTCACTTACAAAATATATTGGTGGACAAGGAACATCCTTAGGTGGCGCCATAATCGATGCCGGCACCTTTGATTGGACTAATGGAAAATTTCCCGAGTTTACGGAGCCATCCGCGGGTTACCATGGATTGGTGTATAGCGAAGCGTTGGGAGCTGCAGCATTTACTTTTAAACTAATTTTAGAGGGTTTACGAGATTTTGGTGGAGCTTTGAGTCCCTTCAATGCGTTCCAAATCATACAGGGACTAGAAACCTTACCGGTGAGAATTAAGCAACATAGTGCCAACGCATTGGAACTAGCGACTTGGTTAGAAGGAAGGGACGAGGTTGCTTGGGTAAATTACCCAGGTTTAAAAAGCAATAAATACTACGATTTGGCACAGGAATACTTGCCTAAAGGTCAGAGTGGTTTGGTAACTTTTGGCGTAAAAGGTGGGTTTGAAGCAGCAAAACAATTTACGGATGCTACCGAGATATTCTCTTTGCTGGCAAATATAGGGGATACAAAATCCTTAATTATTCATCCGGCAAGTACTACGCACCAGCAATTAACGACGGAGCAGCAGGAGAGTGCGGGTGTAGGTCAAGATTTAATTCGCTTATCCGTGGGATTGGAGGATATAGAAGACCTAAAGACCGATTTGGAAAATGCTTTTGCCAAAGTGGATAAGGCCATTTTGGTTTAAAGTTGGAAGTACTGATTTTTTGAGCGCAGTCGAGATATATTTTTGTCTCGACTGTTTTTTAAATTATAGAGACAATTTTTAAAATCGCAATGCTACAACAGTTACAGATAAAGGACTTCCGCACCATAAGCGGCGTAACACAAGACATACAACTTTCGTATCAGGTTTTTGGTAAGGAGTTGCACACGGCACCCATTGTTATGGTGAATCATGCACTAACGGGTAATTCCAATATTACTGGTCCAGAAGGATGGTGGTCTACCCTAATCGGGGATAAAAAATGTATCGATACGCAGAAATACACCCTACTTGCATTTAATATTCCTGGCAACGGACATGATAAATTTGTTATAGAAAATTATAAGGATTTTGTGGCGGGCGATATGGCAGCTATTTTCTTATTGGGACTGGAGCAGTTAGGTGTAAATAAGCTGTTCGCTATTATCGGTGGTTCTTTGGGTGGTGGTATTGCTTGGGAGATGGCGGTCTTGAATCCTAATTTAACGGAACATTTGATTCCCGTGGCTTCCGATTGGAAATCTACCGATTGGTTGATTGGCAACTGTCAGATACAGGAACAGTTCTTAGTGAATTCCAAGCAACCGGTGCACGATGCCCGTATGCATGCCATGCTGTGCTATCGTACCCCGGAATCTTTTAAGGAACGTTTTAAGCGGAGTACCAACAAGGAATTAAAAGTTTTTAATGTAGAGAGTTGGTTAACACACCACGGCAAAAAACTTCAGGAACGATTTCAATTATCGGCCTATAAACTTATGAATCAATTGCTAAAAACGATTGATGTCACCCGAGACGGAGAGGAAAAGTTTATCGCCTTGCAAAATAGTGATACCAACATTCATATCGTGGGTGTGGATTCCGATTTGTTCTTTACTGCGAAGGAAAA
>JBLIEO010000064.1:0-11440 GCA_047633095.1 Maribacter sp.
GCTTGGTTTTTATGCACACCGGCATCCCCAAATCGTTTTCCTTTAAAACCGCATTGTTCAATGAGCCATCCTGCCGGTACTTTATAGTGTGTATTGGAAATTTTATAAAATGGTGCCCCAGGGTTTTCTTGGCTAAACCGTTTAAAAGTGCTTTGATTAACAACTGGATTCTTAAAGAAGCTGCCACTGTTTCCTAGCTCTTTTGGATCGGGTAACTTAGTGTTTCTGATGTTTATGATGGCATTGGAAACCTCTTTAATATTGGGATTTTCGATATTGTTCTTTGTTAATTCTTCCTCTATGGCGCCGTAGCTGGTATTAAGTTTGTGGTTTTTCTTTGTAAGTTTAAAAGTTACCGAAGTAATAATATATAGGTCTTTTCCCTCATTTTTGAAAAACGATTCCCTGTATCCGAACTTACAATCCTCTTTGGAGAAGGTCTGTAATTTCTGTGTGGTTCTCTCCATAGCCTCGCAACTAACGAAACAATCTTTTAGTTCTGTCCCATATGCACCAATATTCTGTACCGGTGCTGTACCAGTGTTTCCTGGGATAAGGGACATGTTTTCTAGGCCGCCATACCCTTGATTTAAGGTCCATAACACGGTTTCGTGCCAGTTTTCACCCCCCATTACGGTTAGGACAACATTGTCATCATTCTCTGAAACAACAGAAATTCCTTTTATAGCAATATGAACCACTAGCGCATTGATATTCTTGGTCAGTAGTATATTACTGCCACCACCCAAGATGAATTTAGTCGGAAATTCATCCCGCTTTAAGATTTGCCCTAATTCATCTACCGTTTGTACCTGTGCAAAGAATTTGGCTTTCGCATCTATTCCAAAGGTATTGTAAGTTTTAAGGGAAAAATCTTTTTTGATTTCCATCAGCCTATATAGCTTTTAAGCGCTTCTCCAAGAATATGTACCGCTCGTTTTAAGCTACCTTGGTCTAGTACATAGGCAATTCTTATCTGGTTTTTTCCTAGGCCTGGGGTTGCATAAAATCCACCTGCCGGAGCTACCATTACTGTTTCATTGTTTACCCTAAAGTCTTCTAATAGCCATTGTGCAAAGTCATCCGCATCCGTTATCGGTAATTCTACAATACAGTAGAAGGCTCCTTGGGGTTTGGCTACGCTTATACCTTCAATTTTTTCAAGTTCAGAAATAAGTAGATTCCTTCTTTGGAGGTATTCCGTTTTTACATCATCAAAATAGCTTTGTGGTGTATCTAATGCAGCTTCTGCTGCTATTTGTGCATAGGTAGGGGGCGAGAGGCGTGCCTGTCCAAATTTTAAGGCAGTTGAAATAACTTCTTTGTTTTTGGAAACTAAAAATCCAATTCTAGCTCCACACATACTGTATCGTTTAGAAACCGAATCTATGATGATTGCGTGTTCATCCAAACCTTCTTCCTGTAAAATGGAATAATGTCCCTCTTCAGAATACGTAAATTCCCTGTAAACTTCATCCGCAATAAGATAGAGATCGTGTTTTTTGACAATGACAGCTAATTTCTGAATTTCTTCTTTACTGTATAAATACCCTGTTGGATTTCCAGGGTTACAAATAAGTATTGCTTTGGTCCTGGCTGTAATTAGTTTTTCAAAATCTTCTATGGGAGGTAGTGCAAAGTTATCCTCAAGCTTAGAAATAACAGGAACTACCTTGACTCCACAAGCAGTGGCAAAACCGTTGTAATTGGCATAAAAAGGTTCAGGTATTATGATTTCGTCATCATTATCTGCAATGGTGCTCATCGCAAAAGACAGTGCTTCAGAGCCACCTGTGGTTACGATGATATCGCTTGCACTAACGTAAATTTGGTGTTTTTTGTAATATCCGGCAATTTTTTCTCGAAAGGCTTCCGAACCTTCTGTGCGGCTATATTCCAAGACCGTAAGATTGTTGTTCTTGACCGCATCCAAGGCTAGTTGTGGTGTTTTAATGTCCGGTTGACCAATGTTCAGATGGATTATCTTAGCGCCTTTTTTCTTTGCGTTTTCTGCAAAAGGAACTAGTTTTCTTATTGGGGATTGGGGCATGGAAAGTCCCTTTCTGGATACAAACGGCATACAATTCTATTTTTCACAAAAGTGATAAATCATAACCGATATTACAAAGGAAGTCCCTTTTATTTCAATACCTTATTTGTGTTAAATAATCATTTTAAGATAAATTATCACCTAGCTTAAGAGAGCTTAACATATTATATTTGAGTGGTTTGAAAAAAGTAATACTTTTAATATTAATCATGTTCTTCTGTTCGCAAGGCTATTTGCATGCACAGAAGTACCGATTGCCAGATGGTAAGAAAGTCGAGAAAATCAAATTCGAGCTATTAAATAACTTGATTATAGTTCCGTTAGAAATTAACGGAATAGCACTTTTGTTTGTATTCTGGGGTAAACACGCCTATTCTTTTTAATCTGGACGATTAGGATTCTATTCAGCTGAACAATGTTTCTGAAGTGCCTATAAACGGGTTTGGGTAAGGCGAAGTTATCAAAGCCTTCCTTTTGCAAAGTATTATTGGCTTTGATCTGTTTCGGGACTTTGTTGTGGAAATAGATTATGGTAAGTAGTTCCTTAAATTTAATGACCCTAAAACATATAAATATGGTAAAAGAGCAAATAAGAGAATCATTTGACATATCCTTGATTCGAAGGAAGGCTTATTCGAATGCTAAGGTAGGGCTAGAAAATGAAGAGGTGGGAGCTGTTAACATGCTATTAGATAGAGGGAGTAGTCATTCTATCTGGATTTTTGAAAAATAGTATTGTGTTGCCTCGAAACAATTACGATGATTTTTTGGGAAAAGGGCTTTCTGGTGATGTGTACGGGAAACGTACAAGGATATCTCATATTTAAATAGGTGATTTTGTAACAAACGGCGCACAAGCTTTTTTTTAAACATGTCGATTTTTCGAGCTATTACCGGTTTAGGAGATAGGAATGGTAGTCTTGGAGGGGCTTTGTTAAAACGTTTCAATATCGTTTTAGACTATCAAAATAAAAAAAATCATTAAAAAAGAACAGTAATTTTAAGTTGCCTTTTTATTATAATACTAGGGGTATAAACTTACAACATGCAGAGGCGCGTTATGTCTTGGAACATATTTTGAAAAGTACAACAAAGACTACGTATGGTATTGTGCAAATAATGTTGGCTGTTGCAACAAGACTAAGTTTGGTTCCCGAGATTATAGTTTCTTGGATTCGGGCAGGGAGCCCTTTGTATTCATTAGGGTTAAAAGAAGGAGACGTAATTTTAGCCATCAACGGAAAGTAAATACAATAGATAAAAGTTGCAAGAAACACTACAGATGCTCAATAAAAACAAAAATAAGAGAGTAAAAATTTTAGTAACTAGGTCTAATCGGAATTTGCTCTTTAGTTTTATTTTAAAAGATTTGTTTAAATGAAAAAAGACCCGATACGTCGGGCCTTTTTATAAATCTAATTTTTCTTAATCTTGTCTAGTGACTGTGGCTTTAACTTCTCCCTTAATTTTAAGGACTTTTGTTGGCGTATCAGCGTTTGATATTACTGTAATTGCTTTTCTAATGGGGCCAACACGGTTGGTATCATATTTCACCTGAATCTCACCTGTTTTACCTGGCATAATAGGGCCATCAGGTTTTTTAGGAATTGTACATCCGCAGCTAGAGCGCACATCACTAATTATGAGTGGAGCCTTTCCTGTGTTGGTGAATTCAAATACACGAATACCATCTGAACCTTTGGTGATTTCACCATAGTCCACCGTTTCAGTTTTGAACTCTATCTTGGCCGCGACATCCTGCGCCGCAAGGTTAAATCCTAATAATCCTACAAATAAGAATAATACTAGTTTTTTCATTGTTTTAAAATTTAAAGAATACCGAAATTAATTCTTTTCAGAACAACCTCAAAATCCTTTTGTTATACTCTAACGTTACTTATTTTTGTTTCGTATTTATAATAGGGAAGAAAAAGGCCCGATTAGATGATTTAATATATCTTTTCGGCGTTGTTTTTTAATCCCATGAACTAATAAGACCAAAAACTGTTCCAATTATGGAAATTCCGTCTAAATATGACCCAAAAAGTGTAGAAGGTAAGTGGTATGATTACTGGATGAAAAATAATTTTTTTTATTCCACACCAGATGATAGAGAACCTTATACGATTGTGATTCCGCCACCAAATGTTACTGGAATATTGCATATGGGGCATATGCTCAATAACACCATACAGGACGTATTGATTCGAAGAGCACGTTTAATGGGCAAAAATGCCTGTTGGGTACCTGGTATGGACCACGCTTCTATCGCTACAGAAGCAAAGGTAGTTGCTAAACTAAAGGCCGACGGTATTAATAAGGCTGATTTAAGCAGGGATGAGTTCTTAAAACATGCTTGGGAATGGACAGATGAGTATGGTGGTGTGATTTTAGAGCAGCTTAAGAAGTTGGGTTGTTCATGTGATTGGGACCGAACAAAATTTACCATGGATGACGATATGTCAGCCTCCGTGATAAAGGTTTTTGTAGATCTTTTTAACAAAGGGCTTATTTACAGGGGGCACCGTATGGTAAATTGGGACCCTGAGGCAAAAACTACCTTGTCGGACGAAGAGGTAATTTATGAGGAAAAACAAGGGTTGTTGTATTATCTCGCATATCAGATTGAAGGTTCTGATGAAAAAGTGATTATTGCCACTACCAGACCGGAAACTATTTTGGGTGACACAGCTATTTGTGTCAATCCAAATGATGAGCGTTTTTACCATCTTAAGGGTAAGACGGTGATTGTTCCTATTTGCGGTAGGGTCATCCCCATTGTAGAAGATACCTATGTAGATATGGAATTTGGAACGGGTTGTCTAAAAGTTACTCCCGCCCATGACATAAACGATAAGGCTTTAGGTGAAAAGCATAAGTTAGAAACCATAGATATTTTTAACGATGATGCCAGCCTAAACAGTTTTGGACTGCATTATCAAGGAAAGGATAGGTTTGTTGTTCGCAAGGAGATTTCCAAAGAATTAGAGGAAAAGGGTTTCTTGGTAAAGACCGAAACTCATATTAATAAAGTTGGGACATCCGAACGCACCAAAGCGGTTATTGAACCGAAGTTGTCCGATCAGTGGTTCCTTAAGATGGAGGATTTGGCAAAACCTGCCTTAGAGGCTGTTATGAATACTGGCGATGTAAAACTATACCCTAAAAAGTTTGAAAATACGTATCGGCATTGGATGGAAAATGTACGCGATTGGAATATTTCTCGCCAGCTATGGTGGGGACAACAGATTCCTGCGTTTTACTATGGCGATGGTGAGAATGATTTTGTTGTTGCCGAAACTAAAGGAGAGGCTTTAATCAAAGCTCAGGCTGCCAGTTTAACTAAGGGAGAGCAACGCACGTTGACTTTACAAGATTTACGACAAGATGCCGATGTTTTGGATACATGGTTTTCTTCTTGGTTATGGCCCATTAGTGTATTTGGCGGTATTCTCGAACCAGAAAATGAGGAGGTAAATTATTACTATCCTACCAATGACCTAGTTACAGGTCCGGATATTCTCTTCTTCTGGGTGGCGCGAATGATTGTTGCTGGATACGAGTTTAGAGGAGAACGACCTTTTGAGAATGTATATTTTACAGGATTGGTACGTGATAAGCAACGTAGAAAAATGTCCAAATCTCTTGGAAATTCACCCGACGCCCTAAAACTCATATCCGATTATGGTGCGGATGGTGTTCGTGTAGGATTGCTTTTAAGTTCTGCCGCAGGAAACGATTTAATGTTTGATGAGGATTTATGCCAACAAGGTAAAAACTTTGCTAATAAGATATGGAACGGTTTCCGACTTTTACAGGGTTGGGAAGTAATCGATTTGCCGCAGCCTGAAGCTTCCAAACTGGCATTGGAGTGGTATGATTCCAAATTTAATGAAACCCTATTAGAAATTGAAGACCATTTCAGTAAATACCGTATTTCAGATGCGCTTATGAGTATCTATAAGTTGGTTTGGGATGATTATAGTTCTTGGTTACTAGAAATTGTAAAACCAGCCTATCAAAAGCCGATAGACAAAACAACTTTTGATGCCGTAATTCAATTGTTCGAGAATAATTTGAAATTGCTTCATCCCTTTATGCCGTTTTTAACAGAGGAAGTTTGGCAACATATTTCTAAACGAGATGCAACCGAGGCCTTGGTTGTTTCTCAGTGGCCTAAAGTAGGTAATATGGATATGCCACTTATCAAGGAATTTGAATTTGCAAAAGAGGTTATTGCGGGAGTACGTACCATCCGAAAGGAAAAGAACATTCCAATGAAAGAGGCTTTGGAACTTTCGTTGTTGAACGAAGAAAAGACACAATCCAGATGGGATGTTGTTATAGCAAAGCTCACGAATGTTTCAGAAATTTCATACGTGGATGTTCCACTAGAAGGTGCTTTGACCTTTAGGGTAAAAAGTAACGAGTATTTTGTTCCCATTTCCGGCGCTATAGATATCGAGGCTGAAATTCAAAAGATTACAGATGAACTAGGGTACACAAAAGGGTTCTTAACATCGGTACAAAAGAAGCTTTCCAATGAGCGCTTTGTAAACAATGCACCCGAACAGGTGGTTGCCATAGAAAAGAAAAAAGCCGCTGATGCCGAAGCTAAAATAGAGACCTTGGAAAAGAGTTTGGCTAGTTTGAAATAAATAAAAGTCTTGAAGGCGAAAAAATATGGTTGAGGTTAGGAGTTTTAAAAATAAATTCACTTTCCTTTATTTAAAATTATTCTAAATAATGTCAAAACAACGAGAAGTTTCCAATAAAATGAGAACCTACCATAGGTATTTAGGGTTCTTTTTGGCCGGTATCATGGCCATGTATTCTATAAGCGGTATTATTCTTATTTTTAGGGATACAGATTTTTTAAAGCAAGAAACACGCCACGAAAAAAAACTTAAACCGGGGTTAAATGCGGAAACGGTAGGAAAAGAAATTAAGATTAAAAAACTTGAATTCCATGTTGTGGATGGTGTTATCGCAACTTTTAAACAGGGTAATTATAACTTGGAGACCGGCGATGTATCCTACACGACCAAGGCCTTACCTTTGGTGTTAGATAAAATGACGCATCTGCACAAAGCAAAATCCGAAGACCCTCTTTACGTCTTAAATATATTCTTTGGCTTGGCATTATTGTTCTTCGTTCTTTCTTCGTTTTGGATGTTTTTGCCTGGCACTTCTATTTTCAAAAAAGGATTGTATTTTTCGGCTGCAGGTATGGTGTTGGTGATTATTTTGCTCTTAGTATAAAGTTGAATTTCAGATTCAACTGATATGAGTCCAGTACCCTTTTTTGTATGTAGGAGGCTCTTTGGCTGCATGTGTTATTTACTTTTTAACGCTAGTTTTTTTAGGTGTGATTGAAGTTTTAGTGCCTACGTTTATTTGTTTCTGAACGTTTTAGGTAAATGGAAATTGAGTAAATTTCTTATGCAAAGTAAAAGAGTTTAGATTGATATTGACTAGGTGGTTTAAGCATTTGGTTAAGTACTTAGTTGTTAAAAATTATCTCGCACTTTGGATAATTTTTATAACTTACGGTACATATTAAAATAGAAGTCATGAGGAACTTATTTTTTTTAAGCATGTTATTTCTGGGTGTTTTAAGTAATGCCCAAGAACTGTCTGTAATCATACTGCCGGAGGCAGTCCAAATAAATACCGCAGTTTTACCCGCTCCTGAAGCCGACAAAGAGGATGCTATGGTTTATGGTTACAATAAGCAAGGTGATTTTGTTTTGTTAAGAGAAGGTAAGAATAATTTAATCTGTTTGGCAGATGACCCAGCAAAAAAAGGGATTAGCGTTTCCTGTTATTCAAAGAAATTGGAACCCTTTATGAAACGCGGTAGAGAACTGAGTGCAGAAGGAAAGGATTTTAATGAAAAGCGTGAAATACGAGGTATGGAAGTCGCTAAAGGTTTATTAGAAATGCCGAGAGAGCCAAGTATGACCTACATCTATTTCGGTACCGATGAGGGTTATAACAAAGAGACGGCGGAGTTGACAGATGGTCAGTTTAGGTATGTGATTTATACGCCTTTTGCTACCACCGAATCTACAGGCCTTCCAGATAAACCACATGCCAAAGGAATGCCATGGCTTATGGACCCGGGAACTTTTAGGGCGCATATTATGGTAGGTCCTTTTAACTAAATGTATCTGTTATGGAAACCTATGCAAAGGCATTACTTTATGCCATTCCTTTTTTTATGTTGCTTTTGATTTTTGAAATTGCCTATGGGTATATTGCAAAAAATCAGAAACATAAACTTATGGATTCTGTCTCCAGTATTAGTTCGGGTCTTACCAATATAATTAAGGATTCACTGGGTATTGGTTTGGTGTTGGTGTCCTACCCTTTTCTATTAGAACATTTGGCATTATTGGACATACGGAATACTTGGGTTATCTGGTTGCTTGCCTTTATAACCATGGATTTTGCGGGTTATTGGAACCATAGGCTGAGTCATAAGGTCAATATTTTTTGGAACCAACATGTTATTCACCATAGTAGCGAGGAGTTTAATTTGGCCTGTGCCTTGCGGCAACCTATTTCTAATCTGTTTGGTTATTTTGCCTTTTTACTGTTTCCTGCTGCGCTATTAGGAGTACCTAACGAAGTAATAGCGGTTTTGGCCCCTGTCCATTTATTTGCGCAGTTCTGGTACCATACCCAGCATATTGGTAAAATGGGATGGTTGGAATATATTATTGTGACACCTTCTCAGCATAGGGTGCATCATGCCATTAATCCAGAATATATTGATAAAAATTTGGGTCAGCTTCTATGTCTTTGGGATAGATGGTTTGGAACGTTTCAAGAAGAACTGGTTGATGTTCCGCCCCAATATGGAGTTTTAAAACCCGCGCAAACTTGGAATCCGGTACATATTAATTTTCAGCACTTTTGGAGATTGTTAAAAGATGCCTGGTGGACAGCAAATTATTGGGATAAATTACGAATTTGGTTCATGCCAACGGGTTGGAGACCAAATGATGTTATCGCTACATATCCTATTTCTGGTGTTATAAAAGATGTATACTCTTTTAGGAAATATGAAACACCTACGTCGGGCCTTTTTAATGTATATATAGTTTTTCAGCTTTTAAGTACAACGTTCTTGTTACTGTTGTTATTTTATAACTTTAGTGCTATTGATGCAATTGAACTTCTGTTTTATGGTGGTTTTATCTTTTTAAGTATTTATGGCTATACCAGTCTCATGGACGGTGTTTCCTATGGTTTTTGGATGGAGATAGCTAGAAGTGTTTTTGGGATGTCATTCCTGCTGCTTAATGGTGATTGGTTTGTAACTGCGGAGTTAATAGCATGGGGAAGAATAGCTTTTTTTCTTTACTTTTTAATCACACTAGTTGCAGTGCTCTATTTCAATTACAGCAAACATATAAAGGCGAAAGTCAACACGTTTTTTAAATTAATATAATGATAAGACCTTACGTACTAGCGGAAACGAACTGGAAGCATTTAAAAGATGAAAATTTTGATTTAGCCGTACTTCCTTGGGGAGCTACTGAAGCCCATAACTATCACTTACCTTATGCTACTGATAATGTTCAAGCTGAGGCGATGGCCGTGGGAGCTGCGAAAATTGCTTGGGAAAAGGGAAGTAAAGTAGTAGTCCTGCCTACCATTCCGTTTGGGGTAAATACGGGTCAAAAAGATATTTATTTGGACATTAACCTAAATCCAAGTACGCAGTTAGCTATTTTAAAAGATATGGTTACTGTGCTGAATTCTCAAGGAATTTATAAACTACTTATTTTTAATGGTCATGGTGGAAATAATTTTAAACCTTTAGTTAGAGAGTTAGGATTACAATTTCCGGATATGTTCATTAGTTTTTGCTTTTTTCCTCAGATGTTCGATAAGTTAGATTATTTTGAAGAAGAGGGAGACCATGCAGATGAAATGGAAACAAGTTTAATGCTGTACCTAAGACCTGATTTGGTTCTTTCTAAAATGGAATGGGGCACTGGAGATGCTAAAAAGTTTAAAATTAAAGCATTCTCAGAAGGATGGTTGTGGGCGGAACGCCAATGGTCTAAAGTCAGTAAGGATACTGGAATAGGTAATCCTGAGTTTGCAACTGCAGAAAAAGGGGAACGTTTTTTTAATGCTATTTGCTATAAGGCTGCTTCACTATTTATAGAACTTTGTAATGCCGATACTGATAATTTATACGAATAAAGAAGGCTTATTTTAATTCGGAGTTCACAAGTTTTATATAGGATTTCATAGCTTCTTCACCGTTCATGTTTTGAGCCTGTATTAAAGCATTTGCCTTAAAGGCGTTAATTAATGGGGTTTTACTACCTGGGTTGTCAAAATTTTTGTTGGCAATTCTGTAGTAGGCATATAGTTTTAGAAGCACATCTGCAGGTAGGGGGTTGCTATAGGCATTTACGAATGCTACTGCGGTTTTAAAATTAATATGTAGCTTCTTCTTTTTCATTCGGATTCACAAAAGTGGCAACACAGGTATGGGCTCCTTTTACTTTTTGGTTTAAGGAAACGTTTATCACACAATCTAAAGGTAGGTAAAGGTCTACTCGGGAACCAAATTTAATAAACCCGGAGTCATCCCCTTGTTGTGCGCTGTCCCCTTTTTTGGCATAATTAACAATACGACGTGCCAATGCTCCTGCGACTTGTCGAAACAGGATATCGCCAAACCTTGGCGTACGAACTACTACTGAAGTTCTTTCGTTTTCTTCACTGGATTTCGGATGCCATGCAACGAGGTATTTTCCAGGATGGTATTTAGAATATTTAATAGTGCCGCTAGCTGGATAACGCGTAACATGCACGTTGAGTGGGGACATAAAAATAGACACCTGTATACGCATCTCGTTAAAGTATTCAGTTTCCATAACCTTTTCTATGACCACTACTTTTCCGTCTACGGGTGAAAGTATTTCATTAAAATTTTTATTCACCTTTCTTTTAGGGTTTCTAAAGAATTGGAGAATAAGTATCAATACTACTAGTAAAAACGACTGAACAAGCCACTTCAACCACATTATATCAATAAAAAACTGAGCTAAAAGCACTCCTATTCCAACTATGAAAAAGGTTATCAAAATAATGGATTGACCCTCTCTATGAAACATAACTAAATAAATTTAAGGTTAAATAGGCAAATGGAGCGGCAAAAACCAGACTATCCAGTCTATCCAGCATTCCTCCATGACCAGGTAAAATAGCGCCACTATCCTTAACGCCTGCGGCTCTTTTTAGTTTCGATTCTATAAGGTCTCCAAGGCTTCCAGCTACTACTATTACACAAGCAAGTATCATCCATTGCCAAGGTGTTATCAATTTTTCTTGGGTTCCCATGATATATGCTGCCAATAG
>JBLIEO010000065.1:0-11274 GCA_047633095.1 Maribacter sp.
GTTGTCGTTTTTCCTACGCCACCCTTTTGATTTGCAATAGCAATTATCTTGCCCATAAACGTTATAAGTTAGGGAGTAAAAATACAATTATTTATAGCGCCAATGAAAGGATTTTGTTAACACTAGGCGAATAACCAATTGGTCTTCATCAAAATAAAGTTAAACTTTTAAAGGTCAACGTGTTACCCTAGTTTCTTTGTATTCTTTGGCATCGTATCAGTCTGGTTGCCCTGTAGTATAAAGTCCTTTACTGGTTATCGGTTTTTAAACTATCCTCATATTCTATAAGATAGATTTCCTCGTTCTTTTTTTTGAGATAATATTCTTCTCTTGCGAACTTTTCTAATTCTTCTTTGTTGGAAAGTTTTTCTATTATTTTTTTGTCCTTAGAAATCTCTTTTTTTAAAAAATCTTGAGTTTTTTCCAACTTTTTTATTTCCTTTTTAAGCTCTTGGTGAATGAGAAGCGAGTTGGTGTCAAAAAATATCATCCATACTAAAAATGCAGTCAGTACCATAACGTACATATTCGTCATGATTTTGAACCATCTTTGTTTTCGGAAAGTTTTGAGTCCCATTAGGTTTCTGCTAATCGTTCGTTGATGATACTTCGAACTATGTCAACGGCAACTGTGTTGTATTTGTTGTTGGGGATAATAATGTCTGCATACTCTTTAGTAGGCTCTATGAACTGGTCGTGCATAGGTTTTATTACGCTTTGGTATTTTTCTAAGGTTTCGTCCAAGTTCCAACCACGTTCGTTTACGTCGCGTTTTAACCTTCTGATGAGTCGCTCGTCCGTATCGGCATGCACAAATATTTTAATATCGAACATTTTTCTTATTTCCGGATTCGTCATAATCAATATTCCTTCTACAATAATCACTTTGGTAGGATGTGTAGGCACTGTTTTTCCAGTTCGGTTGCATTCTAAAAAGGAATAGACAGGTTGTTCTATGGATTCTCTCGATTTTAAAGCTGTTAAATGATTTTCTAATAGTTTGAAATCGATGGAGTTGGGGTGGTCAAAATTTATTTTTCTACGTTCTTCCAATGTCAAATGCGAAAGATCATTGTAATAGGAATCCTGTGAAATAACACCCACCTCTTCATTTGGCAGTTCGTTTATAATTTGGTTAACTACCGTGGTTTTTCCGCATCCAGTACCACCAGCGATTCCAATAATAAGCATATTTCTAAAATTTGGTTCAAAAATACATATTTGAATATCAATTTTCGAGGAAACTTAAAAATCAACTTTCAATAGTGTACTAAAGGCGTAATTAGAAGTACTTTTGCATCCATGCAAAATGAGCAGGTAAAACCTAATTTCGAATTTATAGCCCTTATGGCATCTCTAATGTCTATTGTAGCTTTGGCGATAGATGCGCTATTGCCAGCCATAGCGGAAATAGGTATTAGCATCAACAGTTTGGACCCTACGGACAATCAACTATTAATTGTTATGATTTTTTTAGGCCTGGGTTTCGGACAGCTTTTCTTTGGGCCGTTGTCTGATACTTATGGTAGAAAGCCTGTCGTGTACATTGGGTTTGTTCTTTTTGCTTGCGCAAGTATTTTATGTGTTTTGGCTCCTTCTCTTGAATGGATGGTTGTAGGTAGGATTTTGCAAGGGATAGGACTTTCTGCACCCAGAACAGTTAGTATTTCTATTATACGAGACACCTATACTGGTGATTACATGGCTAAAATAATGTCTTTTGTTACTGCCTTTTTTATTTTGATTCCTGTTGTTGCTCCTGCCATTGGCAAGATTATTTTGGAAACTATGGGTTGGGAGGCTATATTTTATATGCAACTCTTTTTTGCTCTGGTGGTAGGGGTTTGGTTTTGGAAGCGACAGATAGAAACATTGAAGCCTGAGTATAAAGTTCCTTTTTCTCTGTCCATTTTTATAAAGGGAACTAAAGAAATATTCAAGCATACCGAAACGGTGGCGTGTACCATGATTTCAGGATTTATTACTGGTTCTTTTTTGGTGTATCTGAGTTCCGCACAACATGTTTTTGAAGACCAATATAATTTAAAGGATTCGTTCCCCTACATTTTTGCAGGCTTGGCGCTTTCCATCGGGTTATCCACTTTTCTCAATGGTACACTTGTAGTTCGTTTTGGAATGCGAAAATTGGCCTTATATGCACTTGTGCTTTTTACTTTGGTAGCCCTTACATATGCGGTATTATTCTTCGGAAAGCCTAATCCAGGTCTGCCAATTTTATTACTCTTCTTGGCATCCTTGTTTTTTTCCTTGGGTTTTGTGTGGGGTAATATGCGCGCTATAGCCATGCAGCCAATAGGTCATATCGCTGGCATTGGCGCGGCCATAACCGGATTTATTTCCACGATTTTATCCATACCTATTTCCCTGTATGTGGGGAGTTTTGTTCAAGAAACGGTATGGCCTTTATTCGTAGGCTTGGGTATGTGTGGGTTTTTATCTACTATTTTGTTTCTTATATTCCGAACAAAGCCTTTACAGATTCGTAGAACAACAAGCTAACAGTTTAGCTTGGCAAATAAAGGACACCGCTAGATGAATTTCGTGTAGCACCCGTCACTGAACATAATACATTTATTTTTTTTTCGGCTCTAAGTGCACCCATAAAGGCAAATACCATAGCCTCTTTAAAGTCGATTAGTTTTTTTTCTGGAACCACTACTCGGGTTTCCGAACCTAGTTTTTCCGTTAGCATAGTAATTAAAAAAGTATTTAACGCACCACCTCCTGTGACTAGTACTTTTTGCCCAGGCTTTGATGTATTTTGATGTATTTGCTGTGCAATTTTTTCGCAAATATGATGGATTGATGTATGCAATAAGTCTTCCGTAGTCGCCTCGGTGCTTTCCACTATTGGAACTACTTGTTCCAAGAACCACTCATACCCAATAGATTTTGGATGGGGTAGGAGGTAGTACTTCAAATCGTTTAATTTTTGAAGCATTACCGGAATGATATTTCCAGAACGTGCCAATACGCCACCTTTGTCGTATTCCAAGTCTATTTTACGCGTAATATAATTAAGAATCATATTAGCTAAACCGATGTCATAGGCAATTCGTTTTCCTTTTACGTCAAAGGATATATTACTTATTCCTCCCAAGTTCAAACAGAAATCATACTCCTGGAAGAGTAGTTGATCTCCAATAGGGACAAGCGGAGCACCTTGTCCTCCAAGGGCGACATCGTATGTTCTAAAATCACAAATAACATGCTGTTTAGAAGCCTTTGCTAGATGTTGTCCAGAACCAATCTGTACCGTAAAGCCAAGGTCTGGTCTATGGTGTGTGGTATGCCCATGGCTTGCTACATAATCTACTGCAAGCTGGTTTTTTTCTATAAAATCAAGCACTTGTTCCCCTAGCCAAGTGCCATAGCTGTTGTGCAGTTGGAACAGGTCTCCAACGCCTAATTGTATTGCGTCTTTAAGTTCGGTCAGCTGTTTGGCTGTATAGGAAATACTCTTTGTATTTATGATATCAAAAGTCCATACGCCTTTTTCTTCTGTAAAATAGCAATAGGCCAAATCCAGACCATCTAAGGAGGTACCGGACATCAATCCTAAAATTTTATAAATTTTCATGGATTTATTTGTTTTGTTTAAACCGTTACTGGTAATTTTCCTACCGCCTCTAGTTGCCCTAAAAAGTGTTCCGAAGCCACATCTTGAAATTCTTTAAAATCTTGATAAACGATAACTGTTGCTAAGGTCTCTTTCGTATGAATAGTTCTTAGTGCTAACGGATTTCCAAAATGATAAAGAACTACTTTTTTAGCAGCAATCAGCTGGTTGATGAAATCCAATTCTTGGTCTAGAAACCCAAAATTATTTACGGGCTTTACGGTTGGGGGAGTGAGCAGTAAAAGAATATGTTCTTCATCTGTTACTTCTTGTTTGGTTACCTCCAAAGCGCTAAGGATTTCGTGAGCTTCATTTGTTTCTGAAAAACGCTTAATCGTTAGGGTGCAATAATCTGTATTTCTGAATTCAGAAATACCTGTTTCTAAACCATGTAGTAGGGTCAGACTTTTTTCTGCTAATTTCCGGTTTAGTGCCGAGCAGCTAGCGACACCTAATTTTGAATTTGAATTTGTATTTTGAAACGCTTTCTCCTTTAGTTTCCAAATGCGTTTGAAACTGGTATCTATTTGATCTTCCGTAGCAGTATTTAGAATTTTTTCTACCCCTTCAGCCGTGTGCTCAGCGAAACATAGTACATCGTTCCCAGCATCAAAGGCAAGCCATTCCAACATTCCTTTTTCAGGATAATGCTTAGAAACCGCATGCATATTTAGCGCATCCGAAATTACCACACCCTTGTAAGCCATTTCATTTCTAAGCACACCTGTAATAATGTCTTTATTGATGCTTGACGGTCGGTCATCTGTTGTGGTGAGACTTGGAACAGAAAGATGTCCCGCCATAATAGAATCAACGCCCTCGTTTATAAGTTGTTGAAACGGATACAGTTCGTTTTCTAGTAGTTCACTTTTTGTTTTTGCTATTACCGGAAGCCCTAAGTGGGAATCCGTAGCTGTATCTCCATGACCTGGAAAATGTTTGATGCTCGTAAGGATACCTTCACTTTCAGTTCCTTTAACAAAAGCAATGGCTTTTTGAGTTACCAAGTCACGATTTTCTCCAAAAGAGCGGTAACCGATTACGGGGTTGTCTGGATTGTTATTTATGTCTACCACGGGAGCTAAATTCCAATGGATTCCTGCTGCTTTGCAGTCTTTTGCAATGTTTGCACCAACCTCAAAAATAAGCGCTTCGTTGTCTTGTATGGCTCCCAAGGTAATGCCATATGGATATTGTGGCGTATTTTCAATTCGCATTGCCAAGCCCCATTCGGCATCAATGGCTATGAGCAATGGATATTTAGAAATGGACTGATACCGTTGAATCAAATTCTGTAGCGTTTCAAAACTATTTTTGTTATAAACCACCTTATTCTTGCCTTCATAATTGGTAGCCGCACTTGCACGGGAGTGGAAAAAACACAGGCTGCCAATGCTATGCGTTTCTATCAATTTTTCCAATTGGAGTATTTCGGCTTCGGTATCGTTTATAAAAGCGGCGGGCATAAAAAGTTGCCCTACTTTTTCTATCGTTGAAAGGCGCTCTTTCATTACATCGTAATTATATACTTTGCTCATTTTTCTCTTTTGCTTTGCCAAAATCGGCTGGGTATTTAATATATCTAAGGATAACAAATGCTGGTAATGCTGCTACTACTACCCAAATAAAGAAACCGTCATAGCCAAGCCATTCCTGAACGTAACCACTGATTAGTCCAGGTAACATCATCCCTAAAGCCATAAAACCAGTAGCAAGTGCATAGTGAGACGTTTTAGAATTTCCTTCGGCAACGTAAATCAGGTATATCATAAAACCTGCAATACCAAAACCGTAGCCAAATTGCTCCATAATAACGGTACCTACTACTGCCCAAGTTTCTGTTGTTCCGGTAACCGCTAATAACGCATAAAGTGCATTGGGAGCATTTAGCGAAATTAGCATGGGCAACATCCATTTTTTTAATCCTTGGCGTGAGATTAATATTCCGCCTAGAATACCACCTATTGTCAAAAAGACAACTCCAATGGTCCCGTAAATAGTACCCACTTCTGATGTGCTATATCCTAATCCACCAACTGAGGTAGGGTCTAGTAGGAAAGGAGCAGCCATTTTTACTAATTGAGATTCACCCAATCTAAAAAATAATATAAATAGTATGGCGATACCCATACCAGGTTTTTTAAAGAAGCTAACAAAAACCTCCAAAAAACTTTTTGGCTTTTCTAGTGAGATAGCTGCTGAGTTTTCAAATTTTGGAGTCACAAAAAAGTTCGATAAGGTCATAAGCAACATCAAAGAACCTGCACACAGCATGGTGTAGGACCAAGCTTTTGTATTATCTCCATATTTGTTTTCCAAAAACCCGGCTAGCACCACCAATAAACCTTGTCCTGTTACACTGGCTAGTTTATAAAATACCGACCGCATTCCAACAAAAAATGACTGTTTGTCTTCTGTAAGTCCGATCATGTAGTAGCCATCGGTAGCAATATCATTTGTGGCAGAGGCAAAAGCAACCATCCAAAAACAGGCTAAACTGGTAATAAAAAAAATAGTTGTCGGCAACGTAAGCCCTATAGCCAAAAGCGCTACGGAGGCGAGTAATTGCATTCCTAAAAACCAATTCCGTTTCGTACTTTTTAAATCAACAAACGGACTCCACAACGGTTTTATGACCCACGGCAGATACAACAAGCTTGTATATAGCCCTAAATCAGAATTGCTAAAACCTAACCTTTTGTACATAATTACCGATACGGTAACCACTAATGCGTAAGGTAGCCCTTGCGCAAAGTACAGTGTGGGTACCCAAGCCCAAGCCCATTTATTTTTTTGAATCATTTTTGGTCTATTTTCTTTGGTTGGATTACTATTGGCTTGCTTTCCTTGTTGTATCTATCTAAAAACGTGATAGCAAGGTACCTATTGGAAGCGAGATCACTCGGAATTTGAAGTAGTCCTGAATTTCCCTTGACACTTATTTTTTGTACAAGCTTTTTCATAGAGTACTCCGATTTAATTCTTTTGCTTGATGCATAGAACAAAGCGTAGGACTTGGCATCAATACCTTTAAAAGTTAGTTGTAAGGAATTACTCGTTCGATTTTTGGAAACTAATTGTATGTCTTTTGAAATAGGACCGGTATTATTTATAGGTACTGGAGGTAAGGAAGGAAATTTATAGTATTTTCTTTTTAAATAGCGTACAACATCAGGATTATCGTTCATCAATGATTTTGCACTGAAAAGTATATTTCCCAATATTTCTGGAGTCTTACGTGCCAATGTCACCTGATCTGGAAGCTCTTTTTTACGGTCCCATGCCACATCACTGCTGTTTCTTACTTTATAGGCGCCATTACCGATATAAAGGTTGGTATTGTTATTATTTTTTGCCCACCAGTTCACTATTTTTCTGTGCGAGGCTACGGGTAAATCCAAACTCCAGTATACTTGCGGGGCCAAATAGTCTATCCATCCCTCTTGCATCCAAAGCAACGGATTTGCATAGAGATCTTCATAAGTGGTTTGTCCCGCTTTTGTATCCGAGCCGCGGGGGTCTGTGGAATTATTTTTCCATACCCCAAATGGACTAATACCAAATTGAACCCATGGTTTTATTGTTTTAATGGTTTGGTCTACCTCTTTTACTAAGGAATCTATGTTGCTTCTTCGCCAGTCGTCTAACGATTGATTAGACTTTCCGTAAGTGTCAAACGCCAAAGAATCCTGAAAAACCAAATCTTTAATTTTGTAGGGATAAAAGTAATCATCAAAATGAACTGCGTCTATATCGTATTCGGTAACTATTTCTTCTATGACATTTATAAAACCTTCCCTTACCTCTGGAAGTCCTGGATTATAGTAGTATTTTTTTCCGTATTGTACCATCCATTCCGGATTCGTACAGTAATCATGAGTATTACTTAGGATATCGGTATTCATATCAAAAGTTGCTCTATATGGATTTAGCCATGCATGAAATTCCATTCCTCTTTTATGGGCTTCATTAATCATCCAATCCAAATTGTTCTCTTCCCAGGCAGCGGGTTTGCCTTCCTCTCCTGTTAAAAAGCGCGACCATGGAGCAAATTCAGATCTATAAAAAGCATCTCCCGCGGCTCGTACCTGAACAATAACCGCATTATAATTTAGATTGGCATAAAAATCTAAAATATCCAGAAAATCTTTTTTTTGTTTTTCAGCCGTGTCCATTCCTTTTTTTGGCCAATCAATATTAACGACAGTAGCGACCCAAACCCCTCTAAATTCTCTTTTGGGTTGGGGTATTTTAGTGTGTAGTATTCCGCATGAATTACATAATAAAACGGTCAGTAAAAGGAGTAAAAAATGTCGCATATGTAACTAAAAAAAGGTCTATTTTGTACTAAAATAGACCTTTTTGGGATAGATTGAAATTTAATTAAACTTGTATCTTACAAAAGCTTCCATTGCCGCATAAGCCGACATTCCCAGCGCCTTGTATTTGTTCGCTGTATCCTTGTTGCGTTCCTCGGCCCTCATCCAAAATTCCCTTGTATCGTCTCCTTGAAACATGACACCATCTTTTTGGGATTGATGAGCAAATATTGCATTTCTCTTTTTGATTACCTGAGCAGGACTCATAGGGACACACATTTCAATTTCATGGATATCCCATTCGTGCCATGCACCACGGTACAACCATACCCAGCAATCGGTTAAGAATGGTTCGGATTTTAAGTCTTCTAAAGCTGCAAATACAGCATCTAAACATACTTTATGTGTACCGTGAGGATCTGCAAGATCACCGGCTGCATAAATTTGATGTGGTTTCACTTCCTTGATGACTTGTGTCATAATAGCAACATCGGCATCTGAAAGATTGTTCTTTTTAATGGTGCCGGTTTCGTAAAACGGAAGGTCTAAGAAGTGAACATTGGCATCCTCTAATCCAACATAACGTGTTGCTGCATAAGATTCTCCCCTTCGAATATTACCTTTTAATTTTCGTACGGGTAAGGAATCAACTTCACTCTCCCTTTTTTTAGCGATAGAATCTATAATTTCTTTTGCCTTATCCGAAGGATTTATCTGCATGGCTATTTCTGCATATTTTCTAGCATCCGTATCAGAAACGGCAATATTACCAGATGTTTGATACACAACATGTACTTCGTGCCCTTGTTCGACCAGCCTGTCAAATGTTCCTCCCATAGAGATAACATCGTCATCCGGGTGTGGACTAAAAATAATAACTCTTTTCTTAGCAGGCGTTGCGCGTTCTGGCCTATAAGTGTCGTCGGCATTTAGTTTGCCTCCTGGCCAACCCGTAATACTATGTTGTAGTTTGTTGAACATAGAAATGTTAAGGTCGTAAGAATCCTCTTCTAATAGGAGTTCTGCCATACCATTATCATTATAATCCTTGTCTGTTAAACTCAAAATTGTCTTTCCAGTATTATCACAAAGCCAGATAATTGCTTTAGCTTTTAATTCCTCTGTCCATTTGCAGGCACCAACTAGCCAAGGTGTTTTATTCCGCGTGAGTTCGCTTCCAGCGCCAGTATCCAAAACAAAAGTACAATTGTCGTGATTTTGCAGATAGGTAGCGGGCACATGTGATGTGATTTCGCCTTCTATCGTTTGTTTAAGGATTTCTGCTTTATTTTGTCCCCAACCTAATAAAACAATTCGCTTTGATTTTCGTACTGTAGCTATTCCCATAGTGATTGCTTTTCTAGGAACATTATCTATACCTAAAAAAGATGATGCAGCATCTACTCTAGTAATGTGGTCCAAAGTAATGACACGTGTGCCGGAATTATAGTGTGATCCCGGTTCATTAAAACCAACATGCCCGGTACGGCCAATTCCTAATAATTGAAAATCTAGCCCTCCATATTCCCCTATTCTTTTATCATAGGCCAAACAGTAGGCTACTGTATCTTCAGGAGCTACCTTGCCATCTGGAATATTTATGTTCTCCTTGGGGATATTTACATGGTTGAACAAGTGTTCATGCATAAAATAGTGGTAACTCTGAATGTTACTTTTTTCCATGGGTAAATATTCGTCCAGATTAAAAGTAACCACATTTTTAAAGCTAAGGCCTTCTTCTTTGTGCTGCCGTACCAATTCTTCGTAAACACGGATAGGGGAGGAGCCCGTTGCCAATCCAAGTATACAGGTCTTGTTTTGGGATTGTTTATTTCGTATTAATTCTGCAATTTCCTCTGCAACCTTTATGGAAGCATGGTTGGAATCTGCAAATATGACGTTATGGATTTTTTCATAACGCGTTTCTTCGAACTGACCTACAGGCTTGTAGGCAATTGAAATAGGGGATTTGGCAGTGGCAGTTTTCATAAAAGGGATGTTTCGTTTGGATTTTAAAAGCATGCAAATATAAGCAAGAATTTTATTTAATGCTGTTTTTTGCATTATATTTTGCTGTATTTTGCATTTTAATTATATTTAAATCAGTTATATTTATTTTTATAGAATAAAACAGCATTTTTTTATTTTAACTATCTTTGATTTAAATTTAGAATACATCATGTTAAAAGAAGAAAGACAACAGACTATTTTAAGTGAGGTGGAGCTTCACAATAGGATTCTGTTGACCGATATTGCCGAAACCCTAGATGTCTCCATAGATACTATTCGGCGTGACGTGAAAGAACTGGACTTGGATAAAAAGCTTAGAAAGGTTCATGGGGGTGCCATTTCTTTAGGGTTTACAACCAATAGTGCTAAAAACCAAAATATATATGCATTAGATCAGAAAAGAGTAATTGCTCAAAAAGCAGCAGCTATGCTCAAGGATGGTGCAGTGGTTTTTATCGATGGAGGGACGACTTGTTTAGAATTGGCGCAGCTTATTCCCGAAAATATAGACCTTACCTGTTTTACCATTAGTTTACCCGTAGCTATGGAATTGTCCAACAAGCCAAATGTTACTGTAATTATGATTGGTGGACAAATTGCAAAAGAGTCTCAAATTGCCATAGGAGCCAATACGATTCATAATCTAGCAGAAATTAGGGTAGATTTTAGTTTTATAGGTACAGGTTATGTAGATGCTATGTACGGGCTTACAGAGTTTGATTGGGATATTGTACAGATTAAAAAAGCGGTAATTAAGGCTTCTAAAAAAACGGTGTTATTATCTATTTCAGAAAAACTAAACTCCCAACACCGGTATAAAACTTGCGACATTAATACCATAAACACCATGATTACGGAGCTAGACCCAAATAATGATTTGTTGCGCGCATTCAAAAACCATGATATAAAAATCTTATAAATATAAAATGAAGTATACAAAAATTACGGAGACCCCATCACACTATAGTGATTTGGAGCAAATGGATACTAAGACCATTTTGCAATCTATGAATGATGAAGATAAGAAGGTTGCCTTTGCTGTTGAACAAGTGATACCGGAAGTTTCGAAACTGGTTGATGCTTTGAGTGAGCGTTTTGAAAAAGGAGGTCGATTATTCTATATAGGTGCTGGGACGAGCGGTCGCTTAGGTATTCTGGATGCTTCCGAAATTCCACCCACTTTTGGTTTGCCCCACGAGCGTGTTGTTGGGATTATTGCGGGTGGAGATACTGCTATTAGAAAATCCGTAGAAAATGCCGAGGACGATACAAAACAGGCTTGGTTGGATTTAAAAGTACATAACA
>JBLIEO010000066.1:0-10816 GCA_047633095.1 Maribacter sp.
GTCAAAACCGAAATCTAATTCTTCGTTGAGTTGTGGACTCTCTGCAATCATTATAGTTTCCAAAACAAAGGCATTGCTTTTTTTAGCGTGGCAATAATGTTCTCTTTTCCAGTGGTTTTTCCTATGTCTATCATATCTAAATCGGCTACATATAAGAACTCCTCTCTGACGGAGCTTACACTATCGCTAGCTTTCCAGTCATATTATTCTTCGGAAAAAGCTTCCGGTAGTTGAATAACTTGCGCTTGATTACATGTAAAGACGGCTTGTATGATCTATTCTGTAAGATTGTCTTGGTGGTGGCTTATGGTCACTACTAATAACATAAACGCTAGTATTTTTTTATTTTGGATGGTTATTAATGTGAAAAGGTTCCGTTGAATTATCCAGCGGAACCTTTTCATATAGACAAAAAGACCAAGCTAATATTCTGATATAATTAACTTATTATCAGTTAGTTATTTTAGAAATGGATATCTGTAATCTTCTGGTGTAACAAAAGTTTCTTTGATAAGCCTTGGAGATACCCAACGCAATAGATTTTGAGCAGAACCAGCTTTATCGTTTGTTCCGGAAGCCCTCGCTCCCCCAAAAGGTTGTTGTCCAACAACAGCTCCTGTTGGTTTGTCATTTATATAAAAATTACCAGCACAGTTTTGAAGTGCTTTTGTTGCTTCGTCTATAGCATATCTGTCCTTGGACAATACGGCTCCTGTTAAGGCGTAATCGGACGTTGCATCTACTAATTTAAGTGTTTTGCTCCAATCTTTATCTTCGTAAACGTATATGGTAACTACTGGTCCAAAAAGCTCTGTTTCCATGGTAGTGTACTTAGGGTCGGTGGTTAGGATAACCGTAGGTTCAATAAAGTATCCTTTGGATTTATCATAATTTCCTCCAGCGATTATCTCGGCGTTGCTATCTTTTTTGGCTTGGTCGATATAGCTTGCCAATTTATCAAAAGACCCCTCATGTATCACTGCTGTAACAAAATTGGTCATATCCTCTGGTGAGCCGGGTTTATTGAAAGAAGCGACATCTTTTTTAACTAATTCCAGAATTTCATCGGATGTAGATTTGGGTAAATATACACGGGATGCAGCAGAACATTTTTGCCCTTGGAACTCGAATGCTCCACGAACGATGGCAGTTGCGACTTGTGCAGGTTTAGCAGATGGATGGGCTATAATAAAATCCTTACCACCTGTTTCTCCCACAATTTTAGGGTAGGTCTTATAGTTGTGTATGTTGTTTCCTATTTGCTTCCAAAGCTCCTTGAACACATGCGTAGAACCTGTAAAGTGGATTCCTGCAAAATCAGGGCTGGCTAGTACGGTCTCCGTAATCATTACCGGATTGCCGTAAACTACGTTAATTACGCCATCAGGAAGGCCAGCTTCTTTGAACACATCTACAATTACTTTAGCAGAAAATATTTGACTATCGCTTGGCTTCCAAACAACAACATTTCCCATCATAGCAGCGCTCGCAGGAAGGTTTCCAGCAATTGCAGTAAAATTAAAGGGTGTAATAGCGTACACAAAACCTTCTAAAGGTCTATACTCTACACGGTTCCAGATACCTTCTGCGGAATCTGGTTGTTCTGAATAGATTTGGGTCATATATTCTACGTTAAAGCGCAGAAAATCTATTAACTCGCAAGCGGCATCTATCTCTGCTTGATGCACGGTCTTCGACTGCGCCATCATAGTAGCAGCATTGATTTTGGCGCGGTAAGGCCCAGCAAGTAGCTCTGCAGCTTTCATGAAAATGGCTGCACGCTGTTCCCAAGTAAGGTTTGCCCAAGCGTCTCTGGAGTCTAAGCAATTCGCTATAGCTTGACTCACATGTTTTTTATCAGCTACATGATAGGTCCCGACAATGTGTTGATGGTCATGTGGAGGGGACATGGGCTTGGTGTTTCCTGTGCGTACTTCGTCCGCACCTATGTACATGGGCACATCTACGGTGCTACTGTAATATTCCTTATATTGTTTTAAAACATCTTCGCGCTCTGGACTTCCTGGCACAAAGCTTTTTATTGGTTCGTTGAATGCAGTTGGAACTTGGAAAAAACCTTTACCCATTGTTAGAATTTTAAAAATTAAAATGATAACAAAGGTAAGCTTAGTATGTGAGAATTAAAAAAGAAAAGGGGCTGAGCGTCTACTGCTAAAAATCTAAATATTTAGAAAATAACGCTAGCCAGCTAATATGGTATAGTTTGAAATAAAAAGTAAGTATTCAATCAGCTGACCGTGCTTACTTATTTAGTTCGGCATGGTTACTCTTCCCTTTTATAAATAGCGCTGCTTTGTAAAGTTGATAATTGAATTACAGGAGGATTTTAATTTAGGGCAAATGGTGCGCTAAATTTAAATGTAGGAATAAGTACTTTAAATTTTTCGCTAGAATTAAAATTAAACATATTGTAATGCCCTCTCATAGCTCCGATAGAAGAGGTGAGTAGACATCCAGAATTGTATGTATGTGATTCTCCGGGATTAATGACCGGTTTTTTTCCAATAACACCTTCACCGTCTAATGTTTCCAAATCGTTCAGGGAATCGTATATTCTCCAATGACGTGAAGTTAATTGCACAGCATCCTTGCTTTGGTTTTCAATGGTGACGGTGTACCCAAACGCATAGTGCATTTTATAGCTTTTGAAGAACGTGCCTTCAAAATTAGTGTTTACCGATATTTTTATTCCTTTAGTTACTTGTGTTGTCATAAGTCTTTCTAATACGTAAAAATACTACCAGCTAGAAATTAAACTGCTCCTAACTTCCTTGTAAAAATAAAGAAAACCTTGTTAAGAATTCTATATTTAATAATAGTTTTGAATCTACCTTATCCATAAAAATCACTTACTTCATTATTAAAGGTAAATCGTAAAAACCAAAAGGAGAAACCAATTGTTTTCTATTTTAAACTATTAACTAAACAGCTAATAAACAGCAAGATAAATAACAAAAACTGATTACGAAAGGTAAAGATTAAATGATCGATATAAGTGTATTTTTTCCTGATATATCAATCAAATAAATATAACCTTAAGACTTGAAGAAAGAAAAATATAGTGATAAGGAAGTTTTGATATACCTGCATTGATAACCGATTTCACTTTCTTGTTTGATTTTATTAGACCATTTACCGTGGTAAAAGAAACTTTGTTGTTTTTGTTTTGTTGATGTCCTAAAGCGTTTCATTGTCTATTAAAGTGCTGAAAATTTCTAATTTTCTAAAATGACGTGGAAGTAGAGTTACTCAATCAGCAGCGTCTAGTTCTCTTTTTGGATTAGAATGTATTACGGAGTCCCTTAATCGAACTACTACGGATATTGCCATATCCATATCTAAAGAATTCAGTTCGAGGATTCATTGGTCTTTATCGGCTGTGGTCTCGCTAAAATCAATATCCTTAAGTACGGATGTGTTTATGTTTATTAATCCGCTCCTATATTTCCTTAGAATAGATTCTACTTTTTAAAATCACGAACAAACCCCATCAATAGAAACTATAAATGTCAGGTATAATAAAATTAAAAAAGGATTCGGGGACGATATATGTTTACCTGCAATATATGCCTAGAATGATTTTTGCAAGACCCAGTAGTAAGGCGCCCAGTGCTGTTGGAAGCCTAGTGCCATTGGAAATATGGCTTAAGAAGAACTACTCAAAAAAATCCCTAAGGTTTAATTTTTTGGGGATATTACCCTGTAAGAAATTGGGAAAATACTTGTCGCTCATATCCAGAGGTTACTTACAGTTTAGATATAGAACACCGCACTACTTTAGTTTGTGTCACTAAGTATGTTTGTATTTGATTTAAAGTTATATGGGGTCTTTTATCCTTTTGGGTTGCTTAGTTTGTGATAGTTCTTGAGTTAGCGGACCCTACACCTATTATGCTATCGTAGATATCCCCGAAATCCCTATAATACACCAAAATCAAATAGTTGTTCTCCGTAAAATGAAAATTTCCACCAACATCATTGAGTCTGATGTTGTTTTCTTCGCCTTTTATAACATACTTGTAGTTGTAAAACCCTTGCTTTAATTTTATAGTTGCCTCCATCATGCCATTGTCCTCATTGTAGGTCATTTTATTTTCATCGGTGAGCGCATAGTTGTTATATTTTCCAAAAATATGAACATCGTCCAAGGCTAAAATATCCGTGTAGGGTAGGCTAAAATGTACTTTAGTGTATTCCGCTTCCCTAGAATCATCGTTTCCTTGTAATGTGCGCACTACGAAATCCCCGTTCACGTCTGGGAAGTAAGTATAGGGTTCATCGTTTCTAAAGCCGTCTGAAAACAGATAATGATTGTACAGATCGATAAGGTCTATTCTTCCTATTTGAGAACTTGGCGCTCTAAGGTCACTTGTGTCAAAAAGCAAATATTCGTTACCTCCGAAGAAGGAAGTTTCTAAGTCGTATTTATATACTAGTTCATTGCCTAAGGTAAATTGCGGGGGGATATTGTACAGCGTTGTTGGCCAATAGTAATTTTGTAGAATCGCTATTTTGACTTCTTTTTTAGGGTTCACCAATCTAAAATTTCCTGAATTAATGGAGAGTTGAACCACTTGCTTCTCGTTTAAAAATTCAAAATCTCGGACCCGCTTAACGGTACCTCCTACTGTTACGAGGTTTTTATAGACGATAAAACGTCTTGAAAATTGTAATTCGTAACTGCTGTTGTAAATTTCTAAAACGTAGTTACCAGTAACCTTAAGGCTTATATTTTTGTTTGGGATCTTAAGTTGATAGTTAGAATATGTTTCCAGCGTGTTGTAGCTATTTTGATAATTTATAATTCGCTGGTTGTCAACACCATTAAGAAATTGGGATTTTAGAAGATTGGAAGGTGTCCAATCATAATCGCAATGTAAGATTTTATAGTAATAATCCTGTTCGTTGGCCATTAAATCATCGAACTCTAAATAAATTGGTTCACCAATCTTAATTATTGGAAATTGATCTTCCGTTGGTCCCCTAAAAGTAATCGATTTGATGTTGGATGGAGCGTTTACCTCCACTTGTACTTGACAAAAAGCCGATTGGATAAAAAGTAGAAAAACAATATGTTTAAGCAATATGCGCATTTCTAAGCAAATTTTATTTCAAAGGTAAACAAAAAGGATGCTGAATAAATTAACATCGATATAAAGCCTAAATTATAAGTTAATAATTATGAATTTTTTTCATTTAGTGGTAAATTCGCACCAAGTTTTGTTAACCAAATGTTCACAATATATGTCCAAAGACATTCAAATTAAAAAAGGGTTGAATATTAACCTAGTGGGTGCTGCTGAGCTGGAAACCGAAAAATCGGTTTTAAGTAATGTGTACACTTTAAATCTGAACGATTTTCATGGCCTAACACCGAAGATGTTTTTGAAGCAAGGAGCTGAGGTTAAAGCTGGCGAGCCTTTGTTCTATAACAAAAGCATAGAAGATATGCTTTTTGTATCTCCCGTTAGTGGTGAGTTGGTTGAGATTGAGCGTGGTGCAAGAAGGCGCATATTGTCGGTTAAGATTTTGGCAGATAAGGAACAGAGTTTTGAAGTGAGTCCTATTATTAGGGTTGAGAGTGCTACAAAACAAGATGTTAAATCGGTTTGGTTAAAAGGTGGTTGTTGGCCATTTATAAAGCAACGTCCTTATGATATTATTGCTGATCCAGATACAACTCCTAAAGCTATTTTTATTTCTGCTTATGTAACATCGCCGTTGGGTGCTAATCTTAACTATGTATTGAAAGGCAAGGAGGCAGAGTTGCAAGCCGCTGTCACCGCATTAACGAAGTTGACTCCCGGAAAAGTACATGTGTCCATAGGGAAATCCGAGGATTCGCCTATGGCTTCTTTAAAAGGAGTTGAGTTGCACAAGATTTCTGGACCACATCCAGCTGGTTTGGTTGGAACGCAAATCAATAAGTTAGACCCTATTAATAAAGGAGAGTTAGTTTGGACAGTGTCTCCTCAAGATTTGGTTATCATGGGTGAATTTTTGTTGACAGGAAAATTTAATGCCGAAAGAACCGTAGCTTTAGTTGGCTCTTGTGTAAAGGCCCCAAAATATTACACCACAAAAATAGGTGCAGAAATTGCTACGTTTCTTTATGCGAGTGGCGTAACAGAAGAAAATATACGTGTCATCAATGGTGATGTGCTTACAGGGTCTAAAAGTAAACCGGACGGTAGCCTTGGTTTTTATAACAATACAGTCAGTGTTATTCCGGAAGGAGATGATTACGAATTTTTTGGTTGGAACAAGCCTATCTTTAATAAAATATCGAATACCAGAGCACTTACGTTTTCATGGATGCAGCCAAGGAAAAAATATGACCTTTCTACAAATACGAACGGTGAGCATAGGGCGTTTGTAGTGACAGGACATTATGAAGAGGTTTTTCCAATGGATATTTATCCAATGCAGTTGTTGAAAGCGTGTATGGTTAAGGATTTGGATGAGATGGAACACTTGGGCTTGTACGAAGTTGCACCTGAAGATTTTTCATTAACAGAATTTATTTGCATTTCTAAACAGCCCCATCAGCAGATTATAAGAGAAGGTTTGGATTATTTACAACAAGAAATAGGATAAGACATGAGCATAAAAAGCACATTGCACGAGTTAAAAATGAAGTATAAGGGACAAAAGATGGCGCCTGCCTTCAATGCCTTTCATACTTTTTTGTTTGCTCCGAACGAGACAACTCATTCGGGCTCTCATGTTCGAGGAGCAGATGATTTAAAAAGAACTATGAATACGGTAATCATGGCTTTGATTCCTATTTTGGTTTTTTCTATGTTTAATGCAGGATATCAGTATTACTCGGCATTAAATGGTTTTCCAGAGAATTTTTCTGTTTTGGAGCACTTTATTACTTGGGATAATTTCTGGATTGGTATAATTAAGGTGTTGCCACTAGTAGTGGTGTCATACGGTATTGGACTTCTCGTAGAATTTATTTTCGCCGTAATTAAAGGTCATGAAGTAGAGGAAGGGTATTTGGTTACCGGAATGTTAGTGCCATTAATCGTACCTGTAGATACGCCGTTATGGATGCTTGCAGTTGCTGTAGTTTTTGGTGTTGTTATCGGTAAGGAAGTATTTGGTGGTACAGGAATGAACATTCTTAATCCAGCGCTTACGATAAGGGCGTTTTTATTCTTTGCATATCCTACATGGATGAGTGGAGACAAGGTTTGGGTGTACGAAGCGCGCGAGCGTTCAGAGCAGATCTTGGCAGGAGCTGATAATGTAGATGCTATTTCTGGGGAAACGATATTAGGATATTTGGCTCAGAACAATGAAGCAGCCATGAGTGCAAAATACAGTATATCAGATATGTTTTTTGGTTTTATTCCGGGCTCTGTTGGTGAGACGTCCGCCTTTTTATGTTTATTAGGTGGTCTGTTCTTAATTTTTAGTAAAATAGCAAGTTGGAGAATTATGGTGAGTGCCGTAATAGGTTCTTTGGTTATGGGATTGATTTTTAACCAGGTTGTAGAATTTGGATGGATTGGGGAAACTAATAAGTTTTATGGCCTTATGAGTTTCGATTTCTGGAAACATCTTATAGTAGGGGGTCTAGCGTTTGGCATCGTCTATATGGCTACAGACCCGGTAACAGGTTCCCAGACCAATAAGGGAAAATGGATTTATGGATTCTTCATCGGATTTATTTCCGTAATGATTCGGGTTTTCAATCCGGCCTATCCAGAAGGAGTATTCTTGGCCATATTATTAATGAACGTATTTGCTCCTACTATTGACCACTACGTTATTCAAGGTAATGTAAAGCGAAGAATCAAAAGACTTAAAAATGCAGTTGTACTTCCTAGAGATTCCGATAGTACGGCAAAAGAACTTAAAGCAGAAACCGTTTAGTTATGGCAGTAGATACAGATAAAAATAGTTATACCGTTATTTTTGCAGGCCTCATGGTTGTGGTCGTTGGGTCTATTTTAGCCTTCTTGGCTTCAGCGCTCAGGCCCCAAATCCAAGAAAATGAACGATTTGCAACGCAGCAGAATATTCTTTATGCCATGGGTGTAAATGAAAATGGTGACGATGTAGGAAGTGTAAATTTTATTCCTACCGATAAGGTGGGCGGTGAGTTTGACACCTACATTAAGGAGCAATTCGTACTTGAAGATGGTAAAACCACACCAAATGACGAAGCTTATTTAATCGATCTAAAAAAACAGCTTTCCGCTAAAAAGAAAGGCAAGTCTTATAAGTTGCCACTATTTATTGGGGAGAAGGACGGTAATACCTCCTATATTATACCAATGTATGGTAAAGGATTATGGGATGCTATCTGGGGTTATATATCTTTGGACGCGGACATGAATGTGCAAGGTGTTTATTTTGATCATAAGGCAGAAACCGCAGGCTTGGGTGCAAATATTAAAATGCGCTACTTCATGGACGATTTTGCAGGTGAAAGTATTTTGGATGGTACAAGGTATGCGGGAATAGCTGTGGCAAAAGGGAACAACGACCCTTTGAACAAAACCAAGGACGACAATGAAGTAGATGCTATAGCGGGTGCTACAATTACCGGTAACGGTGTAGCTGTTATGATTAAAGAGAGCGTCAACTTATATAAAGACTATTTAGAAACCATTAGAGTTAATTAACTATGGCCTTACTTACAAAAAAAGATGCAAATTTAATTATAGACCCTTTAACGGATAATAATCCCATCACCATACAGGTATTGGGTATTTGTTCTGCACTGGCGATTACTGCAGAATTGGAGGCTTCTATAGTGATGGCTATATCTGTAGTTTTTGTTATGGGTGCAGGAAACGTAGTAATATCCTTAATGCGAGATATTATTCCTTCTAAAATCAGAATCATCGTGCAATTAATTGTCGTTGCGACCTTAGTGATTATCGTGGATCAGGTTCTTAAAGCCTTTGCGTATGAACTCAGTAAAACTTTGGGTGCTTTTATCGGCCTTATTATTACAAATTGTATTATCATGGGACGTTTTGAAGCCTTTGCATTGGCAAATAGGCCATGGAAATCATTTTTGGACGGCGTTGGTAATGCTCTTGGATATGGCGTAATCCTTATTATAGTCGGTTTCTTTAGGGAGCTATTGGGTTCCGGTACACTTTTAGGTTTTCCTGTATTTGGAGATCCTATTATGAAAACAGGTTTGTATGCAACAGGATATGAGAACAACGGTTTTATGATTCTTCCACCAGCAGCATTGATTGTAGTTGGGATCCTAATTTGGGTGCAACGATCCAAAAATCCGGCCTTAGTAGAAGAGAACTAAATATTATAGATACACAGAAATTATGTTAGAACATATAGAGCTATTTTTCAAATCAATTTTTATAGACAACATGGTATTTGCTGTGTTTTTAGGAATGTGTTCCTATTTGGCGGTATCCAAAAAAGTAGCGACTGCGGTAGGTCTTGGGTTTGCTGTTATTTTTGTATTGGCGGTTACGGTCCCGCTAAACTGGTTATTGGATAAGTATTTGTTACAAGAAGGTGCTTTGGTATGGCTAGGTCCAGAATATGCAGATTATAATCTTGGCTTCTTGTCGTTTATATTATTTATTGCCACTATTGCTACAATGGTACAGCTAGTAGAAATTATCGTAGAGAAGTTTTCACCATCGTTGTACAATGCCTTAGGTATATTTTTACCGTTAATTGCGGTAAACTGTGCAATTTTGGGAGGTTCACTATTTATGCAGGCAAGAGAAATAGAAACTTTTGGTTTGGCTCTGAACTATGGTGTTAGCTCTGGAATAGGTTGGTTTTTGGCCATTTTAGCTATAGCAGCCATTCGCGAAAAGATTAGATATTCCAATGTTCCTGCACCGCTAAGAGGTTTAGGTATCACGTTTATCATCACAGGTTTAATGGGTATCGGATTCCAAAGTTTTGGAGGTATGCTAACTGGAGGTGGAGAAGAGGCCCTTGAAGAAGTCGTTAGCGAAAGTGCACAACAAATGGAGGAAACAGATATACTTTCAGAAGAGACAGAGAAGTTGAAAAAGGAAATAGATGAAAAGGAAATTTCGTATAACGATATAAATAAATAAAGAATGATTTTAGCTACGAGTACAGTTGGAACAATAATGATTACCGTTGTAGCCTTTTTAGTGCTATTGATGGTTTTGGTTTCGATTTTGTTGTTTACAAAACAGAAGTTATCACCTTCTGGTCCTGTGACCATTACCATAAACGGCGAAAAGAAAGTAGAAGTGGCTTCTGGAAGCACCTTACTTACTACACTTAGTGCTCAAAAAGTATTTTTACCCTCCGCTTGCGGTGGTGGTGGAACATGTGTACAATGTGAATGTCATGTGATTTCTGGTGGCGGTGAAGCTTTGCCTACAGAAACACCTCACTTTTCCAAAAGGGAATTAGGTCATGGAGCACGTTTAGCATGTCAAGTTAAAGTAAAGCAGGATATGGAAATTACCATTCCTGAGGAGGTGTTTGGAATTAAAAAATGGCCAGCTAAAGTTGTTCGTAATTATAACGTTGCCTCTTTTATTAAGGAATTTGTAGTTGAAATTCCCGAGGATATGGGTTACAAAGCCGGAGGATATATTCAGATAGAGATTCCACAGTGCGAGGTCAAATTTGCAGATATGGATATCACTGCGCACCCGGAAGAGCATGAGACTCCGGATAAATTCAAAGCGGAATGGGATAAGTTCAATTTATGGCCTTTGGTTATGAAGAACCCTGAAACTGTTGAACGTGCATACTCTATGGCGTCTTTTCCAGCGGAAGGAAGAGAAATCATGTTAAACGT
>JBLIEO010000067.1:0-10568 GCA_047633095.1 Maribacter sp.
GGCAATAATAAATCTAATGCGTTTGGCGAGTTTGCCGTTAACATAAAGAATATTAACAACAGGAATACAATATCCGTCATAGACGACATACTGAAATCCGGACTCACCTTATTCCTCCCTTTTAGTTTCATAATGAAGAATTAAAGTGGTTCGTTCAAAAGATCTAAAAATTCTACGGCATTAGCTTCCATTTTATGTACGACCTTATCCGTTCTATTCACCAGGTGATTATACCCTATATATGCAATGATACCAACAATTAAACCTGCTACTGTAGTAGTCATTGCTGTATAAATACCTGAGGCCAGAGAACCCATTTCGGCCTGACCACCGCTAATTGCCATTTCATGAAAGGCTAAAATCATACCGATTACCGTACCTAAGAATCCAATCATTGGCGCAGCACCTGCTACGGTGGCAAGAACACTAACGTTCTTCTCCAATTTGTACACCTCTAAAGTCCCTGCATTTTCAATAGCAGTGTTGATGTCGTCCAGAGGCTTCCCAATTCTAGATATTCCCTTTTCTGTTAATCTAGCAACAGGAGAATCGGTTTGCGCGCAAAGTAATTTTGCCGCCTCTAATTTACCAGTTGTAACATGATCCCGTATCTGGTTCATAAAGTTCTTGTCGATTTTAGAAGCTGCATTCACAGCCAATAGACGCTCGAAATAAATATAAAGCGCAACGCCTAGCATTAAAAAAAGCACAGAAATAATGACCACACTTCCTGTACCACCATTAAAAACCAAATCTATAACAGATAAGGTCTTTTCCTCAGAAAGTATTTCTTCGGCTCCCTCTTGTGCCAAATCTTGGAATAATAACATAGTGTTCTTCAATTATTGAATTTGCTGTTATAACGGTGTTTTAAGAATAAAATTATACGTTCAGGACAAAATCTCTCATCAATACAAATACCACGGCACCACTAATAAAACCAATGAATGCCAACCATGCTATTTTTTTAAGATACCAAAAAAAATCTATTTTTTCCATTCCCATAGCCACAACACCTGCTGCTGAACCAATAATAAGCATACTACCGCCAGTTCCAGCAGAATACGCTATAAAATGCCAAAGCGGATTATCGATAGGCTCACCGAACATACCAATACTGGCAGCAACCAAAGGAACGTTGTCTATAATGGCGGACCCAACACCAAATAAAAGCACAACAATATCCGTATTCGGAATGGCGGTATTAAGACTCTCGGCATAATGAAACAGCATACCAAGAGATTCTAGTGCTCCAACGGCCAATAAAATTCCTAAAAAGAAAAGGATACTGGGGAGCTCAATTTTAGAAAGCGAGCTATGTACCGGGCTATGATGACCTCCTTCATCGTGTTCTCCGCCATCGACTGAGGAAATACTGAATTTTTTGTTACTAAAAATTTCTGCGAAAGCAGCTACTACCGCTAGCGAAAGCATCATACCAACATAAGGAGGTAAATGGGTGATTGTCTTAAAAAAAGGAACGAATACAATTGCGCCTAAACCAAGGTATAACATGGTAGCTCCATATTTAGATTTTTGGGTCTCTTTAACAAAATCTCCTTCAATAACACCTTGGAACGCCTTTTTTTTACCAGCAATTAACGTCGGTATTACCATACAAACTATTGACGGTATCAACACATGTAAAATCAATTGCCCTGCCGTAACCTTATTGGCAATCCAAAGCATTGTAGTAGTAACATCACCGATAGGCGACCATGCCCCGCCAGCATTTGCAGAAATAATAATCATCCCTGCAAACCACAACCTCGTATTCCTGTCGATTATCACCTTCTGTAGAATAGTTATCAATACAATAGTTGCTGTTAAGTTATCTATTATCGCAGATAAGATAAATGCCAATATTGAAAATAACCAAAGTAATTTCTTTTTACTTCTGGTGCGGATAAATCCTTTTATTGTCGCAAAACCATCAAAATAATCTATAATCTCAACAATAGTCATCGCTCCAAGCAAAAACACGAGTATTTCCGCAGTTTTCCCTAAATGATGTAATAATATTTCATCAATATGCGTAGGTTCCAACTCTCGCAACTCGGTATTCACTTCAAAAACCGACATATGATTTAAAGCGATTATGGCCCAAAGAATGGCCATCATAGCTAGTGCGGGAATGAGCTTATCTATCTTTAGATTGTGTTCAAGGGTAATGGCCAAGTATCCGGCCAAAAAAACAATAATAATTATGGTTTCCATCATCCGTTGATTTTTAGTTTAGTTTAATTATGGAATTGTAAAATAATTTTTTAATAATGAAAATAAGAACATTTAAATATATTCAATATATTGTTCTTTTCAGCGGCGTAATATAGATTAAAAATGGTTGAATTGGAAATCAAACTATTAAAATTATATTTTTTAAGCAATTGCTAATTCTGGCTTCAAAACAATATAATTAACACTAAATCCAAGCTTTTCCGCTCTTGTTACCAAAGATAAATTAAGCTGAACTCAATATTATTCGGACCATACTGCGTGGATATCATAGATATCATCAAACAACGAAGGAAAAATACTTTTAGCGCACTAAAGCTAACTAACCTTATCGAAAAATATTAGCACAAAAAAATAAAAAACATACCGATAAAACAATACAAAAACACTAACGAGTAACGAATATTAAAGAATAATACAAGGAATCCCCTTATATTTGTAAGGCAAATATTTTAAGATAAGACCTATGAATTTTACGCTAACAGAAGAACAAAAGCTGATACAAGAAGCTGCTCGAAATTTTGCACAAAACGATTTACTTCCTGGAGTAATTGAGCGAGACGAAGCTCAGAAATTTCCTACCGAAGAAGTTCGGAAAATGGGAGAGTTAGGTTTTCTTGGTATGATGGTGGACCCGAAATATGGCGGAAGCGGATTGGACACTCTTTCCTACGTGCTTGTTATGGAAGAACTATCAAAAATAGACGCATCGTCCTCGGTTATTGTATCTGTTAATAATTCATTGGTATGTTGGGGTTTGGAAACGTTTGGAACCGAAACTCAAAAAGAAAAATACCTTACACGATTAGCCACTGGTGAAATAATTGGAGCTTTTTGCTTATCGGAACCAGAAGCCGGTAGTGACGCTACTTCACAAAGAACAACTGCAATAGACAAAGGAGATCACTACATATTAAACGGAACCAAGAACTGGATTACCAACGGTAGTTCAGCCGAAGTTTACTTAGTGATAGCGCAGACCGATAAGGATAAAAAACACAAAGGCATCAATGCCCTAATCGTTGAAAAAGGCGTAGAAGGGTTTGAATTGGGACCTAAAGAGAATAAATTAGGAATTAGAGGAAGTGACACCCATTCCCTTATGTTCAACGATGTAAAGGTTCCAAAAGAAAACAGAATAGGAGAAGACGGCTTTGGATTCAAATTTGCCATGAAAACACTCGCAGGTGGCCGAATAGGTATTGCTGCACAAGCTTTGGGTATTGCTGCCGGCGCCTATGAATTAGCACTAAAGTACTCCAAAGAACGAAAAGCATTTGGAACCGAAATCAGCAACCACCAAGCTATTGCGTTTAAGCTCGCAGACATGCATACGAGCATAGAAGCTGCACGAAACTTGGTCTACAAAGCGGCTTGTGATAAAGACAGCGACGAGGATTATGATCTTTCTGGCGCCATGGCTAAGCTATACGCATCACAAGTAGCTATGGACACCACAATAGAGGCAGTTCAAATTCATGGTGGAAATGGTTTCGTAAAAGACTACCACGTAGAACGATTAATGAGGGATGCAAAAATCACACAGATTTATGAAGGCACCTCAGAAATTCAAAAAATAGTGATTTCCAGAAGTATTTTAAAGGATTGACTATCCTAACTCACTAAATACCTTGTGTTTTATAGGGTGTCCTTATCAATTACTTAGTATTTAAAAAAAAATACCCCTTTTTTAAGAGGGGTATTTTTTTTTAAATACCTACATAACCTAATCAACCCCATTAAAACAACAAAGTATAGCGACGGACCTAGCTCATTTTATGAATATGACAAATTGAGCAAGGCAAAAATACGTAATTCAATATTTTTTAACGATTATTTAAAAACGTTGAATTATTTACAACATAATTTATAAATCATTGAACTTTACTCATATAAAATGATATTTTTGAGAAAATACCATAATATATGACGCTGAAGAAACAAGGGCTCTACCTACCGGAATTTGAACATGATAACTGTGGCGCAGGTTTTATCTGTAGCCTAAAAGGGAAAAAATCCAATGACATTATTCATAAAGCATTGGAAATCCTAGACCGTTTAGAGCATAGAGGAGCAGTTAGCTCAGATGGAAAAACAGGAGACGGAGCAGGTATTCTAATTGACATACCCCATGATTTCTTTCAAAGTGTCTGTAGCTTTGAATTGCCCGAACCTGAGCAATACGCTGTTAGCAATGTGTTTTTCCCAAGAAAGGAAAATCAACGTAATTTCTGTCAGTCCGTCTTCGAGGAGAACATCAAAAAACAAGGATTAAAACTTTTGGGTTGGCGCGATGTACCTGTTAACCGCTCTATTCCGGGTAGAGTCGCTGCGGAAACCGAGCCATTCGTAAAGCAGCTTTTTGTAGCCAAACAACTTCCAGAACAGACTTATTTTGACTTTAACCTTAGACTATTTATTGCCAGAAAAGTTACGGAACATACCATTATAAACTCCAAGCTTTCGGAAAGTAAATTCTTTTACGTTCCTAGTTTATCTACAAAAATTATTATTTTCAAGGGACTTTTAATGCCTCACGATATCAGTTTATTTTACACTGATTTATTGGACTCGAGAGTGGTTACCCGTTTAGCATTAGTTCACCAACGCTTTTCAACCAACACATTCCCAACATGGGATTTGGCGCAACCTTTTAGGTATATGTGCCATAACGGAGAAATAAACACCCTACGAGGTAATGTTTCTAGAATGCTATCCCGTGAGGAATTATTAAAAAGTGATCTCTTTGGAGATGAAATTAAAAATATACTCCCCATTATCCTGCCTGGAAAATCAGATTCAGCCACTATGGATATGGTCGTAGAACTTCTATTAATGACCGGGCGCTCGCTACCTGAAGTAATGATGGTATTGGTGCCGGAAGCTTGGGAGAAAAATGATGAAATGTCGGAGACTAAAAAAGCCTTTTACGAATATCATTCTTGTATGATGGAACCTTGGGACGGACCAGCATCCATACCCTTTACGGACGGAAACTGTATCGGTGCCGTATTAGACCGTAACGGTTTGCGCCCTTCGCGCTATTCTGTAACCAAAGATGATTATGTTGTCATGTCTTCTGAAACAGGTGTGGTAGAAATAGCACCGGAGAACGTGCAGTTTCACGGTCGTTTAGAGCCTGGAAAAATGTTTTTGGTAGACATGGAAGAAGGTAGGATTATAAACGACGAAGAAATAAAAGAAAATATTGCAAAAAAGTATCCTTATAAAGAATGGCTAGATACCAACTTGGTTCACCTAAAAGATATTCCATATAATGATTGCCCATTATTTTTAGGCGAGGCACCATTAAATCAACGGAAATCTATTTTTGGGTATACCTTAGAAGATATAAATACCATTATTTTACCTATGGGGTCTACTGCTAAAGAACCTATAGGTTCCATGGGAGCTGATACCCCAATAGCGGTACTATCCCAGCGACCACAGCTAATATATAACTACTTTAAACAACTTTTCGCTCAGGTGACCAACCCACCTTTGGATGGTATTCGAGAGGAGTTAATAACCGATATAAGTTTAACATTGGGTAGCGACCAAAACATATTTGAGTTTTCAGAATTACATTGTAGAAAACTAAAAATCCAAAACCCAGTAATATCCAAGGAAGATTTAGATAAAATAAAGAACTACGATGCCAGTCCAGATTACAAAGTAGTTTCGATACCAATGCTTTATAACGTCAAAAAAGGGCATAATGGCCTTGAGGATGCGCTTACGGCAATTTTATCACAAGCTTCAAAAGAGGTGGACAACGGAGCTAATATTATTATTCTATCCGATAGAAATATTAATAAAGAAAACGCGCCCATACCTGCATTATTGGCATGTTCCTATGTAAACAGTGGTTTACAAAAACTAGGTAAACGCTCTAAATGCAGCTTGATTATAGAATCCGCAGAACCGAGGGAAGTACATCATTTTGCCTTGTTATTCGGTTTTGGTGCAAGTGCGGTAAACCCTTACTTGGTTAATGAAATTATTGCAGAGCAAATAGCAGAACTGGATATCACCGAATTATCTTTTGATGAGGCCATAAAAAATTACAATAAGGCCGTCGGAAAAGGGATTTTAAAAGTCATGAATAAAATTGGTATCTCTACCCTTAATTCCTACCGTGGCTCCCAACTTTTTGAATGTATCGGCATTAATACAAAGGTCGTAGAACAGTATTTTCCGAATACACCCACACGTATTCAAGGAATCGGTTTGTATGAAATTGAGAAAGAAATTGCAAAAAGACACCAAAACGCATTTTCAACAAAGAATGTTGCTGCACGTCTAGATTTAGAAATAGGCGGGGAATACCGCTGGAGAAGAGATGGTGAAAAACATATGTTCAATCCGTTGAGCGTTGCCAAACTACAACAAGCGGTGCGAGGTAATGAACCCAATACGTACAAAGAGTACGCTGGAATGGTGAACGAACAATCCAAAAATCTGATGACTATTAGGGGGCTTTTTGAGTTCTCTAATTATGACCCAATTCCTTTGGAAGAGGTAGAACCTTGGACAGAGGTAGTAAAACGTTTTAAAACAGGCGCTATGTCCTATGGCTCTATTAGCCAGGAAGCACACGAAAACTTAGCCATCGCCATGAACCGTATAGGCGGCAAGAGCAATTCGGGCGAGGGCGGAGAAGATGAGGAACGTTTTTATAAAAATGCTACAGGCGACTGGAAGAACAGTGCAATCAAACAGGTCGCATCTGGAAGGTTCGGGGTAACATCAAACTACCTAACTAATGCCAAAGAGATACAGATAAAAATGGCACAGGGCGCAAAACCTGGAGAAGGAGGACAACTCCCCGGTCCGAAGGTAAATCCTGAAATCGCAAAAACAAGAAATTCCACGCCCTACGTGGGCCTGATTTCACCACCACCACATCACGATATTTATTCGATTGAAGATTTATCTCAACTGATATATGATTTGAAATCTGCTAACAGAAAAGCTAGAATCAATGTAAAATTAGTATCGGAAGTAGGTGTTGGAACCGTTGCAGCTGGTGTAGCTAAAGCGAAAGCAGATGTTATTTTGGTCTCCGGTTTTGATGGCGGTACGGGAGCATCTCCACTTACTTCCTTGAAGCATGCCGGTCTACCTTGGGAGCTAGGAATAGCCGAGGCACAACAAACACTGGTCATGAACGACCTAAGAAATAGGATTGTGCTAGAATGTGACGGACAGTTAAAAACAGGGAGAGATGTAGCTATTGCCTGCTTATTAGGAGCAGAGGAGTTCGGTTTTGCAACCGCACCTCTAGTAGCCTCCGGCTGCATTATGATGCGTGTTTGTCATCTAAATACATGCCCAGTAGGTATTGCTACCCAAAACCCAGAGCTACGGAAAAAGTTCAATGGTAAACCGGAACACGTGGTTAATTACATGTACTTTGTTGCCCAAGAACTTAGAGAAATAATGGCCCAGCTTGGTTTTAGAACAGTTAATGAGATGGTTGGGCAGGTTCAAAAATTAGATCGCAACAAAGCAATAGGCCACTATAAAGCAGCAGGAATAGATTTGACACCTATATTACACCAAGTAGATGTACCCGCTGGCACAAAATTTTACAATACCCAAAAACAACAACACGACATAGATAAATCCATCGAATTTGATATCATAGCCAAGGCAAATCCTTCCCTATTTAGAAAGGAAAAATCCAGTTTAGATTTCCCCATATGCAATACAGATAGAGCTGTTGGAGCCATTATTAGTAATGAAATATCAAAAATCTATGGTGCACAGGGACTTCCCATTAACACCTTAAAGCTCAATTTCACAGGATCCGCAGGACAAAGTTTTGGGGCATTCGCCACCAGAGGTTTAACCATGACTGTTAATGGAAATACGAACGATTACTTGGGCAAAGGACTTTCAGGTGCGAAATTGGTCATCAAAGTACCGGAGGGTTGTACGATTATTCCAGAAGACAATGTTATTACCGGAAATGTTACGCTTTACGGCGCTACCGCAGGACGCGCTTATATAAACGGTAAGGCAGGAGAACGCTTTTGTGTACGAAACTCGGGCGCCAAAGCTGTAGTTGAAGGTATTGGAGATCACGGCTGTGAATATATGACAGGAGGTATTGCCGTAATTCTTGGAGAAGTAGGTAGGAATTTTGGAGCAGGAATGAGCGGAGGTATCGCTTATGTTCTGGATGACAAAAAGACCTTTAAAAAAAGATGCAATGCAGAAGCTCTCAACCTTTTGGCAGTAAAAGAAGACCAAGATGTTAAGCAATTAAAAGACTTGATTGAAAGTCATTACAACGCTACGCTCAGTCCTTTAGCACAACGAATTTTGGAAAACTGGGAAGCCTATTTACCTAAATTCGTTAAGGTATTACCAGAAGAATATAGACAGGCCTTAATCCGTTTGGAACACGAAAAATTACAAACTATATAAATCGAAACATGGGAAAGATAACAGGATTTTTGGAATTCGATAGAAAGGTAGAGGCGTATAAGCCCGCTGATGAACGTGTGCAAAATTATAAGGAATTTACCGTACCCTTAGCAGAAAAAGATTTAAAAGATCAAGGTGCTCGATGTATGGATTGCGGCATTCCTTTTTGCCATAGCGGCTGCCCATTAGGAAACCTAATTCCTGATTTTAATGATGCCGTGTATCGTGGGAAATGGGAGAAAGCGAGTGAAATTTTACACTCTACCAATAACTTTCCAGAATTTACAGGTAGATTATGCCCTGCACCTTGCGAAGAAGCTTGTGTTTTAGGAATAAATGAAGATCCGGTTTCCATAGAAAATATAGAAAAGAATATCGTAGAAACGGCTTTTGAAAAAGGATGGATAACAGCACAACCACCCCTTACCAGAACAGGAAAAACTATTGCAGTAGTAGGTTCAGGACCTGCTGGTCTTGCAGCTGCACAACAATTGAATCGCGCAGGGCATACGGTAACCGTATTTGAACGAGATGAAAAACCCGGAGGTTTATTGCGTTATGGTATTCCAGATTTTAAGATGGAAAAACAAATTATTGACAGAAGGCTTGCTGTACTTGAAGAAGAGGGCGTTACTTTTGAATGTGGTATCCATATCGGTGTTGACAAAACAGCAGAGGACTTAAAAACGGCTTTTGACGCCGTTGTACTTTCGGGAGGAGCAACGGTCCGCCGAAATTTACCAATAGAAGGTTCAGACCTTAAAGGAGTTGTGCAAGCGATGGACTTTTTAGGTCAAAATAATAAGCGTGTAGATGGAATTCAAGAATTAGGCGAAGAACTAAAAGCTACAGATAAAAACGTTGTTGTTATTGGCGGCGGTGATACAGGTTCTGATTGCATAGGCACCTCCTTCCGGCATGCTGCCCTATCAGTTTCGAATTTCGAAATCATGCCTATGGGCACCGCTGATAGACCAGAAGATCAACCTTGGCCATATTGGCCTATGCGTCTAAGAACTAGCTCTTCCCACAAGGAAGGAGCAGAACGTTTTTTTAGTATTTCCACAAAACGCTTTGTCGGAGATACTAAGGGTAATTTAAAGGGATTAATCACCACAGAGGTAGAATGGATAAAGACGCCGGGACAACGTCCTCAACTAAAAGAAGTACCAGGTACTGAAAAAGAATGGAAATGTGAATTAGTCCTATTAGCGCTTGGTTTCACGGGATCCGAAACAACCTTAGCGGAACAATTTGGAATACAAATGGACCAAAGAACGAATATAAAAGCATCAGAGGAAGATTATAAAACCAACGTACCGGGCGTGTTTGCCGCAGGTGATCAACGGAGAGGGCAATCCTTGATTGTTTGGGCAATTTCAGAAGGACGAGAAGCTGCATATCACGTAGACACATATTTAATGGGAAGCTCTGATTTGCCCCTAAAAGGAGATGGGGATTTACCAAGGGCTTAAAAAGAACTCAATACCATCTTATAGAAAAGGCCTACAAATTTGTAGGCCTTTTTGTTTCTAAGACCTGATTTCAGTCTTCTATTAAGGTATAAAAAGTCACCTAACCATTAGTAGCAATAACATACTTTGGTATGATTTTTAGCTTAGAATTAATCTAATACTGTAAAAGAGTGAAGAAAATCATTATCGTTTTAGGCTTATTTATGATGATTCAATCTTGTATTCCACTTCGTATTGCTCCCAATATTGAAGACTATAAACTAACCCGTGGCAAAAAATTTAAAAAGAGTCTACCAAAAAGACAAATGTTTATTTTTGAAGACCCAAAACCTGCAAATCAATTCTACAAATACATTAATACGAAATTTCAATTACAACATATAAATGTCTTTGATGATGTTCCTTTTTCCATAGCGGGAGAAC
>JBLIEO010000068.1:0-10521 GCA_047633095.1 Maribacter sp.
CGGTTTTTAGTAGGTAGCTATAGTAAAATTAAAAAATTCCCGTTTCAATCACTTGAAACGGGAATTTTTATGCTTTATAACAACTTACTTTTGAAACGCTAATAGCGTTTTTTTAATAATTTCTACACAATCCAACAACTCCTCTTTCGTCATAACCAAAGGTGGTGCAAAACGTATGATGTTACCATGCGTAGGCTTAGCTAAAAGTCCATTTTCCTTCAAGGCCATACAAATATCCCATGCCGTTGAGCTATCTTCTGTATCGTTAATTAGAATGGCGTTTAAAAGTCCTTTACCCCGAACACCAGAAACCAAATCACACCCTAGAATAAAGGCCCCCAGTTCCGCTCTAAAAAGTTCCCCCAATTCATAGGCATTCTGTGCGAGCTCCTCTTCTTTTACCACGGCTAAAGCTGCCATACCTACTGCAGCTGCTATTGGGTTTCCACCAAAAGTACTACCATGATTTCCTGGTTGTATAACACCCATAATGTCATCATTTGCCAACACAGCAGAAACCGGATAAGCACCACCGGACAATGCTTTACCTAATATCAAAATATCAGCCTTTGTTTCAGGTGTGCCACTACAGTGTTTATCTGTACAAGAACAGTCTCCACAAGTAGCCAATAATCGACCAGTCCTAGCTATCCCTGTTTGTACCTCATCAGCAATAAACAGCACATTATATTTCTCACATAAATCCTTTGCCTTACTTAAGTATCCCTCGGAAGGCACATAAACCCCTGCTTCACCTTGTATAGGCTCCACCAAGAATCCTGCTATGTTTTTATTTCCTTGTAAGGCGTGTTCCAAGGCCTCAAGGTTATCGTACTCGATTTTTATGAATCCGTCTGTAAACGGTCCAAAGTTTTTACGTGCTACAGTATCATTCGAAAAAGAGATAATCGTAGTGGTACGACCGTGAAAATTATTTTCACAAACCACAATCTCAGCTTGGTTTTCTGGAATTCCCTTTTTCTCATAGGCCCATTTTCGACATATTTTCAATGCAGTTTCTACCGCTTCGGCACCGGTATTCATGGGTAGGAGCTTATCAAAATGAAAGGTCTCCGTGGCGTACTTTTCATACTTCCCGAGCATATCGTTATAAAAAGCTCGTGAGGTCAACGAAAGAGTTTTGGCCTGGTTCACCATCGCATCCACTATTTTTGGATGACAATGTCCTTGATTAACTGCTGAATAAGCAGACAGGAAATCATAATACTTTTTTCCTTCTACGTCCCAAACATACACACCTTCTCCTTTGCTTAATACTACAGGTAGCGGATGGTAATTGTGGGCTCCGTGTTTTTCTTCCAATGCTATAGCATCTTTAGAGGTGATGTTTTCTAAAACTGACATGATAAAATTACTTTGCGAGACTCTTTTGCAAAGTGCCAATTGTTCTTTTATGCGTCTCTTTAGGCGTTACTTCGTTAAAGTTTTAAACCCTAGTTATAACCATGCTTAAAAACTTAATCTCCTACCGCTCCAAAAATACCTTATAAAAAATCCATTCACACATTTCAAAACAACCTCTGATAAAACTTTAGCAATTCCTTCTATACCTTTTTTCTTTCGAAGTGTCCGAAAATTCAGCGTAGGAGAGAAATCATCCTGTAGGACTGTAAAATTACAAAAATTTCAACGCATTAAACCATATTGACTGCGGCGTTCTATTTTGATGTTGATGCGCTACCGCAGACACCTGCAGTTCTAATCGTTTTAGTTCTCGTAAAATATCATTTTTATCCATTTGCATCCAAACATATAGTTTTAACATGACCATAATAATTAAACATAGGAAACCAGCACTGACCCAAGTAATTAATCCTGCTGTATCTGTTATTTTCACAAATTTAGGTGACACAAAAAATAAAAATTACAAAAACACCAATGTTTACTGCTTTCATTACCCTGGCCAGCCAGCCCATTTTACGAATATAGACCTTACTGACTTTTTCTAATAACGATTGTCCTCCTAGTGCATCATAAAATTTAGCTTCTTCACTGCTTAACGCCTCCTTGATAAGCTCATCGATTTTTTCTTTTTATTTATCTTTTAAAATTATTTTTAATTTTTCCCTTCCATAAAACAAGCGAGATTTTCCCGTGCCTACAGTTAGTTCTAGTATACCGTTCATTCATTCAAGAAATATCCTTCCCTGTAAAACAGTCTAATAGCCACTTGTTGATTTGCTAGTAATGTTAGTATAGCCCTTTATACTAAGAGTACTCTGTCATCTGTTGAAGTGGCAATTATAGCAGTATCAACCAAAATCCCATACTCCTGTAATTGGTGTTGACCTTTTTTATGTTTATTTAAACGGCCTAGTGCTTTTCTAGGTATAATTTTAAAAGCCCAGCTTCCAAACCGCTCCGGTTCTTTAAGTTTGTGCAACTTGGAAAGGATACTTTTCTACCTTTCTTAAACAATATCCTTAGAACTATCTAAATCATGTGTAAACCAATACGCATGTTAACATAGCTTTCAATATTGCTTTTTTACCAATACCCCTAATGCCTTGGTATTATTGAAACGATCTTCCAAAACCAAAAAAGTATCTAATGTCTTGTCTCAATTGTTCCTACTTCTATGTAATAGACTAGAGAAGTTCAAAAGGTTCATTTTACGTAAATAATTATTATTCCCTTTAAAGTTATCCTAATTAAAACAAAGCAATTCCTATTTTTGTGCCATGCGACAAAAGAACAAACGACAGGTTTTTGAAAATGTAGAAGTAGTAGATGCAGGTGCAAAAGGGAAAACAATTGGAAAAGCACCTGATGGTAGGGTCATTTTCCTGACCAATACTGTTCCTGGAGATGTCGTAGACGTACAGACTACCAAAAAGAGAAAAGCATACTTTGAAGGTATCGCTACACAATTTCATTCGCTATCCGATAAACGTACAACACCCGAATGTGAACATTTTGGTGTCTGTGGCGGCTGCAAATGGCAAGATATGGGCTATGAACACCAACTTTTCTATAAACAGAAAGAGGTGGCTAACAATCTTAAACGTATTGGCCATTTAGAGCTACCGGAAATCACACCGATAAAAGGTTCCAAAAAACAATATTTTTATAGGAATAAGATGGAATTTTCATTTTCCGATAGTCGGTGGTTGACCTTGGAGGAAATCCAATCCGATACTCAAATAACGGATAAGAATGCTTTAGGCTTTCATATTCCTGGAATGTGGGACAAAATCTTGGATATAAATAAATGTCATCTACAGGCAGACCCTTCCAACGCTATACGATTGGAAACCAAAGACTTTGCAACTAAAAACGATATTACCTTCTTTAATCCTAGAAATCAGTATGGGATGCTTCGTACGCTCATGATTCGTACCTCGTCTATAGGGGAAATCATGGTGCTAGTACAGTTCTATGAAAATGATGTATCCAAAAGAGTATTGCTATTGGAACACTTAAAAAATACTTTTCCAGAAATAACAGCATTACTCTATGTTATCAATCCAAAACAAAACGATACCATTTACGATCAAGATGTTCTATGCTTCGCAGGTCGTGACCATATTTTTGAGGAGATGGAAGGGCTGAAATTTAAAATTAATGCCAAATCTTTTTATCAGACCAATTCAGAACAGGCCTACGAACTTTATAAAATTACACGTGATTTTGCAGGATTAACTGGTAACGAACTGGTATATGATTTATATACCGGAACTGGTACCATTGCACAATTCGTCGCTAAAAACGCTAAAAAAGTAATCGGAATAGAATCGGTTCCTGAAGCAATCCTAGATGCAAAATCAAATGCCGAGAACAACGAGATTTCCAATGTTGATTTCTTTGTTGGGGACATGAAAAATGTGTTTAACGAGCAGTTTATTTCTGAGCATGGCATTCCTGATATCATTATTACCGATCCTCCAAGAGATGGAATGCATAAAGACGTTGTACAGCAAATACTTAACATTGCACCGCAAAAAGTAGTTTACGTAAGCTGCAATAGCGCTACCCAAGCAAGGGACTTAGAACTGATGAAGGAACTATATAATGTAACCAAAGTACAGCCGGTAGATATGTTCCCTCAGACACATCATGTTGAAAATGTTGTACTTTTAGAGAAGAAATCCATAATGGATAATAACTAAAAAATGGTATATATCCAGTTTCTTTCTAACACGAACAACTTGCAAGATTCTATATAAATGAAAAATTTTGGATTTAGTATTTTAATATTCCTTATCCTCTTAACAGTAGCTTCATGTGAAAAGGACGACATCTGCGTGGAAGGCAACACACCGCTCATGGTAATCGAGTTTTTTGATGTCAATAGTAGAGATAACCTAAAAAATGTAACCACATTAAGAGTGGTAGGTGAGGGACAAATGGTTACGGTAAATACCGTGACAGATAGAACTAATTTAAACAAGATTATCATTCCCCTAAAAACTGCAGCAGATACCACTGGTTTCTTACTGATAGCAAATTCAGCCAATAATGATGATGGTGTTGAAATTGGCAATATTGACACTGTAAGCTTCAATTATACTAGAGTGGAAGACTTTAAATCGCGCGCTTGTGGCTTCATCGTAAATTATGAGCAGCTAAATGGAGTATTCCAAACAGATACAGACAATTGGATTCAGGACATAGTAATAACGCGAACAGAAATCATTAACTCAGATTCTACCCATGTTAAAATATTTCATTAGTCTTACTTTGCTTCTGAATATGCTTGCGGTGTTTGCCCAAGACAAACCTATAGATACACAACTCAAGGATACGATAGTTTACCAACAATCATACGGTATTAGAGTAGGATTAGACCTTAGTAGAATAATAATGTCTTCCTTGGACGACAACTATACAGGTCTGGAACTTGTTGCAGATTACCGACTTACACAAGACCTTTACCTAGCGGCCGAATTGGGTAATGAGGATAAAACTAAGCAGGAAGACCTCTACGAATTCAATACTTCTGGAAGTTATATTAAAGTTGGGATAGATAGGAATACCTATGCCAATTGGTATGGAGAACGAAACCTTATTTTTTACGGAGGACGCTTAGGGTTTAGTACGTTTAGCAACACCATAAACAACTACCAAATATTTGACACTAATCGGTATTGGAACCCGGAAGGCTTTGCTACCGAATCTGAAACGATGGAAGAATTTAGCGGGCGCACCGCATCTTGGATCGAAGCTATTTTAGGAACAAAAGTAGAATTATTGCCTAACATATATTTAGGAGCTAGTATACGCCTAGGATTTCTTTTTACCGATGCTAATGAAGGTAGATTTCCTATCTTGTACGTACCAGGGTTCAACAAAGTAACTTGGGACAGTAAATTTGGATTAGGCTACAATTACTCTATTTCTTATTTCCTACCCCTTTACAAGAAGAAAAATAAGGTCAAGAAAGTAACCGAGGACGAAGGAGTGGAATAATAAACTATACTTCTTTAGGGGATTTCATGAAAATCCATTTAATCATCAATTTTTCATTACCTGAATCACGGACTATAGCAAATTTAGGAGCTAATACCGTTGCAAATATGGCGGCACCTATCGCTAAATATAAACGGGGCACTTCTATAAAATAGTCAACCCCAAACCTAAAGATTAAGAACAGTACTGCAAATCCTAAAAAATTAAAAAATAGTACCTTATGCTGTAGTTTCATAATTAAGACTCCTTGTTATATTTCGCTTTTTTGCTGCCTTCGTACATCACATATTGCACTAGTCTAGATTCTAGATGACTATTAAATACTTTTATTTTTCTTGAAGGTCTAAGTCCAACAAACTTTAAAGCCTGCAAATTGGAGGTAATAAACCAAGCATTAGTTCCTGGATAGGACTGTTTCAGCGTATCGCCAATATCCGAATAGAATTCTTCAACATCAAAGTCAGAATCTAAATCAGAGCGATCCAGTCGTTCCCCGTATGGCGGATTAAAACACATATGCAACAACCCCTCATTTTGTTTTTCAGTCTTGAAAAAATTCTCTCTTTTGAGTGTAATGTACTCATCCAAGTTAGCATTTTCTATATTTTCCTGTGCTTTTCTTATGGCGGAAGGAGCTTTATCGAAACCCCTTATATTATGATGAAATTCTCTCGTTTTCTTGAGACTAGAATCTACAATCTTCTCATAAAGCTCGCCATCAAAATCGGGCCACTTTTCAAAAGCAAATCCCTTCCTATTTATATTTGCCGGTATATTACAGGCAATCATGGCTGCTTCTGTAAGCATGGTTCCACTCCCACACATGGGGTCAAGAAAATCACATTGTCCATCCCAGCCACTTAATAGCAACAGACCCGCAGCCAACACCTCGTTGATTGGGGCAATATTGGTAGATATCCGATAACCTCTGTGGTGCAGCGAACTTCCAGAACTATCCAAAGAAACATTACAGGTATTGTTATGAATATGAATGTTAATTCTTAAATCTGGATGCTTTACATCAACGTTAGGTCGGTCACCGTCAGTTTCCCTGAACTTATCTACAATGGCATCTTTTGTCTTCTGAGACACATACAAAGAATGTGTGAATTCTTCTGAATTAACGGTAGAGTCAATAGCAAATGTATCTTCTATAGATAGATATTCCGTCCAGTCCATTCGATAGATTTTTCGGTATAGGTCTTTTTCATCCCGTACCTGAAAAGAGTTTATGGGCTTTATAATCTTAATTGCGGTTCTCAAACACAAATTAGCCTTATACATAAAACCGGTATCACCTTCAAACGCAACGTTCCTTGTACCCTCTATAACATTACTTGCTCCAAGGTTTCTCAGTTCCTTTGCTAGTATTTCCTCAAAGCCAAAAAGCGTTTTAGCTACCATCTTAAAATTATTCCCCATATCCTCTTTTTAACATACCGCAAAAATACGCTAATTTTGATGCAGAAGTAGCTAGTTGACCACTTCGGTTAAAAAAGCTTAACCAACACATACATGAACTATATTCTCCCAAGTCTTGGGGTACTTTTAAGTTTTGCTTTTGTTTATATTACTAAACCTAAGAAAAAGGAGCATTTTAAGTTACTACTCGCCTTTAGCGGCGCCTTTTTATTGGCACTTACTATTTTTGAACTCCTACCGCAAGTGTATGCGGGATCTAATACAAAAACTATTGGAGTTTATATTATGTGCGGGATTCTTTTACAAATTTTTTTAGAATTCTTTTCTAAGGGCGCTGAACATGGTCATGTTCACCTATCCTATACAACTACCGACTTCCCTTGGCTCCTGTTTGCGAGTCTTTCGCTCCATTCCTTATTAGAAGGGCTTCCGATACACAGCAATCATACGATTGTATACGGTATTCTTATACATAAAATTCCTATTGCCATCATCCTAAGTATCTTTTTATTGGGTTCTAAGTTAAAACCAGTATACACTATCCTCTTTATCCTATTCTTTGCAGCAATGACGCCTTTAGGTACTTTTATAGCGGCAAACGTACAGTCAATTTCTGAGTATATTATACCATTAAATGCTTTGGTGATTGGTGTATTCCTTCATATTTCTACAGTAATTCTCTTTGAAAGTTCGGAAGGCCATAAGTTTAACCTTAGGAAATTAGTGGTTATTATTTTGGGAATTATAATCGCTTATTTTTTATAAATGTTCAGTAAAGCCGAATCACGAAAATTAAGAGAGGAATTTTGGATTGCCTTTGGGAAGTCATATCCTAGAAAGTGGCTATTGTATAAAACAGGTGTTAAAGAAATTAATTTGAAATTTCATTTCGATTTAAAAAAAGCTATCGTGTCTATGGATATTGATGGTGACTTACAAGAGCGAATCGATAGTTGGGAGAAAGTGGTTTCCCTAAAATCCATTCTTATAAACGACTACCTTCCCCATGCTTGTTTCGAAGATGAATATTTTTTGGAAAACCAGAAAGAAATTTCTAGGGTGTATGTAGAAATACAAGAGGTTTCCATTCATAATAAAAGCACATGGCAGGAGGCCATGGTATTTTTCTATGAAACAATGTCTCAATTAGAAGACTTTTTTACGGAGTATGAGGATATTTTAAAATAAAGAGAACCTTTGGCACTGCCTAATCGATAGAAATTACTTTTAAGTAAGCGATTTCAGCTTAGGCGGTTACTAAAATCAATTTATAACGCTAAACCTTCTCTAATACCTCTTTCCAGTCCGGTCAATTGCGCTAGACCTAAAGCTCTACCAATTAAGGAATAGCCCGAATAAAAATCATTTTGACGTTTTTTATCATCCAACAACACATGGCCATGATCTGGTCGCACAGGAATGGCTACTAATTCAGAACCGTTTTGCTTTCTCTTTACCTGTTCGTTTACAATAGCCTTCATGATTTTTTCCATAGATACGGAACCACTTAGATGCTCCGCTTCATAAAAGCTACCATCTCCTTGTCTGAATACATTCCTTAAATGGATAAAATTGATTCTATTTCCAAAGTCTTCGATTATTTTAACCAAATCATTGTTTTCAGATGCCCCTAAAGATCCTGAACAAAAAGTAAGTCCATTACTTGGAGATGGACAGCACTCCAACAAAAATTTAATATCCTCATAATTGGAGACAATTCGTGGTACCCCAAAAACCGAAAATGGAGGGTCGTCTGGGTGGATGGCCATCCGCACCCCTATTTTTTCTGCTTCTGGAATAATAGCTTTTAAAAAGTAGGCTAGATTTTCCTGTAATTTTTCTTTACTAATGTTCAATACGGTAGCGTGATTTATTTTGAAACTATCCAAGGCAATCAACGCTCGCGAACCGGGCATACCTGCCAAAATCGCTTCCTCCAGTTTTTTTATTTCAATCGTAGATAGACCGTCAAAATAATTCTTTGCATCCTTATAATTTTTTATGGTGTATGATCTTTCGGCGTTTTCACGTTGTAAGATGAAAAGGTCAAATGCTGCCGCAGCAATGGGATTATATCGCAATGCAGAAGCTCCTGTAGGCAAAATATAATCCAAATCTGTACGCGTCCAATCTATTAACTGCATAAAATTGTAACAAACCGTAAAGATGCCATTTTCTGCTAAATTTTTTAGGGTCTGAATATAGTTAGCGATGTGGGCATCCCTTTCGAAGAAACCATATTTGATGGAGGTATGAATATTGATACTTTCCACCACCGACCATTCCAGCCCTCGTGACTCGATTTCCTTTTTAAGCGCGACTATGTTTTCCAAGGGCCAAACTTCGCCAACGGGAATTTCTTGACATGCGGTAACAATTCCTTCCGCCCCAATCTGTTTAATCTCATCTAAACTAACCCCAAAAGAAGGTCCGAACCATCGAAATGTTTTCTTTAGATACTTCATAGGCTACACACCTGAAAATGAACTAAATCCACCATCGACATCAAAAATACTCCCGGTCACAAAACTAGAAGCCTCACTTAACAAGTAATGTACTGTGCCATTGAGCTCAGAAATATCACCAAAACGGCCCATTGGGGTGTTTTTGATAATACTATTCGCCCGATCCGTAAAAGAACCATTTTCATTAGTCAATAATTTCCGGTTTTGGTTTCCGATAAAAAAGCCTGGGGCTATAGCGTTGACCCTAATCTTATCCCCATGTTTTGAAGCTAGTTCCTGAGCCATCCACTTGGTGAAAATATCAATTCCCGCCTTTGCCATAGAATAGCCTAAAACTCTTGAAATACTCTGTTTTGATGCCATCGAAGAAATATTGATAATAGACCCATGACCTTGTTTCACCATTAGCTTACTAAGAACAATACTCGGCAATACCGTACCAAATAAATTAATATCAACCACTTCTCTTGTGTCATCAAGTGAAATATCGTGTATAGTCTGGTCGGGAGTTAAGGTTGCACCAGGAAGGTTGCCCCCGGCCAAGTTCACCAGCCCGTCAATGCATCCAAACTCCTTTTCTAGGGTATCTTTTAATTGGTGTAGTGCTTCTTCATTTAAGACATCGACCTTAAAAATATAGACGCTATTTTCTGAGAAAGCATTCAATTCTTTTTGCTTCGCCTGCAATTTATCAAGCGACCTGCCCATTAAAAGTACTTTAGCTCCGTTTTCAACTAGATATTTGGCAATGGAACCTCCAAGGGTTCCAGTGCCACCAGAAAGGGCGTAGTGTTTGTTTTTAAGGGAAAGTAATTCGTTCATTTAGTCTTGTTTTGCCATTTTATATGCGGCTATAGTTGTATAATATTTAGTAATCATATTCGGAATTTCCCAATCAGGTAGTTTACCGGCTTCCAAAAAGTTTAAATAATTTTCTGTGACTTGGGCAAAATGTGCTTCGTGTCCAATCTTGAATTTCTCTGGAATATTAATTTTCCATGTACTATCCCCCATTTTTTCCACTGTGGTACCCAGAAATCCTTTTGCAATTTCGTTCGCTACAACCAGATTCAAATTACTTTCAAAATCAGAGTCGCCTTTTGATTCGATATAAAGCACGGATTTAAAATTCTCGGCGGCGCCCTGCTTTATAATCAGATCACTCTTCGTACCACGCATAATACTGTAATGTGTATCACCTGTA
>JBLIEO010000069.1:0-10321 GCA_047633095.1 Maribacter sp.
AAATTATACGAATTATGGCTAAAGTTAACATTAAACCATTGGCAGATAGAGTTCTTATAGAGCCTATGGCAGCAGAAACCAAAACTGCTTCTGGAATATATATTCCAGATACCGCAAAAGAAAAACCTCAAAAAGGTAAAATTGTTGCCGTTGGTCCTGGAACCAAAGATGAAAAAGTAACTGTTAAAGTTGGTGATACCGTTCTTTACGGAAAGTACGCAGGTACAGAGCTAAAACTAGAGGGTACCGATTACCTTATGATGCGCGAGAGCGATATCCTAGCGATTATATAAGAAGACTTTTTTACTTTTCCCGCTAAGGCGAGAAACTTTTAATCGAACAAACAAACTAATTAAATAGATTTCAGTATTTACTGAAACGAGTTCAGCATAAGTACCGGAACGAAAAATAAAATCATAATTCATTATGGCAAAAGATATTAAATTTGATATAGATGCAAGAGATGGCCTCAAAAGAGGTGTTGATAAATTAGCGAACGCAGTTAAGGTAACATTAGGCCCTAAGGGTCGTAATGTGATTATCAGCAAATCATTTGGAGCTCCACAAGTTACAAAGGATGGTGTAACTGTAGCTAAAGAAATAGAGCTTGCAGATGCTTTGGAAAACATGGGTGCGCAAATGGTAAAGGAAGTTGCTTCCAAAACCAATGATTTGGCTGGTGACGGTACTACTACCGCAACCGTTTTAGCACAGGCTATCGTCAAAGAAGGCCTAAAAAACGTAGCTGCCGGCGCTAATCCAATGGATTTAAAAAGAGGTATAGACAAAGCCGTTGAAGCTATCGTTGCAGATTTGGCAAAACAGTCTAAAAAAGTAGGAGATTCCTCCGAAAAAATCAAACAAGTTGCTTCTATTTCAGCTAATAACGATGAGACAATCGGAGAGCTTATCGCAAAAGCATTTGGAAAAGTTGGTAAAGAAGGTGTCATTACCGTTGAAGAAGCCAAAGGAACGGATACCTATGTAGACGTTGTTGAAGGAATGCAGTTTGACAGAGGATACCTATCGCCATACTTTGTAACAGATTCTGAAAAAATGGTAGCTCAATTGGAGAATCCATATATCTTGTTATTTGACAAGAAAATATCTTCCATGAAAGATTTACTTCCTGTTTTAGAGCCAGTTGCTCAATCCGGAAAACCATTATTAATCATTGCAGAAGATGTGGATGGTGAAGCATTGGCTACCTTAGTTGTAAACAAATTAAGAGGATCTCTTAAAATTGCTGCTGTAAAAGCACCAGGATTTGGTGACCGCAGAAAAGCAATGTTAGAAGATATCGCTATCCTAACTGGTGGTACCGTAATTTCTGAAGAAAGAGGATTCTCGTTGGACAATACGACTATTGAAATGTTGGGTACTTGCGAAAAAGTACAAATAGACAAAGACAATACGACCATAGTAAATGGTGGTGGTGTTGCGAAGGATATCAAAACAAGGGTAAACCAAATTAAATCTCAGATTGAGACAACAACTTCGGATTACGATAAGGAAAAACTTCAAGAACGTTTGGCTAAATTGGCAGGTGGTGTAGCAGTTTTATATGTTGGTGCTGCTTCTGAAGTAGAGATGAAAGAGAAAAAAGATCGTGTAGACGACGCCTTACATTCAACTAGAGCTGCTGTAGAAGAAGGTATCGTTGCAGGTGGTGGTGTTGCCTTGGTTAGAGCCAAAGCTTCCTTAGTCAATGTAGCTACAGAGAATGAGGATGAGGCTACTGGTTTACAGATTGTGGCAAGGGCGATTGAATCACCTTTGAGAACCATTGTAGAGAACGCAGGCGGGGAAGGCTCCGTAGTAGTGTCTAAAATTTTAGAAGGAAAAGGCGATTTTGGATACGATGCAAAATCCGAGAAGTATGTTGAAATGTTTAAGGCAGGGATTATTGATCCTAAGAAAGTAACAAGAGTAGCATTAGAAAATGCAGCTTCTGTTGCTGGAATGATCTTAACTACAGAATGTGCTTTAACAGATATTAAAGAAGATTCTCCAGCTGGTCCGCCAATGGGCGGTGGCGGAATGCCCGGCATGATGTAGGTCGGTAGCACCGATAGGCAATTTATTAGCTTGTTTGTGAGATACGTTATTAAAAACCGCTTTTGGATTTCTCCAAAAGCGGTTTTTTTATACACTGAATTTTTACCCTATCAAAATATATTACGTTGTCAAAACCTGTTATTTGTGCTTCTTCCCATGTTTTCGGTCTATAATCTTTCCAAAATGAACTGATAATTAGTTAACTTTTACTGACTAAATTTCAATTAAAACGCATAAACGCTTTATATCAGTTTTAACACCTATCAAATTACGGTAGTTTTGATATCCCCTAGAAATCAACAAAATAATGATGACTACTACCGTTTCTGTTTATATGAAAATCGAACATGCCATTAAAAATTATATGGGAATCATATTACGGAAAATTGGAAATAACATCAAACACGTAGACAGCCTGCAAGAGATGCTACACAATACATCTTTAAAACTAATCCCCAATAATCCAGACTCTATGAAATACATGAAAACTATTGGACTTCTGTTATTCGCCTTTTGCTACACTTCGTGTTCTAGCGATGAGATTATTCTAACGGAAAATGGGAAATCAACCTATGAAATCATACACATGGGCACTGCTTTTGAGACCGAATACCAAGCTGCACTTACCTTACAGGAATATATTTTTAAAATAAGCGGAGCTGAATTACCTTTAGTCGATGAGAGTTCTCAAACGATGAAAGTCCCTAAAATTTACGTTGGTAACATCAAAAAAGTAGCCCTGCAACAACAAGAAATTAGTATAAAAACAGAAAACAAAAACATCTATATTTCCGGTGGTTCTAGTGGCGCACTTACGAATGCTGTATTTGAATTTTTAGAAAATAATCTAGGTTGCAAATGGTATGCTCCCAATGCTACATATATACCGGTATCCAAAACTATTACCTTATATCCAATTAACTATAACTACACTCCTGATATTGTTACGCGTACGGTACATTCCCGACTTTTTTATGAAAATGAGGAATTTGCAAAGCAACACAAAGTAACCACGGAGGCATTTCCTAATTATGTACCAGCGGCAAAGGTGCATACGTTCAATAAATTTATGCCGGAAGAAGTGTTCTACAAATCCCATCCCGAGTATTACGCACTGCGTGGTAAAAAAAGATTACCTACTCAATTGTGTTTAACAAACCCAATAGTCTTGAAAATCGTAAAAGACTCTGTGGCTGCTTTATTTAAAAGGAATCCAGATGCATCGGTAATTTCTGTAAGTCAGGATGATAATCAGCAATACTGTCAATGTGAACACTGCAACAAAATAGACACTGAGGAAGGGAGTCCGTCCGGAACCATGATTTATTTCGTAAACAGCGTAGCAGAAGCATTCCCGCAGAAAACAATATCTACGTTAGCGTATCAGCATACACGGAAACCGCCCAAAACAAGTCCGCTTGAAAATGTTTTGATTACCTTATGTAGTATTGAATGTGATAGAAGCGCCCCTATCGCTAAAAAATGTATGGATTTTGCCGATGACCTAACGGGATGGAGCAAACTGACCGATAATATTCGAATATGGGATTACACGACCCAATTCACTAATTTTTTATCACCTTTTCCCAATTTGTACACCCTTCAGCCCAACATTCAATTATTTAGGGACAACAATGCGAAGTGGATCTTTGAACAGCACAGTTACAACCCTAGCGAACTGTTTGAGCTTAGGTCCTACATCACCGCCAAACTACTATGGAACCCAGATCAGGATTTTAATGCCCTAATATCCGAATTCACGAATGGCTATTACCAAGAAGCGGGTCCGTTTGTAAAAGAATATGTAGACCTCATCCATTCCAAATTAAAAGAAGATGTGAATTTTTTCCTTTTCCTCTACGGTGATCCCTCCGAAGCTTTTTCCTCCTATTTGAATCCCAAACTGCTTCAAGAGTATACAGCTTTATTCAACGCAGCAGCAGAAGCGGTAGCCGATAAACCAGAAGTACTAAAACGAGTAAAAATGGCAAGAATGGGAGTCGATTTTGCTGTTTTAGAAGCCAGTAGAAAAAATAGCACCCCTACCTATAGTTTAACTAAAACCAATGAAAATGGCATCCAAATAACCAATCCCACCGTAGCACTTCTTTTGGATAATTTCACCAATACTGCCAAAGACAACAACATCACCCTTATGAACGAAATGGGATTCACCGTAGGTGAATATGGTGCTAACTACGTATCTGCGTTAGAAACGGCGAAAAGAACCAATAAAGCCAAAGGAAAAAATGTAGTTTCGATTACCTCACCCAAAAAGTACGCAGACGAAAACCCTATGGTATTAACAGATGGTGCCTTGGGCGGAAGCAATTTTTACGCCAACTGGTTAGGATATGAAGGCAACACTATGGAAGTGATAGTTGATTTAGACGAAAAACAGTCCATCAGCACCATATCCATGGCCTTCTTGCAAGTGACCAATCACGTTGTATTTTTTCCTACTAGCGTAACCTATTATGGGTCTGGAGACAACAAGACCTTTACTCCTTTAGGAACCGTTACTAACCCTAACCCACTCACAAAAAGCAGTAAGATAAACGACATCTATTATTTTGAACTAGAGCTAAATTCAGAAAAATACAGGTACATTAAAGTACTGGCAAAAAACACAGAGACACCTTACTGGCATCATGCTGCCGGACTGCCTTCTTGGATTTTTGCTGATGAGATTATTATTGATTAAACAAAATAACCCTTTGTTTTCTATAGGATTAAAACAAAAACCGTTCTTGGATATCCAAGAACGGTTTTTGTTTATACTACCTACTCTGATGAAAAATAGCTTTATTCAGTTATTAGTATTTGCCACTATCATCCGTATTATCCTCCCGATACTTACAGCAAGGATGCACACCGTCATACGCTTCTTCTGTTGCTTTGAGTTCTTTGGTGTCATGACCAACAGCAACTAAGGCAGTTTTTACCTTCATAGGGTCCGTTTTACGTTCATCTATAATCAAAGATAGTTGGTGCGAGGGAATATCCCAAAGGGCATATTTGACCCCTTTTACGTCCAATGCTGCCTTTTCTATACGGGTTTTACACATATCACATTTTCCATCGACTTCTATGGTCAGTTTTTTGTTCTTTTCCTGAGCAAAGGTTACGCCAGACAATAAGACCATTACTAGTGTCAATACTACTTTTATCATAATTTTGTAATTTTAATTTTTGTTTACGGGGAGTCAGCAACCCTTTACTTTTTGCTCACTAGCTCTTTAATCTAAAACTTGGTATTTATCCTACTTCAAATTCAGCTATTATAATCCTCCCTTTAGGGGCTAGGGGCATTTTTACTGTACTTTAAACCGAAACCCCAAGTAGAACATTCTACGCATAATAGGGGCATACACAATACTCGTTTCAAAATTCTGACCAAATGGGTCGTCTAAGCCTAAAATAGGGTTTGGTTGTCTAAAATTAGATAAATTTTCCCCGCCGAGGTACACCTCAAATTTAGTTGAAAAAACCTTGGTCACTTGGGCGTTCATAATACTATAACCATCTGCAAAGTCTCCCAATCTAAACTGTAGTGGATTCACATCGGTATTTGGCAAACGCTGTTCCCCTTGAGTATGCACCGTATAGTCGAACTTCCAAAGAGACCCATTCTCCTTGGGCTTTGTTTCATACCCTAAATTTACAAAAAAACGGTTTTGGGCCTGTAAGGATTTTTGTAGCCTACCACTTCTATAATCAGTGGCTACGTCATAATATTTATAGGCCATTCGCACCTCTAAGTTTTCTAAAATTTCATGGTTTACCTCTACCTGAAAACTATTGGCAAAGCTTTCTCCATCTAAATTATAAAAAGATATGGCTCTGGGGTTCTCCCAATCTACCACAACTTGATTTCTAAAATCTGTTCGGTAATAATCCAACGAAAGATTCCCTTTCCGGTTCATGAATACAAAACCTTGTAAAAAGCTCACCCCATAATTCCAAGCATCCTCAGGATTCAAACCATAGACGCTACCCTCGGTATCTAAAATCTGAATTTGTCGCGAGGATCCAAAAAGCTGTTGGTTCTCGGCGAAAATATTGGCGGCTCGCCTACCTCTTCCGAAAGAACCTCTTAAACTGCCCTGTTCCCAAGGGGTGTAGCGCACATGCAACCTTGGGGTCACAAAGGTTCCCAAACGATTATGGGTATCTACCCTAAGGCCAGCAGTCAGGCTTATTTTTTCGATATTTTCGTAGGCATACTCAAAAAAGGCCCCTGCAGATACATCCTCCCTGCCGAAGTCTGTAGTGTTCACGAGTTCATCGTAGCTATCATAGGCAAAGGTCAATCCGGTGGTAAACTTATTCCTTGTATCTCCGATGATGGAGTTGAACAGCAGATTGGAATATACGCTGTTATGGTTTATATCATATCGATTAAAACCAAAGTAGGATTCCTGTTGATGATTACTATAGGAAGCCTGAAACCCTATACTTTGAAATGGCAACTCTGGAAATACATAACCCAGTTTTACCGAGGTATCAAAACGTCGTGTGTCTATTTCACTTCCCCAGCCTTCGGCTTCGCTAAGAGCGAGACCCTCGGGAGTATCAGCATTGGGTGCTGAGCGCAACCGAACCCAGTTACCGGCATTGAAATCGACTTCTCCTACTTGTTTTTCATCATTTAGATAGCGGAGATTAATAAAGCTTACCCATCCCGTTTCCGGATTCTGGTACTGCCAACGGTTCATAATATTTATTTGATTGGCTAGAGGCGCATCTAAAAAGCCATCATCGTTACCGTCCTCTTTCTGTGTTCTTTGATTTCCATGGATATACAGACCCGTGCTCAACTTGTCAGTAACCTTATGATTGATGTGCGTATTTAGTTCCAAACGCCCGTTCTGGTTGGCATACCCGTTTACAAATAACCGTTGGTCCGTCATAGGCTTTACAAGCTCTGTATTGATTTGTCCAGAGATACTCTCATAGCCATTGACTACGCTACCCGCACCTTTAGTAATCTGTATGCTCTCTACCCAACTTCCTGGAGTAAATGTGAGTCCGTACGCCTGTGAAGCACCACGCACCATAGGAATATTCTCTTGGGTAATGAGTAGGTAAGGACTCGTAAGTCCCAGCATTTGAATTTGCTTAGTACCTGTTAGTGCATCGGAAAAATTTACATCGATAGCAGGATTGGTCTCAAAACTCTCGGAAAGGTTACAGCAGGCCGCTTTCAGTAATTCAGCACTATTAATCGTTACCACATTTTGAGTACTAAAAAAAGTTTTTTCTACCGCATCGCGTTGCTGTTGCACCACCACTTCATCCAAGGCATTGGAAGGTTTTAGAACATGCCTTATTTTTCTGGGTTCCCTAATATCAAGGGTGTCCGACTCAAACCCGACATAACTAATAATCAGTGCATTGTATTGCCCAGAAAACGGAATGCTAAAATTTCCCTTTACATCGGTAACCGTTCCAATTTGGGAATTCATCCAATACACATTGGCTCCTGGCAAAGCTATGGTCTTGTTACCGTTAGGTTCCATCACTACCCCATCCACAGTAGACTGAGAAAAGCTAAGAAAAGGCAATACCATAATCACAAAACAACTAAAAACAAAACTACCCTTCAACATCTACTAAGATTTATAAACTATAATAATATCTATTTCCCAATTGTATCTATTACAGCACCGCACGTTAACATCTCGTCTCCATAATATGGATTTTTTATTTCTCTACTTTCACTAAGCCACAAAGCGCCTTTGTTCTGGTTCGCCATTGGACATTTCTGAACATAAAATGGCGGATTCAAAGTACTCATGTTCATAGCGACTGGGATAATACTTTTATTCAAAACTACAAAATTAACACGTTGATTTTCTAAATCAGCGTCTTCAAGAATAGCATTAAGTGCTTCATCAATACCACCAAAATATTCTTTTTGAGTTTCTGTCAAACTAGAAATTTTAATTTTTTCCAAGTCCTTTAATAAAACACCTGTAGCAATTTTTACCTTTTCAATATCAGATTCGACAAAAGCATCCTTTAATTGTGAATAAGAGTTTAATACTAGAAGGAAATTTTTCTGAACAGACTTTGGCAATTCCGTAGTTCCTCCATCCAATTTTTCTTCCCTATTCATCTGTATACTTGTATGCTCCTCGTGTCCAGTCATTGTTTTACCAACAGATTTGTTCATCATGGACTTCTTCCCCTGTAACTGTGCTGCTGCGTCCACGGTAAAGGTTCCATTAGTTACAATTTCATCTCCATTTTCTAAGCCAGAAGTTATAGTGAAATTTTCTCCATTTCGGTTTCCAATAGTTACTTCTCGCATTTCAAAAATGGGTTCATTTGGATTGGTTTTTAAATATATCAAAGAGCGTTCTCCTGTCCATAGTACAGCAGTTGCAGGAACGGAAATTAATTCACTATTCTTTTCTGTTAATCCTTGAAGTTTTCCGTTTACAAACATTCCTGGCTTAAACAAACCTTCCATATTTTTAAGTGTTGCTCTTACGGTAACCGTTCGGGTTGAATTATTTAATATGGGGTCAATGAATGAAACCGCAGCATCATTCTCTTTGTTGGGGTAGGCATTCGTCACTACCTTGATCTTTTGACCTACTCTTAAATTTGAAATCTGATTTTCATACGCATCAAATTCTGCCCAAACCGAATTTAGATTCGTGACCCTAAATAAAGACTGGCCTTGTTTTACATAGTCGCCTTCTTTCGCCATCACTTCTGAGACCGTTCCGGAAACTGTTGCATAAATTGGAAGGTTATCCCTCACATCACCTGATGCTTCTATAGCGTCGATTTGTTTATCCGAGAGTTTCCAATTTTTCAGTTTATTACGCACTGCTTTATATAAAGCAGGTTGGGATTCCTTCAAAGAAGCTGCTGTAATCAATTCCTGTTGGGCTGCAACTAAATTAGGTGCATAAATGGCAGCTAATAATTGACCGCTATTCACTTTCTGCCCTTCATAGTTTACATTCAACTGTTCAATACGCCCATCAAAATAACTTGCTTGAACCGCGCTGTTTTCTTCGTTTACGGCAATTTTTCCAGATAGCAAAATCATTCCATCTTCATCAAATGCTCTAGCATTTCCTACAATAGTAGTTTGAACATTCGCCAGTGCCATGGCGTTCTTGGTCATTTTGATCTCGTTCATGCCCAATCCTTTCCCACCTGACTCCGCCGGAATTAATTCCATCCCACAGATGGGACAATCGCCTAGTTCTCCTTGCATTATTTGAGGATGCATTGAACACGTCCATAATTGATTCTTAGCCTCTTCGTAATGGTTATGACTGTCCGATAGCTCTTGATTGGACGTGTTAGCGTTATTTCCAAATAATAAATAACCGCCAACTAGTCCTATAATTACAGCAATACCGATATATAAAATATTCTTATTCATTATAATCATGTATTAATTAATTGATTTTGTTTTTAACTTTAAGGCATTTGCAATTACGGATACCGAACTAAAACTCATTGCAAGTGCCGCAATCATAGGCGATAATAGTATCCCAAAAACCGGAAATAAAACACCTGCCGCAATAGGGACTCCTAGTGTGTTATATATCAATGCAAAAAATAGATTTTGCTTGATATTTTTCATTACAGCGTGGCTTAGGTTCTTTGCTTTCACAATACCGTGTAAATCTCCTTTTACAAGGGTAATCATAGCACTCTCAATAGCAACATCGGTTCCTGTTCCCATTGCGATACCTACATCGCTTTTAGCTAATGCAGGTGCATCGTTAATACCATCGCCAGCCATTGCGACCACTTTTCCTTGTTCCTGTAATTTTGTTACTTCTTTGAGTTTGTCTTCTGGTAACATTCCCGCTTTAAAGTCAGCCAGGTTGAGTTCACTCGCTACAGCTTGGGCAGTATCGTGATTATCGCCAGTAAGCATTATGACAGCGATGCCTTTATCTTGTAATTCTCTAATGGCTTTAGCACTTGTCTGTTTAATTTTATCCCCAATAACCACATAGCCTGAAACTTTGCTATCTACAGCCAAATAAGAAACTGTTTTGCCCTGTTTTTGAAATGATTGTGCCTCGGCTTCCATTTCTTCAGAAATGGTGGCTTTTCCATATTCCATCATTTTGGCATTTCCTAAATCTAGTTTTTTACCATCAACTGTTCCTTCTACACCCTTTCCAGTAACCGCACTAAAGTTTTTGGTTTTTGATAGTTCGATTTTTTGTTCTTTCCCATATTTCACGGTTGCTGCGGCCATCGGATGTTCGCTAGAACT
>JBLIEO010000070.1:0-10282 GCA_047633095.1 Maribacter sp.
TTCAAAATATCCTTGATATCAGTTTCCGTAGTATCTGGATTAATGAAGCAGAAACGGCTTACGGTTTCATAGCCATCGGTAGTTCTCCACTTTGTAGGTGTTACCAACGCGAAACCGGCTTCGTGATTTTTATAGGTCCAATTGCGATAGTCATCTGGCTCCCAACCTTTACGCCGATATAGTACACAAGACAAACTGGGTTCCCGTACCAATTCCAATAAAGGGTGTGCAGCAATCAATTTACCGGCAATATTGGCCAACTTTATCCCTTCCTCCACAGCCCATGCATATTTTTCAGTGCCATGGGTAGCCAAGGAATACCAGAGCGGCAAGCCCCGTAAACGGCGTGTCAATTGTATTTGATAATCAGAGGGGTTAAAGCCGTGTGCTCCTTCATCCTTAAATATTTCCAAATAAGACCCTTCTTGGGAATGTGCTTCTTTTGCCTCCTCAGGGTTTTTATATAGTACCGCTCCACAATCATAAGGAGAAAATAGCCATTTGTGGGGATCTATAGTAACACTGTCTGCTCGCTCAATACCGCTGAACAAATGCCGAACGGATTTGGCCGCCAAAGCACCACCGCCATAAGCAGCATCTACATGAAACCACAAACATTCTTTTTCACATACTTCCGCCACTCCGAATAGGTCATCTATGATTCCTGCATTGGTCGTCCCTCCTGTCGCTACTGCAGCAAATACCCTAGCTCTTTCCCTGCCAACCAATCCATTGATTACGGCCTGCAATGCAACACCAGACATAGCATCCTCAGTTTCTACCAAAAGAACATCTACATCTATAACCTTGGCCATAGCCTTGATAGAGGAATGAGCACCAATGGAAGTAATCATCAAGCCCTTTACGTTCTGATTCTTGGGGTCTTTTCTCCATTTCTCACGAGCTGCTACCAAGGCAGAAAGATTTGCGGCGGTACCTCCGCTTGTAAACACTCCAAAAGCAGGCTTTGGCATACCTGTGAGTGATACCAACCATTGCATAGCCTCGTTCTCGCAAAAAATACCGCCAGCCCCTTCCATCCAATAGGCACCATGAATACTGGATGCAGAAGTTACTAAATCGAACAAAATTGCAGCTCTGGTGGGGGCCGCTGGAACAAAGGCCAAATGACGCGGATGGTCTATGGGAACGGTGGCCTTGACCAAAACATCTCGGAACAACTCAAAAGCCTTATCTCCTCCTATTCCATTATCAGTAACCGTTTCCCCTACCAACATCCGTAATTCTGCCTCGGTTTTGGGCTTGCCCAATTCAGGGTTTGTTTTAGTGATTCGATTAATAGCATATTTGACCACATCTAAAGTCATTTCAACCATCTCTATATCTATGTCGTGCATAATAATAAAAAATAAAACTATTTATTCAAAAGAAGGTACATCCCTTTTAAGGTTCACTACGATTAAGGTATCCTTTTCTTTTCCGAAATCCAAAAGATGTAGCAACGGAATTATACCCTCTAAATTTTCTCTTCCTATAATCAACTCTACCCCATGTAGATTCTTAGGTTTGGATTTCAGTAACGAAAAATCGTCCTTGGAAAAGATTTCTTTCTCAGAATTCAAGACTTTTATGTTTCCGCTATAGGTGACATCTGGAAGCATCCATAGCTTATCCGGATAGTCTTGTTCTAAGCAAATAAATAGCGGATGAAAGCCAAAATGTACAGAAGCCAAAATGGCCAAGCATAAAAGTGACGTGTGAGATAGCCTTCTGAAGGTGAAATCAATAAAAAAAGGGAATAAAACCAATCCCAAAAAAGCCCGTACTTCCTTTTTATGGTCTTTAATAATATTGCGGAAAAATTGACCTATCAATAGTATAATCCCAGCAAAATAAAACCGCGCAATAGGAAAAACGAAACTTTATGAACCCAAAAAATCTAAGTTACAAAATATTCAATCCTAGTATAAAAGGCCGGTTGGTCGTCATAGCCCCAGGGTAAACATTGGTAATAGTAGACTTGTTCGGCATCTTCCAACTCAAAAGCACTTTTAAAAAAGTAATGCATGTAATAGCTAAAAAGGACAGAAATACAAGTAGGCCAATCTTGTGTTTTAAAATCCTAGCCAACAGCATCCCTATTCTGCTGTAAGGATTACGAATTCTTGCTTTAACGGATTCAAAGCTTTGAACAACATAGGTATAAGCGCCTCTCCGTATTCCAAATACAGTTCAGAGAAATTGAGGTTACGTTCTTGGAGCGATTTTCTAGGAAAGAGCTCGTTCTGTAGCTCTACTAAGCGGGATACATGGTCAGTTAATTTATGCTTCTGCGCTTTCAATAAGCGCTTTTCCAAATGGTCCAGACCTTTTTTCTGCTTCACTTCTTGAGCCTTAACTGCGCCTAGAAATGATTTATCTGTTTTTTCGGCTGCTTCGTACAATGATTTAAACTGTTCTTCTAACTGTTTTTTCTGGGGGGTAAAATCAATATCTATATTGGAAACCTGACGTATTTTTTTATTGATTAGCGTATTTTGTTTTAAGAAAACCTCCTCCAACGAAATATTAAGTTTTTGTAATTTTTCCTTTTGTTTCTGCGTGATGACCAAAGCTGAATTTCTGAGCAATAGCATAGGAAACGGAACTTTCATGGCCTCAAAGGCCGATTTCAATTCCAGCCAATAGGCCAACTCTCCGCCACCGCCTATGTAACAAAGGTTGGGTAATATTACTTCTTGAAACAAAGGTCTGGCGATTACGTTAGGAGAAAATCGTTCTGGATGCGCCTGCAGCTCCTCCAACAATGCCTCTTTGGAGAATTTAATGTTTGTGTCATTCACATAGTACGTGCCATCGCGTTCCACGATACGTTCGCGTAACCCATCGGTCAAGTAAAAATAATTAATTTCCCTAGGGTTCACCTGCACACCGTAGTTGGTTTCCAGCCCCTGTAATTTCTCTATGGTTTCCGAAACCGCTTTATGAGCCGTTTGATTCAGTATATCTTTTTTAATAAAAGGTATAAGTACATTTTTTAAGCGGGCATCATCTCCATCCACAATAACTAAACCATAAGCTCCAAACAATTCATTGGCCAGATACCGCGTAGCATCAGTTAAATTATTGTGCTTTAAATAGGCAGCTTCAAAAAGCTCTTTTAAGGTTTTAGCGTTAACATTAGTTCCTAATAAGTTCAAATATGTAGTAAATACCTCTTCTAATCCGTTTGTGTTGAAATGCCCAACAGCCCCGGAGGCATCTTTGTTCCACTGTATCTTTTTTCCTTTGAAATTAAAATAATTTATTTCCTCAAAATCATGATCCTCAGTAGCCATCCAATACACAGGTACAAAATGTTGCTCCGGATATTTCTTTTTGAGTATCTCACAAAGGTTGATGGTAGAGATAATTTTATAAAGAAAGTACAGTGGACCGGTGAATAGGTTCAATTGATGGCCAGTAACTACGGTAAAGGTATTTTCGTCAGGTAATGCAGCTATATGCTGTCGAGTACTTTTAGATATCGTATAATTTTCATATTGATGCATCAATGCATCATGTAATACCTGTCTGTTCTCCAACGGAAAACCAGCCTTTTTCTCTGCTATTTGTTCTTGGAAATTTTCCAAATTCGGAAACCGATTATAGAAAGGGGCTAGCTGGCCGTCCTCCGAAATATAATCGCAAATGAGCTTTGAAAAATAACCTGTGTTTCTAAAAGGCAAACAATCGATATCCATATATGCACAAAAATGAAAATAAATATAAAACGCTGTATTATTTAAATTCTTAAAAGTACGTTAAGTTAGATGAAAATCGTGTTTTTAGGTCAATGAACAAAAAGGAAAACTCCACAACTATATTTCAACAATAATTTATTAGATTTGAAGCTAGCATTTACAATAAAGGTTTTATGAAGAAATTTCTACCCACACTACTTTTGCTCTTACCATTACTAGCCATTTCACAATTAAAATCCCCTTCGGATTTTTTGGGTTATGAATTAGGCAGTCAGTTTACGCGACACCATCAGGTACTGGATTATTATGAGTATTTAGCAGCACAAGAACCAAATAGAATGGTTTTAAAGGATTATGGAATGACTAATGAACGTAGACGCTTGGTTTTAGCCTATGTTTCATCGACCTCCAATATGGGACAGCTAGAAAATATCAGAGAAGCGCATTTAAAAAACACTAAAGGGGAGGGAGAACCAAATAAAGCTATTGTTTGGTTAAGCTACAACGTCCACGGCAACGAGAGTGTAAGCACGGAAGCCTCCATGCAGACCATCTATGATTTATTAACCAAAAAAAGTGATTATTTAGAAAACACGGTGGTTATAATTGACCCATGCATTAACCCTGATGGTCGTGATCGTTATGTAAATTGGTACAACCAATATAAAAATACACCCAATAATGTAGACCCCTATTCCAAGGAACATCGTGAGGGGTGGTGGACCGGCAGAAGTAATCATTATATGTTCGATTTGAACAGAGATTGGGCATGGTTGACGCAGGTAGAAAGTCAGCAACGCTTAAAAGAATTTAACAAATGGCTGCCTCATGTACATGTAGATTTTCATGAACAAGGTGTGGATAATCCTTACTATTTTGCGCCCGCAGCGGAACCTTATCATGAAGTGATTACCGATTTTCAGCGCGACTTTCAAAAGACCATAGGAAAGAACCACGCCAAATATTTTGATAAAAATGGATGGTTATATTTTACCAAGGAAGTATTCGATTTACTATACCCAAGTTACGGTGACACCTACCCCACCTACAATGGCGGTATTGGCATGACTTATGAGCAGGGAGGTGGTGGCCGTGCTGGACTCGGAATCATTAACAGTATTGGCGATACCCTCACCCTTAAAGACCGTATAGCCCATCACTACACGACTGGACTTTCAACTGTAGAAGTGGCCAACAAAAACGCGCAACGTTTGAACGATGAATTCAAGAAATTCTACCAAAACAAGAATTTTAAGTATAAAAGCTATATCCTTAATGGAAATAGTGACAAGTTGAACGCTTTAGGTAGATTGCTTCAACAACACGAAATAGAATATGGATTTGGCACCAATAGCGCTGCTAAGGGTTTTGATTACGCTACTGGTAAAACAGGAAGCATGAAGGTATCGGAAAATAGTATGGTAGTTTCTACCAACCAATCTAAAGGCACCTTGGTAAAGGTGCTTTTTGAACCAGAAGCAAAACTTAGTGATTCCGTCACCTACGATATTACGGCGTGGTCCCTTCCCTATGCTTACGGTCTGGAGGCCATTGCATCGGAAAATAGTGTAAACCAAAATAAAATGATGGTCGCAACGCTAACTTCCACCAATAAAATAAACGCAACCAACTATGCTTATGTAAGCGATTGGAACAGCCTTACCGATGCTAAATTCTTAGCCGCACTGCTAAAAAATGAGATTAGAGTACGTACAGCCCACAAACCTTTTTCAGTTGATGGCGCTTCCTACAAACGTGGAAGTTTGATTATTACCTTGGCCGATAATAAAAATCATAAAGACTTTGTGGGGGCAATGAAATTGGTATTAAACAATCATCCAGAAATTGATTTAGGTATTGCTACAACAGGATTCGTTGACAGTGGGAAGGATTTTGGCTCTAGTTATGTAGATATGATTCCCGATGCTAAAATCGCAGTATTGGCCGGAGATTCAACTTCTACCCTACGATTTGGTGAAATATGGCACTTTTTTGAGCAACAACTAAAATATCCAATTGCTGTATTAGACGAAAGCTACTTTAGTCGCGTTGACCTTTCCAAATACGACGTGCTGATTCTACCGGACGGAAGCGGTTACGGAAGTTTCCTCAAAGAGGATATGATAAAAAAAATAACCGATTGGGTAAGTGCAGGTGGCAAACTCATTGCCATGGGCGGTGCTATTGATGCTCTGGCAACGGACAAAAGCTTTAAAATCAAGAAAAAAGAAACCAAAAAAGATACTATCGTAAACCTAAAATCTTTTGATATATCAGAAAGGGAACGCGTAAAATTCTCCATTACAGGTGCTATTTTTAAGACTACCGTAGACCCGACCAATCCTTTGGCTTATGGGTATGACACTAGTTATTTTACACTAAAACTCGGAAACCGAAGCTATGACTACTTAGATGGTGGCACTGCCGTATACCTTACAGAAGGCCAAAACAAGCCTATCTCCGGTTTTGCAGGTAGCGAAGCCGTTAAGCAGATTGATAAAACCTTGATATTTGGAACACAGTCTATACGCCGTGGAAAAGTCATTTATATGGTAGACAATCCGCTATTTAGGGGGTTTTGGGAGAACGGTAAATTGTTCTTTGCCAATGCATTATTTATGGTAAACTAAAATTTAGCCTAAATGAAAAAATACAAAGTTGAAACCCTAATCTATTATAGTAAAATTACGCTAGATACCAAGCATATTGTAAATTCATCAAAAGCTGAAATACAGGAAAAACTGGATGAATATGCAAAAGATGGGTGGCGTTTGGCTTCTACGGATGTTACCAATTTTGGTGCTGCCGTATATATCTACTTGTATTTTGAGCAGTAGGGTTTTAATACGTAGGTGATTACTGATTAGCTATTACACAGGATTCAAGGAGTTACCCCTATCAAAAACCCGCTTATCTTGCCAACAAATTTGCAATTGTGTCGTTCCAATATCTATTAGGAACCCCATGTAAGAAGGATGTAAAACCAAACTGGTATGGCGAACAATCAAGGACACTTTAGCCTAGAAGTTAATAAACTAAAGAAGGATATTTTGTTCTTTGTAATAGGTTAAGAAACATTAAACAGGTTCACCGTACAAATCAAAATCTGCTGCTTCCGTGATTTTAATCTCCACGAACTCACCTTGTTTTACGTAATGCTTTGCGGCATCTATTAAAACTTCATTGTCTACATCAGGAGAATCAAATTCTGTCCTACCCACAAAATAGTTACCCTCTTTACGATCAATAATACAACGAAAGGTCTGTCCTATTTTCTGTTGGTTCAGCTCCCATGAAATTTGGGATTGTATCTCCATAATCTCATTAGCGCGATCTTGTTTTACATCCTCAGGAACATCGTCCTCCAAGTTATAAGCATGGGTATTTTCCTCATGACTATAGGTAAAACAACCCAAACGCTCAAAACGCATTTCCTCTACCCATTGTTTTAAGGTCTGGAAATCTTCCTCCGTCTCTCCAGGATATCCAACAATTAAGGTGGTACGAATAGTCATGTTAGGAACGGCTGCCCTAAAATCTTGCAACAGCTTTGTAGTCTTTGCTTGTGTTGTTCCACGTCGCATACTTTTAAGAATGCTATCCGCTATATGCTGTAAAGGAATGTCTAGATAATTACAGACCTTGGGCTCACGGTTCATTACATCTAGTACATCCATTGGAAATCCTGTAGGGAAGGCGTAGTGTAAACGTATCCATTCTACACCATCTACCTTAACCAACTCAGTAAGCAGTTCGGCAAGATTCCGTTTTTTGTAAAGATCTAATCCGTAATAGGTAAGATCTTGTGCGATTAAAACCAATTCTTTAACGCCCTTTGCCGCTAACTTTTCAGCCTCTGTAACCAAATCTTCTATTGGCTTGCTCTTATGTTTACCCCGCATTAAGGGGATAGCACAAAAAGAACATGGCCTATCACAACCCTCCGCAATTTTCAGATAAGCATAATTCTTAGGCGTTGTAGTCAAACGCTCCCCAATAAGCTCATGCTTATAATCTGCTCCTAATGCTTTTAAAAGGCTAGGTAGTTCACTGGTACCAAAGTATTCATCTACATTTGGAATCTCCTTTTGTAAATCTGGCTTATATCGCTCACTCAGACAACCGGTGACAAAAACCTTATCTACAGTACCGGCTTCCTTCTTCTGTACATACTCCAAAATCGTATTTATGCTCTCTTCCTTTGCATTGGCAATAAACCCACAGGTATTGATTACAACCACATTGCCTTCCTCCTCATGCACCACATCTTTATTGTTGGCTTTCAATTGGCCCATCAGTACTTCAGAATCGTAGACATTCTTGCTACAACCTAGCGTTACTACGTTGATTTTGTTCTTCTTAAGTGATTTTGTACGCATAGCTTTTTTTATGGGAACGGATTACCGTTTAAGGAGGTGCAAAAATACAATATGACTACCGAACTAAGACTATTTCAGACGTTTTCTTTGATTTATACGTTACACCCTAAGCGCGAATCGGTGTCCAACACTAAAACCATTGTTATGAAAAATATAACACGTCTGTTTTTATTGATTATTGGGCTATTATCTATCGCCTGTTCTACTGATGCCGATGCTAAAATCCAAGATGATTAAATTACCGAGGAAACAGCCGAAAACCTATATTTTTCACCCCTTAATTCCACCGAATGGGAGACCATGCCCATGAAAGAACTAAAATGGAATAGGGTTGCTTCACAAGCATAATATACGTTCTTAAAAGAAAAAAACACAAAGGCATTCTTGCTACTGAAAAATGGGAGAATAACCATGGAATGGTACGGAATAGATTTCACTAAAGATTTCCTGTGGTACTTGGCATCCGCTGGAAAAATATTAACCTCATTTACTACAGGAATCGCACAAGAAGAGGTCTTTTTACAATTGACAGACAAAAGTTACGATTATCTAGATGAAGGTTGGACATCGCTCACCACCGAAAAAGAGGATTTGATTACCCTTTGGAACCAACTGAGCATGACTACTGGAATGGATGACACCCAAGGGGGTTGCAAAACACCTGACTGCCATACCTATATAGCAGATGCGGGAACACGCTGGTCTTACCATAACGCGCCTTATCCCTTTTTGCAAGATGTGATTACCAATGCTTCCGATACCGATTTCTAGACTTATTTTAATTCTAAATTAAGGAACCGAATTGGAATGACCGGCCAGTGGCTTTCTGCTAATAGATTCAATAATACATATTGGAGTACTGGGCGAAGCATGGCGCGGTTTGGATTCTTAAACCTTAGTAATGGGGTCTGGGATGAAACGGCAATATTGGGTGATGCCTATTATTTAGTGGGTATGAAAATACTTCTCAAGACTTAAATAAATTCTACGGATATCTGTGGTGGTTAAACGGCAAAGGAAGCGCTCTGATAGTGCAATAGTGCAATCCCAAGTTGTTTTTGAGACGAAACTAATACCCAACGCTTCTGAAGACTTATATGCAGGACTAGGGGAAAACGACCAAAAACTATACATCGTTCCTAGTCAAAACTTAGTTATTGTGAGAATGGGAGAAGCTATAGGAGTAACCACCCTTGGACCTTCAAGTTTTGATAATGAGTTATGGGGATTGATAAATTCAGTAATTGATTAGGTACTACGAAAATCACCCTAACGTGCTTGCAAGCAACAAATTGATATTGTTAGAGGTGAATTCGTATTCTATTGATACCCCATAGGCATTTTCCTGTTCCTAAAGGTCTTTTCATAAGCCGCTCCCAATTTTAGCAACTCGGCCTCTTTAAATTGTTTTGCGATAAAGGTGAGACTTATAGGTTCTCTAGAATTTTTGTAGCCCATTGGCACTGTCAAGGCTGGATATTTGGCGACAGCAGCATAACTCGCATGGTAATTATTAATGGATAGCACGGCATCCAAATCCTTTGTATCCATTATAGTATCAAAGAACGTCCGTCCGCTATTTTCTAACCGCTGTTTTATCTCCTCCAAACCTTTTATGCTTGTGCTATCTGCCAAAATACCGTAGAACAAAGCTTGTCCGTAAGGGATTCTAAGCAGCGAGTCGGTAGAATTAAAAGTAACTACATCGGCAATACACTTAACCTTAACCTTTGCTGAATCGGTGTTTCTTTCAAGATATAAAGGTAAATCGTTTCTCATATCAATATTCAGAATACTCAGAAACCCTTCCATAGAAACCTCTGGGGGTATAAATTCGATGATTACCGCCCCCAAGGAACGCATACTTTCTACGGTAGCATTATAGATGGAGTCGCTTTTCATTAATGTCGAAAAAGCACCAAGGCGCATTTCATTGAAGTCTGTAGGATGCAGGCCAGCAGACAGTATGCTAGGAAATTGATTATTGACCGACTTACCATCTGCTGCATCGTAGCCCATCATGGCAGACAACAAAATGGCATTGTCCATTATATTTTTAGTCATAGGTCCTGGCGTATCTAAAGTGCTGGAAATAGGCACGATTCCGGAGCGGCTCAACAAACCAATGGTAGGCTTTAGGCCCACAACTGAATTTTGACTGCTAGGCGATAAAATGGAACCCGAGGTTTCCGTTCCCAC
>JBLIEO010000071.1:0-10268 GCA_047633095.1 Maribacter sp.
ACTTTCAAAATCAGAGTCGCCTTTTGATTCGATATAAAGCACGGATTTAAAATTCTCGGCGGCGCCCTGCTTTATAATCAGATCACTCTTCGTACCACGCATAATACTGTAATGTGTATCACCTGTACCTTCCGATGCCTCATAATCCCATAGTACGGAGAGCTTGGCATGTTTACCTTTTATGGTATAATTCATTTCTCCGTTGGAAAAGATATGTAATTTTCCATCCACCAGATCTTTTTTTAAATACTCGGGATAGGCCTCTTTCTTTGTCACCTTGGTAAATTCCTCCAGCGTCAATACCGTTGGCCAACGTTTTGCTTTGAGCATTTCTATATCGGTAGAGTCGATAATTTGATCAGGAAATGCTTCCCATTGTACCATATCCACCAAATGGGTGGTCACATCAACGATACCATCCCCTTCTTCGTTCACATCAAAAAACCAAGCAGGACGAACCAATGGTGACCCTGATACATGTTTAAAAAAATGATGTACACTTTCTTTGCTAATGGCAGGTTCTTCAATAGTACCCTCCACAAGTTCCCCAAAAACCGATGGTAACGTGGAAAATAATTTCTGCATTATGGTAGTTGACTCAAAACGCTCGGTCATAATATCGTAAATCAGAACATCATTTTTCTTCGCAATTTCAAAGGCTTGTTTCAACTTTTTAAATCCTTCGGTATTGATGATTAATGGCTTATCAGCATAGACATTTAGACCCGCCTTGACCGCTTCTAAAACGTAATCTATTTTCTTAGAGTTCTTTCCGGCTACTACCATGACATTACCCGGTTTGTCGGCAATCATTTTGCTTAGGTAGTCATCGCTAACGTTTTTTTCAATCCTCCATTGCGTAGGAGCATCTTCCCGTGTATTGTAGGATTCAATCTTACTTAAAAAATCTTGAACCTCTGGCCCTTCGGGCGCATAAAGATAAATGGTCGAATCCAACTGTGAGTGCATAGTTTTTTGAACTAGTGCAGCATGAAAATGGCCTGGGTCCAAAATCATTAATTTCACTTTTTCATGTGTTTCTTTCATCTCAAATTTTGATTCGGACTTTTCTTCCCCGCAGGACAAGAATAGGAGAAATGATAGTATTGCTATGTTATATTTCATTAACCGTATGATACTCTACATTATTTTTATTTTATCCCAATTATAGCTTCTCCTTCACCGGTTAGCGTATTACATAATCCGTTCCATAAGGCTTTCGCTGCTCACGGTGTAACATAGCATTAGCCTCACTATCGTTCACGAACAATTCTTTGTCATTGTCCCATTCCAGTTTCCTATCGAGCTGCATGGCGATATCGCTAATCAAACAAGTTACACAAGCCTTGTGACCCTTCTCTATGGGAGAAATAGGCTGTCTTCTGGTTTTAATGCACTCCAACCAATTCCCATGCTGATCGTCTATTTTCTCCAAATGAATTTCATCTGCACCAATGACAGACTCCAATAGTTTCGGGTCAGATGCATTTAAGGCCTTCGAACTCTTTTCTAAATCTATCGGGTCCGATGCGGATGCTTGGTAAGATCCACGGGAAACAAAAATCCAGCCATCCTCGCCAATGTATTGAATACCATTTGTGTATCCGCCACTTGTATAAACGGTCATACCAGTATCATACTCATGTTTTACCATGAAATCTCCATGAACATTCCACAAGCCAGATTTTGGGAACTCGGCAAGTGCTTCTACCGTCATAGGACCTGTGAGTTCAGTGTTCATTCCCCAAGCGGCCGAATCATAATGGTGTTGGCCCCATCCTGTAATCATTCCGGCTCCATAATTTCGTTGTCTTAACCACCCTGGCCTACTATAATCTGCTTGAGGATGCACTCCAATTTCGGTGTAGGGTACTTCCGGTGTAGAACCCAACCACATATCAAAATTCAAATTACTTGGAATTGGCATTATAGGTGCTTCGGAACCGGGAGGATCTCCTGGAAGTCCGATTTTTACTGTATGCACTTTACCTATTCTTCCATTTCTAACGAGTTCCGCCGCAACTCGGAACTGCGGCATTGCACGTTGTTGCGTACCTACTTGTAAAATCACATTAGCATCCTGGACAGCTTTTCGTAATTGTTGCCCTTCCCTTACGGTAAGCGACGTCGGTTTCTGTAGATAAATATCCTTACCTGCAAGTGCGGCTTCCATAGCCGGTTGTGAGTGCCAGTGATCCGGAGTACTAATCATGACGGCATCGATATCAGTATTTAAAAGCATTTCGCGGTAATCATCATAAATTTTGGTATCCATGTATTTGGCCTTTCCCGTTTTCTCTTGATAAGCCTTATCTATATACACCTTAGCCTTTTTGGCGCGAATGGAATCAATATCGCATACCGACATGATTCTAGCCTCCTCAAAATTCAAAGTGTCCACAATATCGTGACTCATGGCAATTCGTCCGCAACCAATTTGACCGATGTTAATTTTGTTACTAGGTGCATCTTTACCCAAAACATGCACAGGTACAATAGTTGGAAAACCGACCATGGCTGCGGTACCCAAAGCTGTTCTGTTTATAAATTTTCGTCTTTGCATATCTAATTTATTACTATTGATTTGAAATAATTTTAACTTCTGGCGGATGTGCATAGGCCTGCCAATACGCTTCGGCTTCTTCGACAGTTAATGCACCATCGAAGACCACCATGCGGTAGTTCAATGAATAATCTTGGTTCGGGGCAATTTTCCATTCTTTATGACGGATAGGACAAAACTCAAAAAACATATCCCCGCGTCCGTTATTTGAGTCTCTTGGCCAGATTCGCATAGGCTCGGGGTGCATTCTATTCTCAGGGTGACTCAAGAACAAAATACCATTGCTACCCTTACCATCTGATGATGCTCCCCCAACGATACACCATCTTGCATTGCTTCCATCAGCAGTCCGTCGGTCCTTTCCTTCAGAGCTTAATACAAAAGAATTATCAGCCTTCCATCGTTCGGTAAAACGTAGCCCAAGTCCACCACCATAGCGATAGGCTTCAAAGAGAATACCATTTTTTAATGGAGAATTAAAGGCACTTTCGTAATCTAACATGTAACGGTCATCACGGCCTAAATCCCACAAAGTAACCTCCAAATCTTCGTTTATTGCAACGCGTGGTGCTTTAGGCGTTTTTAAATCGATATGTTCTTGGGCGGCCGTAAAAGAGGAGAACACATGGCCTGATTTTATCGTTTTAAACTCCTTAAAAAGTACGGTGCCCGAACTTTGTCCCAAATTCCAAAAATCTACCAATGTTGTGTCTATTCTGGTATGCGTCCATGGGGCCCATAATCCATAATGATGATAATGGTCCGGTGGTTGAATACGTGTTAAAGTATCTCCTTTAGCGGTTATTATGGGATGAATATATCCTGATTTTCTGTAAACGGAATCGATACCTTTTGGCGGATAAGTCATACCGTAGCGATAGCTGACCAAGGGAGTACTACCAGACACCAATTGAAGTGTCCCGTCTTTTTTGGCAGCCACTACATGAGGCGACATCTTAATTACTATATCATTTGCTACTAGTGTATAACGGGCAGCATTGCCCGGATGATGTATAAAATTGGCAGTTGCTGAGCTACTGTCTAGTTGAAAAGGAATAGCCTCCTCATTATTTAGTAATGTAAATCCGTTTGAAAAATCTTCCGTAACTTTAAATTCAACGGGGATAGCTACCAGTATGTTATCCTTCAACAAGACGCTAAGTTTAGCTGTTCCAGAGCTTTCTATTTTACAAGAACTAGCTATTAAACTAAGTAAAATGGCAATCGAATTTATAGTGGGAGACCTTTTCAAACCTTAAAAGATAATTTAAAAATGAAAATATGTCTTAATTTACGAATCATTTTAAGATTATACTTTTTTAACCCGATTTAAATGTTGGTAATAGCACGCAAATCATTTAATTACATGTAGATGAAAACTATTTTTACAACAACCTTTTTGGTGTTCTTTCAATTAATTGCAGCACAAAGCCACGATTCTTTTACAATAGATAAAGAGTGGCTCTCCAAAATAGAACAATTAGCCCCATCTGAAACTACAATCAAAAACGTGGATAAGAAGAAAATTCTTATATTTTCAAAGGCCACCGGTTTTGACCATTGGACCATTCCTCATAATTCCGAAATGTTAAAAATAGTAGGCAAAAAAACCAATGCATTTGAAGTACATGTAAAGTATGATATAGAACAGTTTAAAAATAAAAACTTACAAAAATATGATGCCGTTGTTTTCAATAATTGTAATCCTAGCGGACCAGAGCGTGATCTTTTCGTCGATTTACTTCGACAAAACTCATCGCTTTCAGATACCGAAATAATAAAAATGGCTCCTGAATATGAAGCGAATGTGATGGATTATGTAAAGAATGGCGGTGGGCTTATGATATTACATGGTGCAGTTACGGTACAAAATAATTCAATACCCTTTAGCCAAATGACTGGTGGCAGTTTCGATTATCATCCAAAACAACAAGAAATACACCTAAAAGAAGTAGATAAGAAGCACCCCTTAGTCAATGCTTTTAAAGGAAAGGGATTGATTCATTTTGACGAACCCTACTTTTTCAAAAATGCATATTTCGATTATAATTTTAGGCCTTTGCTGTACATGGAGGTAGACCAATTAGAAGGATTAAACAAAGAGACCAAAGAGAAAGTGGTGTACGTTTCTTGGATCAAAAGATATGGTAAGGGGAAGGTATTCTACAGCTCCGCTTCACATAACGCCCAAAGCATGGAAGAACCCGGAGTCTTACAGTTTTTCTTAGATGGCTTACAATATGTTGTTGGAGACTTCGAGTGTGACGACTCCCCAATTGGGAAGCCTCAATAAATTCACAACATATATCACTTTATAATTCAAAAATAAGCAGTACTCTTAACAGGAGTATTTTGTTACTTTTAGACTTTAGCCACCACTTTAACTATCTATATGAAAACCGAAGCCTAATCTGTGGTAATAAATTAAGGAAATAAGCTGCTGAAATTAATAAAGTTCTAAAAGTTCTGCTTCGGTATATTCTCCGCCACTTTTGGACTTCTTACTTCTTAATTCCTGTATTTTTTCGAGTGTTATCCCTTTTGGCTTATCTGAAAATGCATTGGTTACATAAGAAATAATATCCGCTATATCCTTGTCTGTCAGGGTCTCGTTAGCAATCAAGCCCGGCATGGCTTGATTGAACTCATATCGTTCTCCATTCACATGGACAGGTCCACTTAGTCCATGCAATAGGATTAACGCCAATCGTTCCACCGGTTCTGAAACGTATTCCGACTTAATTAACGGTGGCGCCAAACCTTCCATTCCTTCTCCATTAATACCATGACAAGAAGCACAGATTTGACGGAAGATTTTTGCTCCTTTTGTACGATTATCCTCAGCCAAATAAACTGTTGTATAAATTCGATTCTTATTGTCAGCCTTCTTGTTGTCCATTACCTTTAATAAATCTACTTTCAAAAAAACGCTTCCACTACTATCCGTTCTTTTTAAATAATCAAATAAGGCTTCTTCTTGCCCCGCTAAACCACTTAATAAGGCTTCTGTAAGTATCTGATTATTGCTATTCTTTTCTGATAGCCGAGCAATCAAAGGGAAAAAATCTTGTTGAGAAATTTTAGCCCAACTACCTAAGGTGCTTGCCAGATAGAGGTTAATGGCCGTATCATTTCTACCTTGAAGTTTGGTGAAAAGCTGCAACACTTTTTCCTTATAGTCTTTACTAATAAACCCTTCCAATAAAACCAAAGCATGGGCAACTACTTGTGGATTCAAACATAACGCAGCCTTTTCCAAAAACTCAAAACTGAGTTGATTAGTTCCCTCCAAAACATAAAGCGCATGCAACTGCGCCAAGGATTTTTCTTCAACCATGACCATATTTTCAAGTAATGGTATATGACTGGGTGTATGGTTTTGTATAAGCTTTTGTTGCGCCCTATCTCTAATCCAGCCGTTCCGATGGACTAATGAAGCTAATAGATTCTCTTTTAGTAAATCAGTATTAAAAGAGCTTTTTTTAGTCGATTCCGCTGTAATCTTTAGAATTCTTCCGTAGTTTACCAAGGTATCAATTTGTGACGCTTTTGCCTTTTTCCTATAATAAGGACTCGAATATGCGGTATGTTGTATAATCCCCCTATGCATATCGACTACATACATGCTACCATCTGGACCGTTGGCCAAACTGACCGGCCTGAAACCCTTATCCATAGAAGCTAAAAATTCCTTCCCTTTCCATGCTTGTTTGGCGGAAGTACTATCGCCATGAAAAGTTAAAATATTTCGTTTGATAGCGTTTATTTCAGGTAAACAAACAAATACATTTTGGTTATAATCCAATGGAAAATCTCCTCCCCTATATACTAAAGGACTGCAAGCTGCGGTTACATTTAACAATAAACTGTCACCATCAAGTACACCTTTACTATAGCCCCTATTTACCAACGTTGGCTGCAACGGATACACACCTTGATTATCTGTTAAATTTTTACGAACCCCAAATTGCGGTGCAAAATATTCGTTTCTTGTTAACCGATTAGGTACTACATAATCCCCTACTAACTGAGTAGAATTATTATTATAGTAAAGTCTTCCAAAATCATCGTTTGAAATACCCCACTGTCCCCTAAAGGTTGTAGGTTCCTTAATCCAAATCCCTTTTCTTCGCCGGTATCTAAAACTGGATTTAGCGCTATATATCCAATTATCAATATTCATAACCAACCCATTTGGCTGATGCTCTGGATTTCCCTCAGCTGCATACATAGAATCTACTACGACTCGATTTTTGGGAGTATCGTTTTCTATTTCAGTAAAATAGAGATAAGGTGGTTCTGCATATAACAATCCGTCATACACATGAGCCAAAGCTCTTGGCAACACCAAACTATCCAAAAAGATAGTGGTATGATCCATTATACCATCACCGTCGAGATCTTCCAATATTTTTATATTCCCATTAGGCTCCTGTTGGCCATTCCCTTCCATATTGGCCATGTAGCCTGGCATTTCCGAAACCCATATCCTTCCTTTATCATCAAATGACAAAGCTACAGGAGCTACAAGTAAGGGTTCTGCTGCTACTAAATCTATATTAAAACCCTCTTCGATTTGATAGGTATCCAATGCCACAATAGCTTCTTCATTTGACGAAGAGCAAGCCGTTAACATCAAATTTAGAAGTAGGACAGCATAACAATCTGTACTAAATCTTGGAATTTTGAACTTATAGGAATTTAACATAGGGAACAATAGCATTACACAACATCCATAAAAATAAACAACCAATGACAAAAAGCCCCAGCTAAAACGAATAAATGCCAGATGAAGTGATTATAAGGTATTTTTTTTACAGCATAAAAAACAATTCCTACAGTGTAAAAAACACCACCAAGAAACAAAAGTTGCATTCCCTTTTCACTAGTCACTAACTTAAGGTTCTCTATATCGAAGATAATAAGCCAACCCATAATAGCATATAGTAAAAGTGAAATATATTCAAACCTACCTGTAAAAAACAATTTTAGAATAGTGCCTATGAATGCAATGGCCCATACTATTACAAATAGTAACCAACCGCTCGTTTTTTCAAGTAGAATTAACGCAACGGGGCTGTATGTGCCTGCGATTAAAAAGTAGATACTAATATGGTCTAGAATACGTAGCCTTTCTTTTAATCTCCCTTTAGCTACTGCATGATATATAGTTGAAGCAGTAAACAAACCAATCATTCCCAAACCATAAAGCAAAATACCAAAGACAGAATAATTTGATTTATTATTATCGTATTGTAGCAATAATACAAAACCCAATAAAGAAAAAACTATCCCTATAGCGTGGCTAACGGTATTGAGCAATTCTTCTTTCGGATGAATTTGTGCATATTTCATTATTGTAAAGATAACCAGCCGAAATACATTAGGTTTTTATTTCACAATTAATTTCGCCCTCATAGAAGCGGCATGCCCAGGAAATGTGCAAACAATCCAATATTCGCCTAGTTTCGATGGTGTTTGAAAATAAATTTTTTCTTCCGAGCCAGGTTCTACAATTCCTGTATGGCTTAAGACCAAGTCCGTATCGGGAACATAATTCAAGTCTGCCCCATCAAGGCCTAACTTTAAGGCCATATCACCAACTTTATCAACCGACTCGATTCCCATTTGGGTAATCACCAAATTATGAAGCATGTCGTCATTATTATTAAACGTCAATTCAATTTTTTGATTGCGCTCCACTACCAACTCCGTAACATCATATTTCAATCCTGGTTTTGTGCCTATTCCTATTTTCCTGTCAACTCCGTTGACCCATGTTAAAGGCATTTCGTTTGTTCGTTTGTATTGAACCACTCCTTTCGCTGCTTCCATTTTCTTGGTAGGTTTGGATTTTAGCATGCCTCCAGGGACTTCATTTAAGGTGTAGTATCCAGTATCATGCAAAAGCTTTTCACCAGTCTGCGCCTTCAAATTAGCTACTTTTATTTGATGGATAAAACCCAAGCGCATACCATCAATTTTGAGTTTTGCCGAAAGACCATCAACAGCTAAAGCAACAGTATTTACTATTGCTTTTTGTTGGTCTACAATAGGACTACCGTAAGTGTTATGGTATTTATAGTTAAAGCTGGTTACCTTATAGGCAGACGGGTTTTCGGCCATGCCCTTATTTACTGGTTTCGTAAACTCTAATATAAATCCATCATCCTGTGCCTTTATGGTTTTAATTTCAAACGGAGTTTTCCCACTCCAAACCAAGCGTTGAAGTCCATAATTTTCTTTTCCTGTTGAAGCCCATCCCCGGCTTGTCATACCAACAAACATACTGGTATCACTTCCCCAAATCATTCGAAGGATTCCGGATGAAAACCCCTCTACAAAATTAAAAGCAGCACCTTGATAAACCCCATTTATTTTTTCCATATACACACGCATAACCTTACTATGGCCTTGATCGCCAACAAACAGTTGACCTTCAAAAGGACCAAATTTTCCACCAGTAGTATCATATAAAATATCAGAAGTCGAAATTCCTAGAATAGTATGTGGAAACCAAATGGCAGGTGCTTTTAGTTCTGGCACTTTCTTTGAATACTCATACAAGCTCATACCGGATTGTTCTTCGATATCCTGCATTTTTAATTTTAGAGGAGAGTTTGGTTCTCCAGTCCAAACTAAGCCTTCAGGGTTACCAGCAAAGTCACCCGTTTCTAAATGGGTCATTCTACCTGAACCAACCCAGTCCCCTTGATTTTCCGTATAAAACACCTCCTCATCGGCATTTAATTCAAATCCGGACGGGGACCGTAGTCCTGTAGCTATTGGCGTCATCTCCCCTTCAGGAGTAATTTCTAAAAGCCATCCTCTCCATTTAGACAAGCTTGCACCATGGCCAATCCATGACAGATTCAATGTCACAAGCATATTCCCGTTTTTTTTGAATTTAGGACCGTATGAATAGTCATGATAATTTCCTGATAGGGGCCAAGAATAGATTGTTTTATAAACGTCCGCCTTGTCATCTCCATCTTTATCTTCAAGTCGGGTCAATTCTCCTCTTTGGGATAAGTAAAAACTATTATCCTTAAAATTAAGACCTAATGGCTCGTGAAGGCCGCTTGCATATTTTTTATAACTCGGAGTTTGACTATAAGGTTTATCAATTAACCAAACCTCTCCCCTTCTGGTAGACACCCCAAGTTTGTCCTTGTCCGTTAGGGCTAAACCGCCAACTTCTAATAATACGTCAGCAGGAATTGGCACATTCACTATTTTGTAAAACTCAGCTTCCTTTTTTGCCATTGCAGATTGCAACTGCCCAATGCTAAATTGGGATGCAAAAAGAAATATTGTAACCAGTACTATATTATGAGTGCTTTTCATTTCTTATTTATATTTACCAGATAATACTGTAATTAAGCTCCTGTTCACCTGAAGGTATTTTTACCACCAATTCATCAATACCATTATATTTTCGAATGATAGGGTTTAAATTAGTTTCTTCAAAATCAATAAAATAGCTTTCGTCGTTAATCACAAAAGTACCATCGGGTAATTCTTTAATTGCTGAACCATCAGCCACTTTAAACCACAACTCATTTGCGCCATTTATTATAATTTCCCGTTTTAAAGCACGGTTTTCTTTTGAAGGAACAAACCTATTCAGAACTTTACTTCCTTCTATTTGATAAGAAAAAAATGGATATCCCCCACTATCAAACTCGTATCCTAATTGTTTATA
>JBLIEO010000072.1:0-10227 GCA_047633095.1 Maribacter sp.
CCTATAGTTATTGGCCAAGCTTGTGAATTTGATTATGCAGGATCGCAGTCCTTACGTTCCTTGCGAGAGGATGGGATCGAAACTATTTTAATCAATAGTAATCCGGCAACGATTATGACCGACCCCTCCATGGCAGATCATATTTACCTAAAGCCGTTAAATACAAAATCGATTATAGAAATTTTAAAGGAACATCCGCAGATTGATGCGGTTTTACCTACTATGGGTGGTCAAACTGCTTTGAACTTATGCATTGAAGCTGATGAAAAAGGGATTTGGAAAGATTTTGATGTAGAGTTGATTGGTGTTGATATTGATGCAATTAATATCACAGAAGATCGTGAGAAGTTTCGTAAATTAATGCTTGAAATTGGTGTAGGCATGGCTCCGCAGGCAACGGCTACCTCTTTTTTGAAAGGAAAGGAAATTGCACAAGAATTTGGGTTTCCACTAGTGATTAGAGCTTCTTACACGCTAGGTGGAGCTGGAGCTTCTATTGTTTATGATCCAAAAGATTTCGATGAACTTTTAAGTATAGGATTAGAAATTTCTCCTATTCATGAAGTCATGATTGATAAGGCCATGATGGGCTGGAAGGAATATGAATTAGAGTTGTTACGTGATTGTAATGACAATGTGGTGATTATTTGTGCCATAGAAAATATGGATCCTATGGGAATCCATACTGGGGATTCGATTACGGTAGCACCAGCCATGACTTTGTCTGATAAAACATATCAGAGAATGCGCGATATGGCCATACATATGATGCGTAGTATCGGGGATTTTGAAGGTGGGTGTAATGTGCAGTTTGCTGTTAGTCCAGATGAAAAAGAAGATATTATTGCCATTGAGATAAACCCAAGGGTTTCTAGGTCCTCCGCATTAGCCTCTAAAGCCACTGGTTATCCTATCGCAAAAATAGCGACAAAATTGGCTATAGGTTATTCTTTAGACGAGTTACAGAACCAGATTACAAAATCTACTTCAGCTCTTTTTGAACCTACTTTAGATTATGTCATCGTAAAAATTCCACGATGGAATTTTGATAAGTTTGAAGGTTCCGATAGGACCTTAGGACTTCAAATGAAATCTGTTGGAGAAGTCATGGGAATAGGCCGTTCTTTTCAGGAAGCCTTGCACAAGGCAACACAATCCTTAGAAATTAGCAGAAATGGCTTAGGTGCAGATGGTAAAGGATATAGGGATTACGACCAAATCATTAGTAAATTAACGATTCCAAGTTGGGATAGGGTCTTTGTAATTTATGATGCGATACAAATGGGTATTCCATTGAGTAGAATTCATGAGATTACAAAGATAGATATGTGGTTCTTAAAGCAATATGAAGAGCTATATCAACTTGAAAAAGAGGTCTCAAAATATACTATCGCTAGTCTTTCTAAAGAATTATTATTAGAAGCCAAGCAGAAAGGTTTTGCGGATAGGCAAATTGCCCATATGTTAGATTGTTATGAGAGCGAAGTATATAACAAACGTACAGAGCTAAATATTAATAGGGTTTACAAATTAGTGGATACTTGTGCGGCGGAGTTTAAGGCAATGACGCCTTATTATTATTCTACTTTTGAAGCAGAAATAGAAAAACCAGATGGTACGCGCTATGTAGAGAACGATAGTATCGTTTCTGACAAGAAAAAGATTGTAGTTTTAGGTTCTGGTCCTAACAGAATAGGGCAGGGAATAGAGTTTGACTATTGCTGTGTACATGGTGTTTTGGCAGCTGCAGAATGTGGTTACGAAACTATAATGATTAATTGTAATCCAGAAACTGTTTCCACAGATTTTGATACCGCTGATAAGTTGTACTTCGAGCCTGTGTTCTGGGAACATATTTATGATATTATCCGTCATGAAAAACCAGAAGGCGTTATTGTACAATTAGGTGGACAGACCGCTTTGAAATTGGCAGAAAAGCTATCCAAATACGGTATTAAAATTATCGGAACTAGTTTTGAATCTTTGGATTTGGCCGAAGATAGAGGAAGTTTCTCAGAACTATTGCTAGAGAATAATATCCCTTTTCCAGAATTTGGCGTAGCAGAAACTGCTGAAGAAGCGCTAATACTTTCGGATAAGCTAGATTTTCCACTATTAGTCCGGCCTTCATATGTATTGGGTGGCCAAGGAATGAAAATCGTTATTAATAAAGAAGAGTTGGAGGAGCATGTGGTAGATTTACTTCATAAAATTCCAAATAATAAACTCTTATTAGATCATTATCTAGACGGTGCAATTGAAGCAGAAGCAGATGCTATATGTGATGGTAAAGATGTTTATATCATAGGAATTATGGAACATATAGAGCCATGCGGAATTCACTCTGGTGACTCTAACGCTACTTTACCTCCTTTCAATTTGGGTGAGTTTGTAATGCAGCAAATAAAAGATCACACAAAGAAGATTGCACTAGCACTCAATACTGTTGGTCTCATCAATGTTCAATTCGCCATAAAGGATGATATGGTGTATATTATAGAAGCGAATCCAAGAGCTTCACGTACGGTTCCATTTATTGCCAAAGCTTATAAAGAACCGTATGTAAACTATGCAACCAAGGTAATGTTAGGGGAGAAGAAAGTGAAGGATTTTAATTTCAATCCACAGTTAGAAGGTTTTGCTATCAAGCAGCCTGTTTTCTCTTTTAATAAATTTCCGAATGTAAATAAGAATTTAGGTCCAGAAATGAAAAGTACGGGTGAAAGTATCCTCTTTATTGAAAGCTTAAAGGATGATGAATTTTATAACCTTTACGCTCGTAGGAAAATGTATTTGAGTAAATAAGTTGCAGCATAAATATTTGTAAACCCTCAATAGTCTGGTGCTAAATCAGTATTATTGAGGATTTCGTATTTTTAATAAATAATCAATTTCATTAAACTATTGGATCTTAAAATAAACGTGTACAACTTACTCATCTTGGCCTCTGTATTTATTGGCCTTACGTTTTGCTTATTATTAATTTTTTCTAAACGTATCAATCAAAAAGCAAATCGCTTTTTAGGATTGGCAGCTTTGGTTATCGTATTATGGAATATTTGGGTATTGAGCCACGATTTGGACTTTTTTAGATATGCTCCTAGATTTTTTCTAGTTCCTTTAAATTTTTCTCTTGCCTTAGGCCCATTACTATATTTCTATACCAAAAGTATTTCTGATATCAGTTTTACTTTTTCCAAAAAGAATTGGTTTCATTTTATTCCAGTTTTATTTGAATTGTTGGTACATGTCATCATCTCTTTTGAAGCACTCGATAGAAGTATATTAGCGACTTCCACTAGCGCTTTTTTTAATTTGATTCCACTTATCCAATTACTAGCTATATGTTCGGTTATTCTGTATAGTGCGCTCGCCTTAAAGGAAATAAAGAAGTATCACATTTGGCTACAAGACAATTACAGCAATAGTTCAGAGTATAGTCTAGGCTGGCTTTATCGCTTACTATTTATTTTTGCAGTATTATGGTTCTTATGGATTCCTTATACCTTAGTCGACTATTTTATGTTCAACTTCCAACTGGGTATTCCTGATTATTATCCGATATACCTTATAATGTCTGTCATAACCATATGGATTAGTGTGGAAGCCTATTTAAAACCCGAGGTAGTTTTGCTAGAACCAAAAACCCAACCGGAAATCGAAAAACAAGCTCCGACAGAAGATGTTATGCAAAAGGCTAGTTGGCTTATAGCGCAAATGGAAAGTAATCTGTATTATTTGAATCCAGAACTAACTTTGGCTTCTTTAGCAACCAGCTTAGCTATTCATCCGAATCGATTATCAAAAATTATAAATGAAGGTATTGGAAAAAGTTTTTCAGATTTCATAAATGAGTACCGCACAAAAGCTGTAGTAGTACGATTAAAAAATCCAACATATAATCATATTACACTTTTGGGTATTTCTTTCGAATGTGGTTTTAACTCAAAAACGACCTTCAATAGGGTATTTAAAGAAGTAATGGGTGTAACGCCATTTGCATATAAAAAATCGCTCTAGTAGTACCCTAATCCACTATTTGACCTAGAAATTAGTGCCGTATTATAGTATGGTGCGTTTGGTATCGCTTACTTACATAGGTTTGTTGAAGTAATTCATCAATCAAATCCACTCTTATGCAAATCAACTTTAAACATTATGCAGTAGTACTTTTCGTTTTAATTATTTCTTGTAAAAATGAAGCTAAACTTTCGGCGCAGCAGTCCAATGAAAGTAGCATAATTCAATTTTCTGCTCAAGATTTTTTCGATAAAGAAGCCGCACTGTCTTATGTTTCGAAAGTGAATATAACGCATGAAGAAAACCTAAATATTCTATTTGATTTGCAAGAGCCTCTTATAAATAGTCTACAAAATTTAGAACCAACTTGGTCTCAAGAACAACTTTTGGATAAAGGAAATTTTCAGTTTGAAATTTATGTAGATGATACTTTGTGTTATACTCAAAATTTGCAATCAGGAGCGGGAACTGTCGCCTCTAAAACAAAACAATTAAGTCATCGTATTCCATTGATGCATCCAAAACGTATAGATTATTGGGGCTGGTATTTATGGCTTCGATTTATGAAGATGGAAGGCGGACAAGATAAGTTGTTTGCAGGGGAGCATCAACTAAAAATTAAAATAAGACCTTATCTAAATTCATCTCACCAAAAAGTAGGGCCAATTTTGGCGGCAGGTGATATTAGCGTTTCTGTTTCAGAAATAGCAGTACATCAAAATGAAATTGTTGTTCAGCCCATTAAGCCAAATAGTGGCTGGACAGAATCTAAATCAAATTACGACAGCACTAAAATTGAGAACCTAAATAAGAAAATTGCTCAGAATAGATTTGAGGCAATCACCAGTATCGTAGTAATTAAGGAAGGAAAGTTGCTTTTAGAGGAATATTTTAATGATGCAAATCGTGATTCACTACACAATACGCGTTCGGTAGGAAAATCATTTGCATCTACCATGATGGGGATTGCAATTAATGAGGGCTATATTGAAAATGAAAACCTAAGCTTAACTGATTACTATGATCTTAAATCTTTTGATAATTATACGGAATCAAAAACCAAAGTAACTTTAAAGTCCCTACTAACTATGAGTTCAGGCTTTGTGGGGGATGACGATGATTATGATTCTCCAGGAAATGAGGAAAACATGTACCCTACAGAAGATTGGGTGAAATTTACTTTAGACCTTCCTATGGATTCCGAAAAGGAAATAGGTAAGGATTATGACTATTTTACCGCGGGTGTAGTAGTTCTTGGGGATGTAATTCACAAATCCGTTCCTAAGGGGTTGGTTGCTTATAGCGATGAGAAACTCTTTGCACCTTTAGGGATTGAAAAATACAAGTGGCAGTATACGCCAACAAATGTAGGTAACACCGCTGGTGGATTACAATTACGTTCTTTAGATTATGCTAAATTTGGCCAGCTTTATAAAAACAAAGGCAAATGGAAAAACCAACAATTAATTCCTGAAGAATGGATTGAAAAGAGTCTTTCAAAACTAGTTGCGCAACCTTATAACGAATCGAGTTTTTACGGTTATTTGTTTTGGAATCGAATATATACGGTTAACGGAAATGATTACGAAGTTTCATTTTGTACGGGCTATGGAGGAAATAAAATTTTTATTTTCAAGGATATCCCTTTTGTAATTGTAATTACTGCCCAAGCATTCGGTTTGCCTTATGCCCATGCGCAAGTAGATACGATGATGGTAGAGTATATTTTACCTGCTATTTTAGAAATAGATTAAATGAAGTTTATAAAAGAGATTGAACTTTAACCGTAACACATACTTTTGTTTTTGGTATACTACTTGTCGTTTCAAAAACAATGGTGCTTTCCTTTTGCCCTAAGGACTTTATGTAAGGCTGAGTTTTTTTTGAACTGCAATTCATTTTGTTAATGATGTTTACCTTGCTTTGGTAGCAACTAAAAACAAGGAGAAGTAAACCAAGGCAGTTTTTGCAATCTTAATTTATTAATTGCGCAATGGCAGCAAGTAAAACGTCTAATTAAACCAAACAGCATATCGTTTTCGTCTCAATTCTAAAGCGAGGGTCTCTTCCATTTTTAAAGCTTCCGCTCTTGTTGCCATAGGTAAGATATGATTGTAAAGACTACCCCGAAGATAGAGTCCATATTTTTCTACAATAGTTGCAGAAAGCTTGTGTCCTTTTTTGTTAATATATCCTGTTTTGTGTTGTTTAAAGCGTTCTGAAGGTGTTTTACTGGTCATGCCTACATACACACATTCCAATACGCCATTAAACTGTGGATTAGCCTCTCTGAACTTTCTATTTTCGGTATAGACACGTTTGGAAAGTTCTATGACGTAAACGTGGTATCGGTTTTTAGGCATGTTTACTTTATTTATATTTTAGAGCTTAGAAAAGTTAACTGTTTATTAATATAATGATTGTTCAATCATTTTCGTGTATAGAATACGAACATCGCTAATAGGTTTGTCTAAACTATCTGTTTGTATAGCTGCGATAAGATCAACGACATCCATTCCTTTGATTACCTCCCCGAAGACTACATAATTTTGGTCTAAATTCGCAGCACCGCCATTAGTTTTATAAGCGGTACGGTGGGCTTTAGTATAAGCAGATGGTGTTATAGTAGATGCAGCTAATTTCGTTAAGGAGTCTAACCTTGATTTCATCTCTTTATAGGAAAATACCAATGTTTCTGCTAGTCCTTTGTCCGAGGAATTTAGGGTGTCTATTTTTAGTAATAACTCTGTGTATGTTTTAAAGTAGGTTTTATGTTTCGGGTTGTTGATAAGTGTATTATATGCTAGCCAATTATTGATTCTTTTTTCTGCTACGGCTAAAGTACTGTCAGTATATGTTCTTCCTTGAATGATGGCAAATTGAGTACCGCTCGATTCCTGCTTTGGATTAGAATCATCACCCATTCTGGCGGCATTTATAGCGCCGCGTTTATGAAAAAGGCTTTCATCTATTTCAGCAGGTAAGGTGTATGGTGCTTCGGGCACTATTGTTGGTGTGGCTCTTGTTTCAGGATTGCCGGTCTGCACAAGGAAATTTTCTATAACCCGATGAAATACAATACTATCACAAAAACCTTGGTTCACCAGCTTAATGAAATTATTACGATGCTTTGGGGTCTTGTCCGATAATCGAAATACGATTTCTCCAAGTTCCGTAGTAAGGGAGACATCTTTGGAAAGGTCACTTTTCATAACCCCTTTTTCTATTTCTGTATCACAAGCAGAAAATAGAAACACTAAAAAAAAACGATAAGTGATATACATTTTTTTATAGTTGATTTAAAGGTTTGCAAGGGTAATCCCAAAGGAGGTTTATTACATTTTGATATGATAATAAACGTCAATTATCCTAATTGTTTAATTCGAAAAGGTAATTAATTCTATTAGCCGTTGCAAGTGTTGACTATTTTCATCAGCTGTCAAAAATTTATATTTCTAAAAACTAGTGCTATATTTTTTTAATTTCCATTTCAAAAGTTCGAAGGAAACGATGTCTATTTTAGTGAAGCTTGGGCAGATAAGAATATAGTTGACTCATCATCCGTTGCTACTTGTGATAAAAGCTTCTTGATAGCTACTGAAACAGACTTTTTGCATTATAGCTTTAAAACAGAAGTTGTTCAATACTTCTAAGACAGACTTTACGATGTTTTTGGTTAATCCGAGAAACCTAATGTTGTACTATTGGAAATACTAAAAAAAAATTTGTCTAGGCATATATAAAGCTTGCATCTGTTAAGAATAGACCCCAAAATTAGCTACTGAAACAGGTTCCATGTAAACTTTGAGGTCTATGCTGTAAACTATTAAAGGGGCTAAATATTCTTAGCCAACCAATCGCCAACTTCACTGGTTTTGTATGCTTTTTCACCATCGGAAAGGTCTTCTGTTACAATGTTTTCAGCCAATGATTTATTGACTACATCACGAATAGCCTGAGCCTCTTCGGTCAAATTCATATCCTCAAAAAGCATTGCGGCAGATAATACGGTCGCTAACGGATTCGCAATATTCTTACCAGCAGCTTGCGGGTAAGACCCATGTATTGGTTCGTAGAGCGATACGTTGTTTCCTACGGAGGAGGAAGGCATTAGCCCCATAGAGCCAGAAATTACGGAAGCTTCATCCGTTAAAATATCGCCGAATAGGTTTGCAGTTATGATAACGTCGTATCCTTTTGGCCATTGAATTAATCGCATGGCTACCGCATCGATAAATTCATAGGTAACCTCCACGTCTGGATAATCCTTTTCCATGCGTTGGACAGTTTCGCGCCACAATCTGGAAGACTCCAAAACATTAGCTTTATCTACACAGCATAGTTTTTTAGAGCGTTTTAAAGCCATTTCAAAACCTTTTTTAGCCAAACGCTCTATTTCAAAACGTTGGTAGGTCATAGTATCAAAAGCAGTTTCTCCATCGTCTTTTCGGCCACGTTCGCCAAAATAAACACCGCCAGTAAGTTCGCGTAGAATAATTAGGTCTGTTCCTTCTATACGATCTCTTTTTAAGGGTGATTTGTCAATCAAGGATGGAAAGGTAAACGTAGGGCGTACGTTTGCAAAAAGACCAAGCTTCTGTCTCATTTTCAATAAACCCTGTTCGGGTCGTACTTTGGCAGAAGGGTCATTGTCAAATCGCGGATGACCAATAGCACCAAAAAGGACAGCATCTGCATTGGCACAGATTTCATGGGTTTCGTCTGGGTATGGTTCACCAACAGCATCTATCGCTGCCGCTCCAGTCAAGGCAGGCTGCCAAGTAATAGTGTGGTTGTATTTAGTAGCAACGACATCGCATACTTTAACTGCTTGGGCTATTACTTCCGGGCCAATTCCATCTCCGGCCAAAAGGGCTATGTTTAGTTTCATCAATGTTAGTATTTTATTTTTATTCCCGCAAAAGCGGTAATCTATTTAATTTAGCAAGATGCCATACGCTTATCGCTTTAGGCTTTATTATTTGTTTAGTGTTATGTTCTTTTTTGCACAGCGCATGAGGCTTTAAGCGAAACACACTTGGCCCTTTAAATCATATTCAACATTTTCTCAGTGGCCTTTATGGCCGATACGGTCTGGTCGGAATCCAATCCTCTTGAAGTGAACTCTTTTCCGCTGTGTTCCCAAGTAATCACCGTTTCGCAAAGTGCATCTGAGGTACTTCCAGGCGGGATACGGACCGCGTAATCTACCAATTTGGGTAAGGCTATTTTTTTTGTTGTGTATACTTTTTTCAATGCATTCATAAACGCATCATACTGTCCATCTCCTTGTGCATTGGCCTCAAAAAATTCACCATCAATTTCCATGGATAGACTAGTGGAGGGCATTAATCCTTTTGCATGTGTTAATACATATGATTTCACAAATACTTTTTGATGATGAGTGTCTGAATCTAATACATCAGAAATGATAAATGGTAAGTCGTCCTTGGTTACTCGTTCCTTTTTATCACCTAGTTCAATAATACGTTGGGTTACTTTTTTCAGCTCATCGTCATTAAGTGTTAAGCCTAATTCTTGCAAATTCTTTTGGATATTAGCCTTTCCAGACATTTTTCCCAGGGCATACTTGCGCTTTCGACCAAAGCGTTCGGGCATTAAATCACTAAAATATAAGTTGTTTTTGCTGTCCCCATCCGCATGTATGCCCGCAGTCTGGGTAAATACGTTATCACCCACAATAGGTTTGTTCGCGGGAATAGTGAGCCCTGTGAAGGCTGACACCAATTTACTGACTTTAAATAATGATGTTTCGTCAACACGAATTTCTACCTCGGGCAGAAAATCTTTGATTACAGCTACTGCGCTTGCCATAGGTGCATTTCCTGCACGTTCTCCCATTCCGTTTACGGTTAAATGCAAACCATGACAGCCTGCTTTTACTGCTTCCATAACGTTGGCAACACCTAGGTCATAGTCATTGTGACCATGGAAATCAAAATGCTGCTCGGGATAACGTTCCGTAATTTGAGTGATAAAGTCGTATGTTTCCGTGTGTGTTAGTATGCCTAATGTATCCGGTAATAGAATTCGTTTTACGGGTTGGGTAGCTAAAAAATCCAAGAATTGGAAGACGTATTCCTTGGAGTTACGCATGCCGTTACTCCAATCCTCTAAATACACATTTGTGATGATTCCTAATTTTTCGGACTCTTTAAAAACGGCTGCTATTTCAGAAAAATGTTT
>JBLIEO010000073.1:0-9852 GCA_047633095.1 Maribacter sp.
TAATATTCTCCCTCGTATGTTGTACCAGTTTTATATGGCAGAATACAACAAAAGTCTTGTCCACTTCAACTTTACCTAACAAGGCTACATAACTTTTAATAGTCCCCGACTTTTCCAAACGTTTAATACGCTCATAAACAGCAGTGGTAGAAAGCCCAAGTTGATGAGCATATTCCTTAGTGGTCTTTTTACAATCTTGTTGCAAAAGGCCTAATAGTTTCAAGTCAATAGCATCTAGCTTCATAAATGAATAGGGTTCTTTCAAATGAATACAACGTACAACATATCCGTTATATTTTCTAAAATTACGAAAAATATAGTTTTATATTCTGTATTTACCAATTACTATTGACAATTAATCAGTTATATCTTAAATTTACTTGTAAAATATACTATTATGAGTAAAAAAGCAGCGAACGATTTACAGGATTTACAATATTTTGGAGAGTATGGAGGCGTAAACCCCTCTATTTCCGATTCCACTACATACACCTTTCTATCGGCGAAGGCCATGTTCGATACCTTTGAAGGCAATACCGAAGGCTGTTACCTTTATAGTAGGCATTCTACCCCTTCCAACCTATATTTAGGAGAAGCACTTGCAGCATTGGAAGGTACCGAGAGCGCAAACGTTACCGCAAGTGGAATGGGGGCCATCACGGCCGTAATCCTACAAATGTGCAATGCCGGTGATCATATTGTGAGTAGCAGAACCATTTATGGGGGTACCTATGCCTTTATGAAAAACTTCCTTAAAAAGTTTCATATCGAAACTTCTTTTGTAGACATTACAGATATGGATGCTGTTGCAAAAGCCATCACACCCAACACTAAAATGATTTATTGCGAAAGTGTGAGTAATCCGTTATTAGAGGTTGCTGATATTTCTGCCTTGGCTAAAATTTCTCATAAAAATAAAATTCCATTAGTAGTAGATAATACCTTTTCGCCCTTAACTATCCGTCCCGCATCCTTAGGAGCAGATATTGTTATCCATAGCCTTACCAAGTTCATCAACGGAACCAGCGATTGTGTTGCTGGGGTTGTTTGTGGTACGACCGATTTTTGCCTAGCTCTAAAAGATGTAAACAATGGCGCAGGAATGCTTTTGGGTAGTACTTTGGATAGTCAACGAGGAGCATCAATCCTTAAAAATATGCGTACGCTGCATATAAGAATACAAAAACATAGCGAAAATGCTCTTTTTCTTGCAGGAAAGTTTGAAGCTGACGGATTACGGGTCGTTTATCCCGGACTTACCTCCCACCCTGGACATTTAAAAATGAAAGATCAAATGAATCCGCAATATGGATTTGGAGGTCTTATGACTCTAGATGTTGGTTCTTTAGAAAATGCAAATGCCCTCATGGAGCTTATGCAAGACAAAAAGTTGGGGTATTTGGCCGTGAGTTTAGGATTCTACAAAACATTATTTAGTGCACCAGGGAGTTCAACTTCCTCTGAAATTCCTGAAGAAGAGCAAAAAGAAATGGGACTGGGAGACGGATTAATTCGTTTTTCTATAGGGTTGGACAATGATATCCAAAGAACCTATGAGCAGATGAAGCACTGTATGGAAGAACTAGAAATTCTAGGTAATAAGACTTTAATTAGCCATTAACCACTTGTTATAAGGTTTGCACAACCGTGTCTTAAGTTGTAATATTACAGGAAACCAAACCAATAATAGATGGCTAAGAAAAACCAGAATCAACGCCGACAGAACGAAAATATTGTAGAAAACAAAGAGCTAAGTATCTGGGAAGCATTAATTCCGGTTATAGTTCTCGTGACACTGTTGGCGTATAACGTTTATGTTTTTGGGGATGATGCGTTAAGCGGGTCCAATCAGTTTGTTTTATTATTGGGTGGCGCTGTAGCTGCAATCGTAGGGTTTAGAAATAAGGTTTCCTACAAAACCATGATTGCGGAAGTTGCCGAAAACGTGAAATCCACCACGGGAGCATTACTTATCCTTTTAATGGTAGGTGCCCTTGCAGGTACATGGTTGATAAGTGGAATTATTCCCGCTATGATTTATTATGGACTTCAAATCTTGAATCCTACTATTTTTCTTGCGGCCTGTGTTATTATTTGCGCGATTATCTCTATCGCAACAGGAAGTAGCTGGACAACATCGGCCACGGTAGGTATCGCATTAATAGGCATTGGAGATGCCTTAGGTATTTCATTAGGAATGACCGCAGGCGCTGTACTTTCAGGCGCATATTTTGGAGACAAATTATCGCCTTTGAGTGATACCACAAACTTGGCACCAGCCATGGCAGGCGGCGAACTCTTTAGTCATATCAAATATATGACCATAACCACGATTCCTACGATATTAATTACATTGACAGTTTTTATCATTATCGGATTGAATCTTGAAACTTCTGGAACTGCGGATATAGATGGTATTTTAAAATCGATAGAAGCAAGTTTTAAAATTAGCGGATGGCTATTTATTGTCCCCCTTGTAGTAATCTTTTTAATAATCAAAAAAACACCTCCCTTGGCGGCATTACTCATTGGAACACTTCTTGGCGGGGCTTTTGCATTATTTTTTCAGCCAGATATCGTGGCAGGGATAACCAATGCAAAGGAACTTACTTTTGAATCGGGTTATAAGGGCATACTAAAGGCAATTACTGTGAAAACAATTATTCCAACAGACAACGAAGCATTGAGCGATCTATTTGCGGCTAAAGGTATGGCAGGTATGCTAGGCACCATTTGGCTTATTGTTTGCGCTATGGTTTTTGGTGGTATTATGGATGGTATTGGTGCTTTGGCCCGTATCAGTGCTTCCCTTTTAAGCATGGCAAAAACTACGTTTGGACTCTTTTCAAGTACGGTAGCAAGTTGTTTGGCCCTAAACGTGACGGCTTCCGACCAATATCTAGCTATTGTAGTGCCTGGGAAAATGTTCGCAAAGGCCTATGCCAATAGAGGTTTGGCACCAGAAAATCTAAGCCGGACGCTAGAGGATTCCGGTACGGTTACCTCTGTTCTGATTCCTTGGAATACTTGTGGTGCTTATCACAGTGGTGTTTTGGGCGTTAGCGTATCGGATTATTTTGTTTTTGCTATTTTTAATTGGTTAAGTCCAATCATGACTTTGATTTTTGCAGGATTAGGGATTAAGATTAAGCAATTAACCAGCAAGGTTACCGAAGCGTAAAACCAATACCAGTTATTCCAGTGTACTAAAAATACCTTCAAGATTTACTGAGGCGTTATTTTGGGTTGCCCTATTTACTATCTCATGAATTTTTGATTTCAAAAGCGCTAGAGCAAAGCAATTCTCAAAAGAATATTAATTTGATTATTTACTTTCAAAAACGCTTACATATCCATCTATTATTTTTTAATTTTACTGCTTAATTTATAAAGACAACAAAATGGCTTCAATTACATTAAAAGGAAATACTATACATACATTAGGTACACTACCTGCAACAGGAAGTAAAGCTCCAGAATTTCAATTAACTACAAACGATTTGGCTACCGTTAAACTTTCCAATTACGAAGGTTCTAGAGTAGTACTTAATATCTTCCCAAGTGTAGATACAGGTACCTGCGCTCAATCCGTAAGACAATTTAATACGGAAGCTGCGGAATTGTCTAATACGATTGTACTTTGCATATCCAAAGACCTACCCTTTGCACAAGCGCGTTTTTGTGGTGCGGAAGGGATTGAAAATATTGAAATGCTTTCAGATTTTAAAGACGGTAATTTCGGAAAAGCTTATAACCTTGATTTTACCGATGGCCCATTGGCGCCTTTGCATTCAAGAGCCGTTGTGGTCGTAGATGAAAAAGGAACCGTTTTGTACTCAGAGCAGGTATCCGAAATTGTAGACGAACCAAACTACAAGGCTGCATTGGAAGCCTTAACGGCCTAGAAAGTCCTATTTCATTATGCCCAAAGAGTCCTTTTTAATGAATAGAATAAAAAGTGTTGGCTTCGCAATTCGCGGTGCCATCCTTTTGATACGTACGGAAGCGAGTATTAAAATTCAGGTTTGTCTGGGATTAATTATGACGGCTGCCGGTTTTTATTTCGATATCAGTGAAACAGAATGGATCATGCAACTGTTTGCCATTGCCCTTGTTTTGGGCACCGAAGGTATGAACACCGCTGTAGAAAAATTAAGTGATTTTGTTCAACCAGAATTTGATGAAAAAATAGGTCTTATAAAGGATATTTCTGCAGGGGCCGTTATGCTAGTTTCCATAGTAGCGAGTATTATTGGTTTCATTATATATTTTCCTAAGATTTTTTAAACCCACAATGCAGACGGCTTAGGCCGTAAATTCGTAATTTAGCCCCCAGAGCAAATCGTTTCATGGCAAAAAAGGCAACCAAAAGAAAGCCCACACCTACTAAAAAGAAAACTCCCTTACTCTTGTCCAAGCAGAACAAGATTATATTGGGTAGTCTCTTGGCACTTTTTAGCATTGCCCTGTTCTTCTCGTTCATCTCCTTTTACTTTACCTGGCAAGAGGACCAAAGCATGTTAACGGAATTCAAGAATCGTAACGAACAAGCAAAGAACCTCTTAAATAAATTTGGTGCTAGTGTGAGTCACTTTTTTGTTTATAAAGGTTTTGGGATTTCAGCTTTGATTTTTCCTGTTTTACTTTGTTTAAGTGGTATCTACATGTTTTTGGGCTTGGATAAGAAGGGGCTCCTTAAAAAATGGATATGGGGACTTATATTCATTATATGGATTTCGGTCACTCTTGGTTTTTTTGCTACAGAAAGTCCACTTTTGGGAGGTTTGATAGGATATGAAATAAATGATTTTCTACAGGACTATGCTGGAAAAATTGGCGTACTCCTACTCTTGGTTTTTGGTCTTGTTTTTATAACCGTTCGCTTATTTGAACTTACACCAGAAGGTGTTGTATCATTTTTTAAATCAAAACAGGAAGCCTTATCGTCAGAGTTTAAGTCATCACGTAAAACAAATACGACAACAGAAGAAATGCTACCCCTTGGCTTGGACGAGGAACCTGTAATTATTGACACCTATACCCATAAAGCAGAAATTCCACATTTAGAAAAAGAACCCATTGCTAACGATTTTGAAATTACGATTCCCACAGAATCAGAGGAAGAGGAACCTACCTTAAATATGGAAGTGGAGCACGTTGTGGAGGAACAGGAAGAATTAGATGTACTCGCAAATAAACTAGTAGACGATTTTGGAGAATTTGACCCCACATTAGAATTAGGCAACTACAAATTTCCGACTATAGAACTCTTGGACCCACACGGGGTAACAGGCGGCATTACCATAAACCAAGAAGAGCTTGAAGAAAACAAAGATAAAATTGTTGATACCCTAAAAAATTATAAAATTGGTATTGCCCAAATCAAAGCGACCATAGGTCCAACGGTAACCTTATACGAAATTGTCCCAGAAGCAGGGGTTCGTATTTCTAAGATTAAAAACTTAGAAGACGACATTGCACTATCCCTAGCAGCATTAGGAATACGGATTATTGCGCCAATACCAGGAAAGGGAACCATTGGTATAGAGGTGCCTAATAAAAATGCTAGTATCGTTTCTATGCGTTCGGTAATAGCATCCAAAAAATTTCAAAACGCCGAGATGGAACTGCCTATTGCCTTTGGAAAGACCATTAGCAACGAAACCTTTGTAGTAGATTTGGCCAAAATGCCACACTTGCTTATGGCTGGTGCTACTGGACAAGGTAAGTCCGTTGGCTTAAATGCCGTATTAACTTCGCTCTTATACAAAAAGCACCCTGCCGAGGTTAAGTTTATTTTGGTAGATCCAAAAAAGGTAGAACTTACGCTTTACAATAAGATAGAACGTCATTTCCTCGCCAAACTACCAGATTCGGCAGAGGCCATTATTACGGACAATACAAAAGTAATTCACACTCTTAATTCACTTTGTATTGAGATGGACAATCGCTATGAGTTACTAAAATTGGCCATGGTACGTAATTTAAAGGAATACAATACAAAATTCAAGGCTAGAAAACTGAATCCGAATGACGGACATAAGTTCCTGCCTTATATCGTTTTGGTTATCGATGAGTTTGCAGATTTGATTATGACTGCCGGAAAAGAAGTGGAAACTCCAGTTGCCAGACTCGCACAACTTGCCAGGGCAATAGGCATTCACTTGATCATTGCAACGCAACGACCATCAGTAAATGTAATTACAGGAATTATAAAAGCAAACTTCCCAGCTCGATTGGCATTTAGGGTAACGTCAAAAATAGATTCCAGAACAATTCTTGATGCCCAAGGTGCGGACCAACTTATTGGACGTGGGGACATGCTATTTACACAAGGCAACGAAGTTACACGTATACAATGTGCATTCGTTGACACGCCAGAAGTAGCTAAAATTACTGAATATATAGGAAGCCAGCGTGCCTATCCGGAAGCATATGAACTACCGGAATATGTAGGCGAGGATTCTGGCACGAGTGTTGATAATAATATTTCCGAACGGGACGGTAAGTTTCGTGAAGCAGCAGAAGTCATTGTGATTGCACAACAGGGCTCGGCCTCTTTGATACAAAGAAAATTAAAGCTTGGTTACAATCGTGCGGGACGTATCGTTGATCAACTCGAAGCAGCGGGCATAGTTGGGCCGTTCGAAGGCAGTAAGGCACGACAAGTACTAGTTCCAGATCTTGTAGGGCTGCAGCTATTATTGGATAGTGAAGGGACATCCTAGGTGTGGTGAAATTTACGAACAGCAAGTATGGCAAAACTTAGCATTATAGCGCTAAGTAATTATAGTTAGAAAAACAGATTTAGATCCATGAAAAAATTAGGAATAGTATTCGCTTTTTTAATAGTTGCTAATATTTCCCATGCACAAAACTCCACAAAGGCAAAAGCTTTATTGGACGAGGTGTATGCTAAAGTCAAAAGCTATGATAATATCTTTGTAGACTTTAAGTTTGACCTAAACAACGCAGAAGCAGGAATTAGTCAAGAAACACGCGGCGATGTTACCTTAGTTGGAGAAAAGTATATTTTTAACTATCTGGGATCACAACAATTGTATGACGGCAGAAAAGTCTATACCATCGTACCTGAAAATGAAGAAGTGACCATAGAAGATTTATCTGAAGATGAAAATTCCATGTCTCCTTCAAAAATGCTTACGTTTTATAGAACTGGACACAGTTATGCGATGGACATATTGCAAAACGTACAAGGAAGAAAAATCCAGTACGTAAAACTAGTCCCTATCGATTCAGATACCGAAATAAAGTCTAGATTATTAGGTATAGATAGCGAAACAAAGCATATCTATAAGCTAATTGAAACAGGCAAAAACGGGACTAAAACTACTATTACTGTTAATTCTTTTAAAACGAATCAACCTATATCAAAAACCTTATTTACTTTTGATGCAGCAAAGTACGAGGATAAAGACTACTACATCATTAGAAATTAGAACATTTGAGAATTCTAGACCGGTATATACTATCAAGGTTCGTTTTTAATTTTGTCAGTTCGTTTGTAATATTGATGTTCATTTTCATATTTCAAACGATTTGGCTTTTTATAGACGATTTGGCTGGAAAAGGTCTTGATATTTTCATTATTGGTAAGTTCCTTTTTTATTTAATACCAGACCTGACAGAAAAGGTACTTCCCTTAACCGTCCTACTTTCCTCTATACTCACCTTTGGAACATTGGCAGAAAACTATGAGTTTGCTGCCATGAAAGCTTCTGGGATTTCCTTGCAGCGTGCCATGGTAAGCTTAATCATCTTTGTAACTATACTAGGCGGTGTTACTTTCTTCTTTGCTAATAATGTTATTCCGCTCTCCCAACGAAAAATATTTAACCTTCGACGAAATATCGCAAAAATAAAGCCAGCAGTTGCGGTAGCAGAAGGCGTATTTAGCGATTTTGAAGGTGCAGATATGAATATTAAGGTTGATGAAAAATATGGTGATAACGATCGCTTTCTACGAAATGTAATCATCCATCAAAAAGGTAAGAACAACATTAATACTACCGTAATAAAAGCAAAAACAGGGGAATTAAAGAGCGATGAGAATTCTGATATCCTACAATTACTACTCACAGATGGGCATTATTATGAGGATATTGTTACCAAAAATAACAAGAACAAACTAAAATTTCCATTCGCACAGGCCGATTTTGACACCTATATCATGAATATTGATTTGTCCGAATTCAATAATGTAGATTTAGACGAAGAGCGTGATATAAGTACGGCCAAAATGAAAAATATTTCCAGGCTTACCTTGGATATAGACTCCATAAAAAAAGACAATTTTAGGATTGTGCGGGCCTTCTCTAAAAATATAAACGCTAGAACCGGTATGTTTGTGCCTTTGACAGCAAAGGACACTAGCATTATTAAAAATGAAGGCCGACTAAAGAAGGACTCCATACTAGCTGCTAAAATAAAAGCGATTAAGGAAGACCCAATAAAACAAGACTCCATAAAGGCAGATCTCCTTCATATATTTCCGGAATGGCAAAGAATTCAGGTGATGAGTAACGCAAAAAATGATATCACCGGTATCTTAGGTTCCATACGGAGTAAAAAGGAGGAAATGGACAATAGATATAAGAATTATAACCTTCATATCTTATCGCTTCACAGCAAATATGCACTGGCCTTTTCCTGTATCATTCTCTTTTTTGTAGGCGCTCCCTTAGGTGCGATTATTAGAAAGGGAGGATTAGGTCTGCCTATGATTTTTGCCATTGTACTATTTTTAATTTACTATTTTATTGGTGTGTTTGCCGGAAATTACGCCAAGGAGGGAAATATCAATCCTATTTTAGGTGCTTGGTTATCCACATTGATTATGTTACCCTTAGGAATTTTATTTACAAAAAGTGCAACAGAAGACAAGGGAATGATGAACTTTGGTGTCATCACGGATTTTTTCCAAATGATATTTAAAAAATTGAAGAAAAAGAAAGTTGATGACAACGAAAATGCAACATAACATACAATTAGACACCATAAGCGAGGCAATTGTCGATATTCGAAAAGGGAAGGTCATCATTGTTGTTGACGATGAAAACCGAGAGAACGAAGGAGACTTTTTAGCCGCTGCTGAGCTCGCCACACCGGAGACCGTAAACTTTATGGCCACGCATGGCAAGGGTCTTATTTGTGCTCCTCTTACAGAAAGCAGATGCAAAGAACTTGGACTCCATATGATGGTAACCAACAACACAGACCCTATGGAAACTGCATTTACAGTGTCTGTAGATCTTAGAGGAAAAGGGGTTACTACTGGAATTTCCGCATCGGACAGAGCTAAGACCGTTTTGGCCCTCACTGAAATCGAAACCAAACCGCACGACTTAGCAAGACCAGGGCATATTTTTCCTTTGGTTGCCAAAGAAGGAGGTGTCCTTAGGCGCACGGGGCATACTGAAGCGGCAATAGATTTTGCACGTTTAGCCGGATTACAACCAGCTGGTATTATTGTGGAAATCATGAACGAAGATGGTTCCATGGCCCGTTTACCACAACTTATCGAGGTAGCTAAAAAGTTCGATTTAAAGATTGTTTCCATTGAGGATTTGATAGCCTATAGAATGGAGTACGATAGCCTGATAAACAAAGAAACCGATTTCGATATCACAACTCGTTTTGGTGAATTTAGGTTGCGAGCGTACAAGCAAACGACAAACAATCACGTACATATTGCATTGACAAAAGGGATATGGAGCAAAGAGGATGAAGTGCTTACGCGCATTAATTCTACTTTGATAAACAATGATATTCTTGGCACACTGACCAACAGTCCTGATGAAAAATTGGAGAATATGTTTAAAGCGATAAACC